>CAKSZM010000138.1 GCA_934525735.1 uncultured Faecalibacterium sp. | reverse complement strand
ATGGAAAATCTGGACAAGTCCGACGGCGGCGACAACCTGAACCTGATCTTCAAGGTGCTCAAGCGCGGCGACAAGCTCACCGCTGCTCTGAACACCGGCGACCCCAAGCAGCTGTCCGACATGGGTCTGCGCTATGACCTGACCCTGCCCCTGAGCCGCTACTATGCAGCCAACAAGGACAAGCTCCCCAGCCCCTTCAAGGTGATCCAGACCGACCGCGTGTTCCGCGCCGAGCGCCCCCAGAAAGGCCGCCTGCGCGAGTTCGTGCAGTGCGATATCGACATTCTGGGCGATTCTTCCCCCAACGCCGAGGTGGAGCTGATCGACGTGACCACCCGCGCTCTGCTGAACATCGGCTTTACCGGTTTCACCGTCAACATCAACGACCGCCGCATCCTGCGCGGGATGCTGGAGAGCATGGGTTTTGCTGCTGACACGCTGGATTCCGTCTGCATCACCTTTGACAAGATGGACAAGATCGGTGCCGAGGGCGTCAAGGCCGAGCTGATTGAAAAGCAGCTGCCGGAAAACGCCATCAACGCGCTGGCCGACTTCATCGCCGCCGGTGAGGTGACGCTGGACGCCGTGGCCGCCCGCTGTGCAGACCCCGCCATCGCCGATGACCTGAAGTATGTTCTGGCCACGGCCAACGCCATGGCTGCGGGCCGCTATCAGGTGGCCTACTGCCCCAGCCTTGTGCGCGGTCAGGGCTACTACACCGGCATGGTGTTCGAGATCACCTGCCCGCAGTTCAGCGGTGCGGTTGCCGGCGGCGGCCGCTACGACAACATGGTGGGCAAATTCCTGGGTACTCAGGTGCCTGCCGTGGGCTTCTCCATCGGTTTCGAGCGGGTGTGCGGCATCCTGCTGGAGCAGGGCTACCAGATCCCCGGCGCCAAGCAGAAGATTGCCCTGCTGTACGCAAAGGACGCCGATTTCCCCGCCGTGCTGGCAAAGGCCGCTGCCCTGCGCGACAGCTACAACGTGACTGTGCTGCAGCAGGCCAAGAAGCTGGGCAAGCAGCTGGGTCAGCTGGAAGCCGCCGGTTTTGCCGGTGCCGCCTTTATGGACAAGGACGAGATCAAAATTTTCGCGCAGCAGTAATTCTTCTGAAGCGTAAAAAGTCCCGGTGCAGTAAAACCGAACTGCACCGGGACTTTTTTACGTCTTGCTTGCGTCTTGTATGCTCAGATGGTAAACTGCACCACACAGAAGGCCGCGTAGATGCACAGCAGCGCAATGCCCTGCGGGCGGCTCAGCTTGCCCTTGATCAGAGCAGGCAGAGTCAGCAGCAGCATAACCGCGAACATCACCGGGATCTCCAGCACCAGCGAAGCATTGTGCCCGAAGAGCATGGAGTTCTGCGGGATGGCAAAAGGAGCCAGCGTGACCGACACGCCGCTCACCAGCACCAGATTGAACACGTTTGCACCGATGACATTGCCCAGCGACAGCGCCCCGTGGCCCTTGGCCAGCGAGGTGATGGCCGTGACCAGCTCCGGCAGCGAGGT
>CAKSZM010000137.1 GCA_934525735.1 uncultured Faecalibacterium sp. | reverse complement strand
GAGACCAAGACCGGCGCACTGATCGTGCTGGAGCGTCACACCAACCTCTCCGAGATCGTGCGCACCGGCACCCCGGTGAACAGCGCGGTCAACCTGGAAGTGCTGGGCACCATCTTCTACGAGGGTACGCCCCTGCATGACGGCGCGGCCATCATCGAGAACGGCCGCATCAAAGCGGCGGGCTGTGTGCTGCCGCTTTCCAACAATCTGGATCTGGGCAAGGATATGGGCACCCGCCACCGCGCCTGCCTCGGCATCGCCGAAAACTCCGACGCCATCGCCATTGTGGTGAGCGAGGAGACCGGCATCATTTCCGTGGCGAAGAACGGCGTGCTGATCCGCCATTTTGACCGCCAGACCCTGTATACCCGCCTGATCGATGAGATGATCCCCAAAGAGACCGCTTCGGAGAAAAATTCAGCCGGCGGCTGGCGGGAGCAGCTTGACCGGCTGAAAAAGTGGGTCAGCCAGAAGGAGGATGAGCAGCAGTGAGCACTACGCCCAACAAACCGAACGGCACAAAGCCTGCCGTCTCCCCTAAGAAGAACATGCTGGACGACCGCCGCATCCGGCTGGCGCTGTCCATTCTGGGTGCCATTATTGCGTGGATGATCGTGACCATTATCGTCCAGCCAGGCACCACCAATACCATCTACAATGTGCCGGTGGATTATACCTATGATTCCTCGGCCTATGCCTCCCGGGGGCTGAGCATCGTCAGCGCCGAAGACAAGACCGTGAACCTGAAGCTTTCCGGCGACGGCTACACCATCGGTGGGCTGACGGCCTCCGACTTTGTGGTCTACCCGGACTGGTCCAGCGTGCGGGACAGCGGCGAAAAGAACCTGCGCCTGCTGGTGCGCGGGGCCAACGGCCTGCTGAACGGCGTCACCGTGACCATGGAAGGCAGCGACAACACCGTGAATGTGGTGTTCGATGTGGTGGAGGAAAAGACCCTGCCCGTGACCATCACCACCAACTATCTGACCATTGCGGATGGCTACATCCTCTACAGCACCGATGTCTCCAAGGATACCGTGACCCTCTCCGGCCCCAGCAGCGAGCTGGACAAGGTGACCACCTGCACGGCGGAGGTGACCTATTCCAGCGAGCTGACCGAGTCGGTGACGCTGAACACGCCGCTGCGGTTCTACACCTCCGGCGGCAAGGAGGTCAAGTTCGAGTACACCGAGCTGGAAGAGAACAGCGTGGATGTGACGCTGCAGGTGTACAAGATGGCTACTCTGCCGGTGAATGTGAATTTCATCAATGCACCGAAGGATTTTGACTCTTCCGTGCTGGTGTATGCCCTCAGCCGCCAACAGCTCAAGGTGGCAGGCCCGGCGGCAAAGATCGACCAGCTTTCCACCCTGCCCATCGGCAGCATCGACCTGTCCACCTTTACGCTGAACAAGGTCTATGAGATGCCCATCGAGCTGCCGTCGGACATCTACCTGCTGGACAATATTTCCAGCATCACGGTCAGCTTCGACTGCTCCAATCTGGAGACCAAGACTCTCAACCTGCCCAACACCTGCGTGCAGGTGGTCAACCTGCCCTCCACCTATGAGCTGACGGTGGAGACTGAACGCCTGATGAATGTGACTCTCTGCGGCCCCAAGGGCGCCATGGAAACGCTGACCCCGGAACAGGTGGTCATTGAGATCGATGCCGAGGACTTCTCGGTGGCGACCGGACAGCAGAACATTGCCTGCCGCCTGTATGTGCCCTCCAACGGCAAGATCTTTGCACTGGGCAGCTATGTGCTGCAGTGC
>CAKSZM010000136.1 GCA_934525735.1 uncultured Faecalibacterium sp. | reverse complement strand
TTGTTCAGGATGTTCATGCCGGCGTCGATGGTGCGGGCAAAGTTTGCCTCCTCGGTGCCGATGACCTTCTTGATATAAGCGTCATGCTCACGCAGCTCGGGATAAGCGCTCTCGCTGGACTGGATGACGGTCTCCACCAGTTCCACCAGGAACGGGCGGTTGATGCCCAGCATCCGGCCATGGCGGGCAGCGCGGCGCAGCAGACGGCGCAGCACATAGCCGCGGCCCTCGTTGGAGGGCAGGATACCGTCGGACACCATAAAGGTGCAGCTGCGGATATGATCGGTGATGACGCGGATGGAGATGTCATCCTTGGCATTTTCGCCATAGGTCTTGTTTGCGATGTGCTCCACATGGTGCAGCACGCTCTGCACGGTGTCCACCTCAAACAGGTTGCCCACGTTCTGCATCACGCAGGCCAGACGCTCCAGACCCATGCCGGTATCGATGTTGGGGCGTGCCAGACGCTCGTAGTGGCCCTTGCCGTCAGCGTCGAACTGGCTGAACACCAGGTTCCAGATCTCCATATAACGGTCGCAGTCGCAGCCCACACCGCAGGTCGGCTTGCCGCAGCCGTACTCGGGGCCGCGGTCAAAGTAGATCTCGGAGCAGGGGCCGCACGGGCCGGAGCCGTGCTCCCAGAAGTTGTCTTCCTTGCCCAGACGCACCATGTGGTCCGGGGCGATGCCCACCTTCTTGGTCCAGATATCGTAGGCCTCATCGTCCTCTTCGTAGACGGAGATGTGCAGGCGGTCCTTGGGGATGGCCATCCACTCGTCGCTGGTCAAAAACTCCCATGCCCAAGGGATGACCTCTTCCTTGAAGTAATCCTGGAAGGAGAAGTTGCCCAGCATCTCAAAGAAGGTGCCGTGGCGGGCGGTGATGCCCACGCGCTCGATATCCGGGGTGCGGATGCACTTCTGACAGGTAGTCACACGATGACGGGGCGGCTCTTCCTGAGCCAGGAACCACTTCTTCATGGGAGCCATGCCGCTGTTGATCAGCAGCAGGCTGGGGTCGTTCTTCGGCACCAGCGGGAAGCTGTCCAGACGCAGGTGGCCCTTGCTCTCAAAGAAGCTCAGGTACTTTTCACGCAGTTCATTCAAACCGGTCCATTGCATAGGTTTTCTCTCCTCGATTGTCCTTGGCGTTTTGCACGTCAGATTTATGCGTATGGCAGATGGGGCGGGCAGGCGCAAAACAAAAAACAGCCCTCATCCCAAAAAAGGGACGAAGGCTGCTGCATTGCTCCGTGGTACCACCCAAATTGCAAAGGATAAATACTTTGTCCCCTGCCGCTTTCGGCGCGTTAACGCTGCGCTGCGTCCGACTTCTCTCGCCGGAAGCTCCGGGGCGGCGTAAAATGCATCCGACCGGAACGCCTTGCAGCCTGCGGGCGCTCTCTCTGGGCGGCGGTACACATTTCTGACCCCATCATTGCCATCTGTCATAATTTTCTGTCCCGCGAAAAAAAACATGTTTTTCATCGCGTACAGTTAAATTATAGCATGAGCCGGGCGTTTGTCAACGGTTTTGGACAAAATTTACGGCACCCAGATGCGGCGCACCTCCTGCACCTTGCCGCCCTGCACTATCAGCGTGGTATTGTAAGTAGTCCAGTTGTCAGGGTCTGCATTGATCACTGCCGCCACGGCATCCGCGCCCGTAGTCTCCACGGCTTCGGCCTGCGGGTCGGCAGAGCTGTCCTTCAGCACTACGCCATCTGCCAGCGGCATCGTCTTTTCTCCCATCTCGTAATAGAGCGGGTAATCGTCAAAGGTCATCGTCCGGTAGGCATC
>CAKSZM010000135.1 GCA_934525735.1 uncultured Faecalibacterium sp. | reverse complement strand
GTGATCGGGCACATATTCTGTACTTGCTGCGAATAGGTCATAATCATACTCTCCTTTTGACAAATGTCGCTTGGCGGAAAACGCGGCTGCGCCCTGCCGGCACACCCTGCCCTTCCCGTTTTGCATCGGCCGTGCGCGCCGCTCTCTTCCGGCACCGCACAGCACTTCCACGCATAGTTTTATTATAGAGAATGCGGACGGATTTTGCAATACATTTCCGCCAAAATTCCGCAATTCTCTTTTTGGTCATATTCGTCTAACCGTCAATTCCGATGCTTTTCCTGCTCCATTCGTCAAGTTTTTGTCAATTTTGTCAAGAGCATAAAATCCGCCGTCTCACCGTTCTGCACCGGGGCGGTTCTCCTGCGCCGGCCGCAGCGCCCACATGGCCGCAAACCCTGCCACAGCACCGCCCACGGCAAGCCAGTGCCGCCCCGCTTCCAGCCCCCAGAGGTTGGCTGCAAACGGGAACACAAGGCTGCCCACGCTCTGCCCCAGCGCCAGAAACCCATAGTTCACCCCTGCATGCGGGAAGCCGAACAGGTCGGTGGAAAGGGCCGGAAGCACCGCCGCAAGGCCGGAGTAACAGAAGGTCAGCCCGGCATAACAGGCCACCACCCACCAGCCCTGCGCAAAGGCAAACCCTGCCGAAAGCCCCAGCGACACTGCAAATAAAATCAGGTCGGTGGGCCTGCGGCCGATCCGATCGCTGAGCATGGGCATCAGCAGCCGCCCCGCCGCACTGCCCACACTGCCCAGCACCACGCTCCACAGGGCGGCTTCCTCGCTCAGCCCCCGCTCCATGCCCAGTTTTAAGATGATGGGGCTGAACAGCAGCACCGCCGGGGTGGAAAAGCACACCGCCCCGGCACACAGCCAGTACTGTTTTGTGCGCAGCATCTGCCACGGGGAGAGGTCAACGGAGTTTTCCACGTTCTGCTGTTGTTTCGGTGCAGAAGTCTCCGGCGGGTCCTGCAGCAGCAGGCTGCCTGCAAGGCAGATCGGCAATGTGATTGTCCCCAGCGCCCAGAACGCGCCCCGAATGCCCTGCACGATCCAGAAGCCCTTCACCGCCGTGCGCACAAACACGGTGAGGAACGCACCGGAAAGACCCACCGCCCCGCCGATGACCCCGGTGGCAAGGCCCTTGCGGCCTGCGTACCACTTTTGGGCGCAGGACTGGATGGACGGGTACAGAAAGGCCGTGCCCAGCCCCGCCGGGATGCTGAACGCCAGAAAAAAGCTGCCTGCGCTCCCGCCCGGCAGGGCTGCCGCTGCAAAAAAGCCGCCGCACAGCAGTGCCGTGCCCCACAGCCCGGCGCAGCGGGGGCCTTTGCTGTCCTGCAGGAAGCCGCCGATGACGCACCCCACGCCGAAGGCCGCGATGAGGATGCCGAACGCATACCCCGCCCCCTGCTCGCTCAGGCCGTATTCTTCCATGACCGGCTTCTGGAACACGCCCCACGCCGCCGGGATGCCGGTGAGCACCTGAATGGCGGCCCCGGCCGCAAGGATGCTCCACGGGTGTTTTGCTGCAAAATGCTGTTTCATGGGTTTCACCTCAAAAATGTTTTCCCTTACAGTGTGCCCATTCCGATTGACAAAACAGCAGTTTCCTTTATAATGAAAGATATTAGAAACAGATACATTTTATATAGAGAGGGATTTATACCATGAAAACACAGGCATTGAAGGGCATGCGCGATCTGCTGCCCGCCGAGCAGACCTTGCGCGATTACATTCAGGGCAAAATTCTGGAGACTTACCGCGCCTCCGGCTTCGAGCGCATCTCCACCCCCATGCTGGAGGATATGGAAAATCTGGACAAGTCCGACGGCGGCGACAACCTGAACCTGATCTTCAAGGTGCTCAAGCGCGGCGACAAGCT
>CAKSZM010000134.1 GCA_934525735.1 uncultured Faecalibacterium sp. | reverse complement strand
AAGGTGCCTGTGTTCAGCTTTGAAAAGCTGCACGGCGTGGATACCCAGTTCGGCCCGGAGATGAAGTCCACCGGCGAAGTGCTGGGCATTGCCCCCAACTACCACGACGCCCTGCTCAAGGGCCTGATCGGTGCGGGCTACACCTTCAAGACCCCCGGCCCCGCTTCCTGCTGCATCTTCACCGTGAAGGACAGCGACAAGCCCGAGTTCGTGGATATCGCCTGGAAGCTCAAGAGCATGGGCTACAAGCTGTACGGCACCTCCGGCACCTGCGCATGGCTCAACAAGCACATGGTGCCCTGCAATGAGGTGCGCAATATGTCCGAAGAATCGCCCAACATCGTGGATCTGCTGCAGAGCGGCCTGGTAGACTATGTGTTCTCCACCAGCGCCAAGGGCCGCGACCCCAAGCGCGACTCGGTGCGCCTGCGCCGCAAGGCTGTGGAGCTGAGCATCCCCTGCATCACCGCTGTGGATACTGCCAATGCTCTGGTCAACTGCCTGCGCAGCGACCACAGTCTGGAAAACATCCCGCTGGTGGATATTGCTACCCTGTATCACCGCAAATAAACCGCAATAGAACGACTTTGCGCAGCGCCCGCCAAAACAGCGGGCGCTGTGTTTGTGCGGCCTGCACGGAATTACAGATGGTTCGTGCGCAATAAAACACGTTTTGTGTGCAATGCATCGAAAAGCGTGTGCAGAATATGTTATACTCAACAACGCAAAATTTGCCAAAAGACGTTACTTTTGGACACTCCAGGAGGATATAGATACATGACCCGTTCCCAGATGATCGAGACTGTGGCACGCAAGACCGGCTTCACCGAAGCACAGGTCGAGACCACGATGGATGCAATGTTTGACCAGATCGCCGACTGCCTGCGCGCAGACGAGAAGGTGACCATCGCAGGCTTTGGCCGTTTTGAGATGCGTCCCCGCAAGCCCAAGGCCTACACCAACCCCAAGACCAAGGTTTCCAGCCGTCTGGAGTCCACCTCCATCCCCGGCTTCAAGGCCAGCGGCCGCTTCAAGCAGAAGCTGGAAGCAGGCCGTGCTGCCAAGGCTGCCGAAGAAAACGCCTGATCTGAAACTGAACGCGAAGAGCTGCGCCGTGACCCGGGCGCGGCTCTTTTTGTTTTGTGCTGACAAGCGGGGAAATTCATGGTATACTGTTTCCAGATGCATATCATGAAAAAGGACGGAGAATCAGATGCTTTACAGTGAACTGCAGTGCAGCGAAGCCATCCACAAGGCCGTGGAGCGCATGGGCTTTGCCGAAATGACCGAGATCCAGGAAAAGACCATCCCCGTCATGCTGGCCGGGCATGACGTGATCGCCAAGGCACCCACCGGCACCGGCAAGACCTGCGCCTTCGGCATCCCGGTGGCGGAGCATATCCAGCCGGAAAACAAATATCCGCAGGCCGTCATCATGGCGCCCACCCGGGAACTGGCGCAGCAGATCGCACAGGAGCTGGAAGCGCTGACCTATTTCATGCCGGAGGTGCAGGTGGCCTGCGTCTACGGCGGCGCCAACATGGAAAAGCAGGCCAAGCGTCTGGCCGAGGGCTGCCAGATCGTGGTGGCAACGCCGGGCCGCCTGATGGACCACTACAAGCACCGCAACATCGACATCTCCCATGTGACCCAGATCGTGCTGGATGAGGCCGATGAAATGCTGAACATGGGCTTTTACAAGGATGTGCGGCATATCATCGAGATGATGAAGGCGCGCAAGGCACTCTCCATGTTCTCGGCCACCATCAGCCGCGAGGTGATGGACATCGGCTGGCTGTATCAGCACAACGCCGAGGAGATCACTGTCCAGCCCAAGGAGGAAAGCCAGCCCAAGATCACCCAGTACATGCTGGAGACCTCCGGCCGCAACAAGCTGTCGGATCTGGCACAGATCATCATCGGCGAGGGCTACAAGCGGGTGAT
>CAKSZM010000133.1 GCA_934525735.1 uncultured Faecalibacterium sp. | reverse complement strand
TCCAGCACCTCTTCCCGGCAGTCGGCGGCAAACTGCATCCCGCTGCCGCGGGGCAGCGGTTCCAGCTTCAGGTGCACCTCGGCATAATGGCGTAACGGCTCGTAGTGTCCCACGCCCTCCATGGGCTCGGTGATGGTCTCCTTGTACAGGATGCCGCCGGGGCCGAACTCCACGTTCAGCCCGAACCGCTCGGCCAGCAGGCTGCGCAGCACCTCCAGCTGCACTTCGCCCATGAGCTGGACATGAATCTCGCCCAGTGTTTCGTTCCACACCACATGGAGCTGAGGTTCCTCTTCTTCCAGACGGTGCAGCTTGCCCAGCGCGGCATGGACGTCGGCCCCCTCCGGCAGCAGCACCTGATAGCTCAGCACCGGTTCCAGCACCGGCACATCGCTGTCCCGCTCCGCGCCAAGGCCTTCGCCCGGGCGGGCTTTGGTCAGGCCGGTGACCGCGCACACCTGCCCCGGGGCGACGGCCTCGGCCAGCGTATATTTTGCGCCGGAGTACAGCCGCAGCTGGTTGGCCTTTTCCGCCCACGGCTCGCCGTCGGTCTCGCCGGAGAGCTGGGCTTTCACCTTCAATTCTCCGCCTGTCACCCGCAGCCATGTCAGGCGGGTGCCCTGCTCGTCCTGCGAAACCTTGAACACCTTGGCGCCGAACGCTTCCAGCGCCGGAGCCGGACGGGTGAAGCGGTCCAGCCCGGTCAGCAGTTCGTCCACACTGTCCATTTCGTCCGTTTCGCTGCGCCGGAGTGCATGGCCGAACCAGCACGGGAACACGTGCCGCCGGGCAACAGCCGGGATGATGTCCGCATCGGTCAGCCGCCCAGCATCCAGCATCCGCTCCATCAGGTTCTCATCGCACACCGCCAGAGCTTCGTCCCGGTCAGCCTGTACTGCGCCGAAGTCCACAAAGCCCTCGCCAAGGCGATGGTTCAGCTGGGTCAGCAGCTCTTCCCGGCTCTTTCCGGGCAGGTCCATCTTGTTCACGAACACGAACGTGGGCACATGGTAGCGCCGCAGCAGCCGCCAAAGCGTCTCGGTGTGGCTCTGCACGCCGTCGGTACCGCTGACCACCAGCACCGCATAATCCAGCACCTGCAGAGTGCGCTCGGTCTCGGTGGAAAAATCCACGTGGCCCGGGGTGTCCAGCAGGGTGATATCGGTATTGCCCGCCGTCAGCAAAGCCTGCTTTGAAAAAATGGTGATGCCGCGGGCTTTTTCCAGCGTATCCGTGTCCAGAAAAGCGTCCTTGTGATCCACCCGGCCCAGCTTCCGGATGGCACCGGAGCGGTAGAGCATGGCTTCGGACAGGGTGGTCTTGCCGGAGTCCACATGGGCAAGGATGCCCAGAACGATTTGTTTATGCGCAGTTTCCATCCGTTTCTCCTACAAAAAAGTTTCTTTTTTATTGTAACACGGTTGCTGCAAAAAGAAAAGGAGAAGCCCGCAGGCTTCTCCTTCTTGCGATATAAAAGAGCTTACTCCACGATGATGCTCTTGCCGGTCATCTCAGCGGGGACAGGCAGGCCGATATACGGCAGCATGGTGGGAGCGATGTCGGCCAGGCAGCCGCCCTCGCGCAGCTTCACATCGCCGCAGCCGACTGCCACGAAGGGCACGACATTGGTGGTGTGGGCGGTGAAGGGAGTGCCGTCCGGGTTCATCATCTTCTCGGCGTTGCCATGGTCAGCGGTCAGGAAGGCACAGCCGCCTGCATTCAGCACAGCGGTGACGACCTTTTCGACGGCAGCATCCACAGCCTCAACAGCCTTGACGGCTGCATCGAACACGCCGGTGTGGCCGACCATGTCGCAGTTTGCGAAGTTCAGGATGACCACATCGTACTTGCCGCTCTCGATGCGCTTGACGCACTCGTCAGCCACTTCGGGAGCGCTCATCTCAGGCTTCAGGTCGTAGGTTGCCACCTTCGGGCTGGGGATGACGCAGCGGTCCTCGCCCTCGTAGGGAGCCTCGACGCCGCCGTTGAAGAAGAAGGT
>CAKSZM010000132.1 GCA_934525735.1 uncultured Faecalibacterium sp. | reverse complement strand
GATACCGGAGCCCCAACGAATTCACACAACAAGGACTCGTCCTCTAAAGAATTGTCCAACACGCCGTTGCCAATCCAGAACGTATCCCGCCATCGTGGAGGGCACGTGGAGGAACGCGGCCACGGTGCTCGACGAGGCCGCGAACGCGAAACGCGCCGGCCGGTCCACGCACGCGGTCGTGCTGGCCGTGCCGCCGGCGTTGTCCAGTCTGGCTATATTGGAACGCTACTACCGTGACCGTTCCGCGGGGCTGCCGGCGCGTTGGACGCCCGCGTCCGCGCATGACAACGCGGTGGCGAACCTGCCCGCCACGGTCTGCGCCGTCGCCATGTCGCCGTTGGCCGACAGGCTCACCGTGATCGACCGCGACGGAGGCGTCCTGTACGACGGCGCCGACCCGGACATGTTCGCCGGACAATGGGAACGCGGATTCCATAGGCCGTTGTCCGCCGTGGAGACGGCCGACGCGCGCATGCGGCTCGCCAGGATCGGATCGTTGAGAAGCGTGCCGGGCGTCGGCACGGCCCTGTCCGACCCGGTGGTGGCGTCCATCCGCCGGAGCCTCGACGAATTGGCCTAGAACCCCCATTGGCGGCACACGTCGGCGAACGCCGCCAACCGCTCGCGTTCGCAGAGGGCCGCGAATGTGGTCGGCATGATGGCCTTCAGCCGTCTCTCGGCGCGTGCGCGTTCCGTGTCCAAGCCGTGCGGCCGTTCCGGCATCGGCGCGCCGTCGCGCGCGGCCGCGACAATCTCCAGGGCCCAGTCGTAGAGGGCCGTCGACGGCGACAGGGACGTGACACGGGGGAGCGTCTCCATGGCGTCGGCCATGTCCGGCCAGTCGAAGGTCTCGGCGGCCTGGGCGAACGCGTACCGCGTCTGCCGGTGGAGGAGATGGTCCGGCGCGTCGGAATCGGGTTCGTACGCCTCGAACAGGCGCTGCAATGTCCCGTCGTCCACGGCCGTCGCGGCGAATCGTCGCGCGGGTGTGGCGTCCGGGCCGAGCCGGTGGGCCAGGGTCAGCTCCTCGGGCACGGGGTGGACCTGGTCGGCGGTCAGGTGCTTGCAGAGCAGTCGCGGCGTCTGCAGGTCGTAGGAGGCGCCGTGGTAGTCGATGCTGACGATGATGCCGACACCGTCACAGTCCGCCATCGCGCGGTTGAACATTGCGAAAGTCTCCATGCCGGACATTCTAGCTTTGGCCGTCGCGTTTCCGCATTCGCGGAAACATACTATATATTGGGTGTATCCGCTGGTGCGTGGAGGTTGAGCTGAAACCCGTAGCCGATTGGCAGAGCGCGCTCGACCATGAATTGCGGGTACGGACACTTGCCGCCATGTCATTGTTGTAGGAGCGGTACGGAAGGGAGATGGGCCGATGGGTTACACGCCGGAGCGGTTCATGGCCGACAGCGGCATCACCAGCGACGAGGTCGAGGCCGAGAAACGACGCATGCTGGAGGAGATCCGGCTCCACGAGCTCAAGGAGGCACGCATCCGGCGCCATCCCGGTCGGCCGGCACGGGACGGAAGATCGTGAAAGTCCCATGCCGTCCCGCACCCACGGCCCACAGCCTTGTCGATAGGCCGTGGGCTTTTCCTTTACCTAGCCCTCGATGGCCTTCTCCACGCCGTCGGTGGCGGCGACGAGCCGGTCGAGCTCGACGTGCGTGTAGATCTCGTTCGTCGTGCTGACCCTGCTGTGGCCCATGATGGCGGTGCGGGTCACGTCATCCAGTCCGAGCCGGTTCAGGATGGTCGCGGTGGTGTGACGGGCGGAGTGGGGTACGTACTCGTGGCCCAGGCCGACGCGGTCCAGAGCCCGGTACCAGCGCCTGCGCTCCACGCTGCCCGTCAGGGGCAGTCCCTCGTCGTCGTGGAACACGAGCCCGTCGCCGTTCACGCCGTGGCGTTCGATGTAGGCGAGCAGCTGGTCGGCGAGGGCCTCGGGCAATGGTATGGCGCGGCGGCCCTTCTCGGTCTTGGGGCGCGTGCGGTACATGCCGTT
>CAKSZM010000131.1 GCA_934525735.1 uncultured Faecalibacterium sp. | reverse complement strand
CTGATGGGCTCCAACATGCAGCGTCAGGCAGTGCCTCTGATGGTCACCCAGCAGCCCATCGTGGCTACCGGTATGGAGTACAAGGCTGCTACCGACTCCGGCACTGCCGTTCTGGCAAAGAACAACGGCATCGTCGAGAAGGTGGATGCAGATCATGTGGTCGTGCGCAATGATCAGGGCGTTGTTGAAGATTATCCTCTGGTCAAGTTTGCACGTTCCAACGCAGGCACCTGCATCAACCAGCGCCCCATCGTGGATGTGGGCGAGACGGTCAAGGCCGGCCAGGTGCTGGCCGACGGCCCGGCAATGCGCAATGGTGAGATCTCTCTGGGCAAGAACGCTCTGATCGGCTTCATGACCTGGGAAGGCTACAACTACGAGGACGCCGTCCTGCTGAACGAGAAGATCGTGCGCGAGGATGTGTACACCTCCATTCACATTGAAGAGTACGAGACCGAGTCCCGCGACACCAAGCTGGGACCCGAAGAGATCACCCGTGATATCCCCAATGTCTCCGAAGACGCTCTGAAGGATCTGGACGAGCGCGGCATCATCCGCGTTGGCGCCGAGGTCAAGAGCGGCGACATTCTGGTCGGTAAGGTTACCCCGAAGGGCGAGACCGAGCTGACCGCCGAGGAGCGTCTGCTGCGCGCCATCTTCGGCGAGAAGGCACGCGAGGTGCGTGATACTTCTCTGCGTGTTCCTCACGGTGCATACGGCACCATCGTGGACGTCAAGGTCTTCACTCCGGCTGACAGCGATGAGCTGCAGCCCGGTGTGCGCGAGGTCGTCCGCTGCTATATCGCTCAGAAGCGCAAGATCAGCGTCGGCGATAAGATGGCAGGCCGTCACGGCAACAAGGGTGTCGTTTCCCGCATTCTGCCGCAGGAGGACATGCCCTACCTGCCCGACGGCACCCCGCTGGACATCGTGCTGAACCCCCTGGGCGTGCCTTCCCGTATGAACATCGGTCAGGTGCTGGAAGTCAACCTGGGCTACGCTGCCAAGGCATGCGGCATCAAGGTCATGACTCCCGTCTTTGACTCTGCCCGCGAGGCTGATATCGGCGATACCTTTGATACTGCCCGTGAGATGTGGCATGGTGAGAATGCTCCCGCTTATCCCACCAAGCTGCCCAAGATCATGGGCGAGAAGGGCCACATCATCGACTTCTCCAAGATCGAGCTGGATCGCGACGGCAAGACCACCGTTTACGACGGCCGCACCGGTGAGAAGTTCGACAACCGCGTCACCGTCGGTTATATGTACTACCTGAAGCTGCATCACCTGGTCGATGATAAAATCCATGCACGTTCCACCGGCCCCTACTCTCTGGTTACCCAGCAGCCTCTGGGCGGCAAGGCCCAGTTCGGCGGCCAGCGCTTCGGCGAAATGGAAGTCTGGGCACTGGAAGCTTACGGTGCAGCCTACACCCTGCAGGAGATCCTGACTGTCAAGTCCGATGACGTCGAGGGCCGTGTCAAGACCTACGAGGCCATTGTTAAGGGCGAACCCATCCCGCAGCCCGGCATCCCCGAGTCCTTCCGCGTTATGCTGAAGGAACTGCAGTCTCTGGGTCTGGACGTTGTTGTTCAGGATAAGGACGGCAACGAGATCGACATGCGCCAGAACTTCGACGATGAAGAGACTGGTTTTGATATGCGCGATGTGGCCGGTACCGAGACTGTCGTGCAGGAGAGCGAACTGCTCAACGATTACAACATTAAGGACGCCGATGCCGGTTTCGATGATCCTTCCGTGCTGGAGGACAATAACTCCGGTGCCGAAGCTCCCGCTTCTTCCGACGAAGTAGATTTCTGATTCAGAGAATGAACCGCAGCCTTTTCCCTCTGCCGCGTGCTGCGGCAGGGGAGAAGAACCTGTGATCTGAAAAAGAAAACCGCCTGTATCATCGAGACAACAAGTTTAAGAAAGGGTTCGTTTCATGGAAAACAACGTTTTCGATTCCATTAAGATCGGCCTTGCCTCCCCGGAGCAGATCCGCAACTGGAGCTACGGTGAGGTCAAAAAGCCCGAGACCATCAACTACCGCACCCTGAAGCCGGAGCGCGACGGCCTGTACTGCGAGCGCATTTTCGGACCCACCAAGGACTGGGAGTGCCACTGCGGTAAGTACAAGCGCATCCGCTACAAGGGCAAGATCTGCGACCGCTGCGGTGTTGAAGTCACCAAGGCAAAGGTCCGCCGCGAGCGTATGGGCCACATCGAGCTGGCCGCTCCTGTCAGCCACATCTGGTACTTCAAGGGCATCCCCAGCCGCATCGGCCTGATGCTGGA
>CAKSZM010000130.1 GCA_934525735.1 uncultured Faecalibacterium sp. | reverse complement strand
CCGGCAGCGGACATCTTGATCTCTTGTGCCATTTTGAGAATCTCTCCTTGTCTATTTGTTTTGCACAGCCGCAAAGCCGCACAATGATGCCATTTTGACTACATTATTATAATAGCAGGCGGCTGCTTTGTCAATAAAAAAGGCGGTGCTGGGGAGGAAAAACAAAAAGACCCCATCTGGAGCGGCAACTCCGGATGGGGTTCTTTTTTGCGTGGAAATCCATGATGAACAGCATATCATCACATAGCCTACCTCTGGTATATGCAATCCGGCGCAAAAGTCAAGGCAGAAGCAAAAAAATTTACAATTGCATTTTTTCTGCACTTCAAAATCGTGTTTGACGTTCTATCGTCGCTTTTACGTTTACTATCCGGAGAATCCATCTCCGTTTCTACTCTCCGGCCCCGTAAAAGTGCGCACTGGTCAAGTACGCTTTTCTGATGTAATCTGAAAGAAAAACCACAACATCAGGAGGCGCTTTATGGACACAAAGAAGCATTTTGAACAGTACAGGGCCATGCAGGAGAACCGGCAGCTGGCCTACAGCGAGCTGTGCCGGCATCTGGAACACGCGCCCGATGCGCAGCTGCTGTCGGACTACACGGCGCGGCTGGTGTTCGCCATGGCAGCCGAGGACCGGGAAGACGCGCTGCGGCTCATCCGGGGGCAGCTGTACAGCCGCAACCTGCGGGACGTGGGCCGGGTGGACAGCTGGTTCTCCGACTGCGTTGCCCGCGCCAAAGAGGACACCGAGGGCTTTGTCCGCAGGGCTGAGCAGGAGTACGGCAACGCCATTCTGGACGAAGATCTGCGCCGGATGCACGCCGAAAAAGACGCGCAGAAGCGCAAAAAGCTCCGCATCCGCCCGGCCTGCGAGTTCGCGCCCGAACAGGCGGAGTATCTGGTGGAGCCGTATCTGCCCAAAGGGATGATCACGATCCTGGGCGGCGTGTCCGGCGCGGGCAAGACCAGCCTTGCGCTGGACATCTGCGCCCGGGTCAGCAGAGGAGAGGGAAGCAGCCCCGTGCTCTACCTTACCGCCGAGAACGACCCCAACAAGGTGCTGCGCCCCCGCGCCGAAGCCATGGGGGCCGACCTGCAGCGCCTGTATTTTCAGGACGGTGCCAGCTACGCCATGGGCGACGAAGAGCTGGCCGCGCTGTGCCGCAGCCTGCGCCCGGCGCTGATCGTGTTCGACCCCATCCAGAGCTATCTGGGGCAGGGCGTGCAGATGAACCGCGCCGAGCAGGTGCGCCCGCTGCTGGACAGTCTGGGCGCGCTGGCCAAGGAGCTGGACATGGCTGTGGTGCTCATCAGCCACATGTCCAAGCCCGGGCCGGGGGTGGCGTCGGCGCTGGACCGGCTGCTGGGTTCCAGCGATTTCCGCAACGCCGCCCGCAGCATCCTCATCGTGGGCAAAGACCCCGACCACCCCGACACCCGGGTGGTGGCCCACGCCAAAAACAGCCTTGGCGTGCCCGGCGAGAGCCAGCAGTATCACATCTGCGAAAACGGCACCGTGGCCTACGACGGCCCCTGCGCACTGACGGCAGACCGCATCATCCGGGACACCGGCGACGCGCAGCCCCGCACCCGGCCTGCGGCGGCGCTGGGCACTGCCGTGGAGGTGCTGGACAAGCAGCTGAGCTTTGTGGGCTGGGTGGAGCACGCCGAGGTGGAGCGCCTGTGCGCCCGGCACGGCTTCTCCGAGCGGACGATGCGCCGCGCCCGGGAAGCACTGGGGTTGAAGGTGTTTCAAAGCGGCAAGGTACCCGACCGGCATACCTTCTGGTATCGCAGTGAGCTGTCAGAAGATGCTGTGATTGCGGATTACACAAATGCACATAAACAGCTCGTGCTGGATGTGTGATAGACGGACAGATCCATCGGACCTTGACCGTCTATAAAGTTATTATCAGTTTTACTTTTTGTCCGTCTATGCTTTTGTGCCGATATAGCGTTTCTTTTTATAGACGGACAGATTTGGCCGTCTATGATGGTGCAAACTTTTACAGTGAATTAAATCCACGAAAAGTGATAGACGGCCAAACGCTCTGTGTATCATAGGGCGCTGGCCGGTGACATCCGCCATATGCAAAAAGCCCCGCTGACAGAGGGAAAAGTGTCAACGGGGCCTCGGAAATGTCTTGTTCAGTTCATGCGCGGGAGGGGTCAGTCGTCAGCGGCTTCGTCCAGATTGCCCAGCTTCTTAGCCTGCTCCACCACGGCGGGCACCAGCATCTCGGGCAGGATCTCGTAGCGGGCAAACTCGGTGGTGAACCAGCCGCGGCCCTGCGTGGTCTGCCGGAT
>CAKSZM010000129.1 GCA_934525735.1 uncultured Faecalibacterium sp. | reverse complement strand
GTTGGCATCCTTCTCGCTCAGGCGCATATCCTCCAACGGCCGCCAGTCCCGGGTCAGAGCTTCGGCATATCCGCCCCGCGCCGCATCCCAGACATGTTCTTCAAGCGCCCCGAACAACGCAGCCGCTTCATCCAGCGCTGCCGGGTCACCCGTTGCCCGGACATATTCGCTCAACCCGTAAATCGCAAAGCCGATGGCATAGCTCTGTTTCTTGCAACAGAGCGGATCTCCGCCGGGGGCAATCTCCCAATAGACGCCTCCGTACACCGGGTCGATCAGCCGCGAGACCAGCAGTTCGCGGACCTTGCGGGCCGCATCCAGGTATTCGGACCTTCCGGTCATGCGGTAAGCGGCCGAAAAGGTCCACAACATCCGCGCGATCAGAACAGCGCCTTTTCCGGCTTCGGGGTGTGCTTTCCCGCGACCGTCAATACGCCCCGCAAAATGCTCTCCGTCACCCAGAAACGCCGTCCAGAAAGGCAGGATGCCGCAGGTCAGCTCCTCCGACAGTTCGTTACGCCATTGTACAAGCATCTTTTCCATCATTCGTTCGTTTTCCGACGAAGAGCGAGCTCCGTCGTGATTCGCTCCATACGTTTTTCGCCGAGCGGATAAAAAAGGACCGCCACGACAGCCACCAGACATCCGGCCGCCGGGAGCCAGCTCATCATCAGCCGCACTCCCGCTATCGCCTCACCGCTCTGCACAGCAGCCGACTGATCGTAACCGAACGCCGCAAGCAGCCAGCCCGTCACAGCGCCTCCCAACGCCCAGCCGAGTTTCTGGGACATCGACGAAGAGGAGAGGATCAGTCCCGTAGGCCGCCGGCCGCTGCGGTATTCCTCGTAATCGACGATATCGGCATACATACTCCATAACAAAGGCAGCACGACGCCCGCCGCAACGCTGACAAACGCTTGCAGGGTAAAAAGCCATCCCAGTTCGGAAGGCTCCAGCCGGAAGAAGAAGAGACTCAGCACCGCCGCCGCACCCATCGCTGCGGCAAAAGCCCCTTTTTTACCGATACGCGCCGCTAACGGCACGGCCAAAGCGACCCCGGCCATATTCCCCAGCTGGCCCAACAGCAGATAAAGCGTTCCCAGCGTCCAGCCCAGATGAGGCAGTTTATAGGCGCTCCGGACATAGTCCGTGAAATAGAAGATCGCCACCCCGTCGCGGATCGAATTGAACAGCAGCACCGCCACTCCCGCGACCAGAAGAATCCACCAGGGAGCATTGCGGGCCAGGCTTTTCAGGTCACGCCCGACCGAGCCTTTCGCCTGCTGCGAATCGTCGTCCCGAATCCGCTCGCGCGTCCAGCGGAAACAGAGCCAGAAGAGCAATGCGCAAAGAGCCCCGATAACAGCCACAGCGCAGGTCCACGCCTCCGGCATGCCCGATATGGCTACGTCGCTCCCGGCAACGCTTTCATTCAGCATGTCGGCCTCCCCGCCGCCGAGCCATCCGGCAAAGAAATCCACCAGCGGCTGCAACAGCATGAAGGTCACCAGACTGCCGACATAAGCGAAGAACATCCGGTAAGACGAGAACGTATTGCGCAGTTTCGTATCCGGCGTCATCACCCCGAGCAGCGAAGCATAAGGGACATTGACCAGCGTATAGACCATCATCATGGCCGTATAGGTAACGTAGGCCCACACCAGTTTTCCCGTCATCCCGAAATCGGGCGTCCAAAACGTCAGCACTCCGATCGCGGCGAACGGCAGGGCGCCCCAAAGCAGATAAGGACGGTAACGCCCCCACCGGCTGCGAGTGCGGTCCGCCAGCAGGCCCATGATGGGATCGTTGAGCGAATCCCAGATGCGGGTCACCAGAAACATGGTTCCGGCGGCGGCCGGCGTGATGCCGAACACCCTGGTATAGAAAAAGAGCAGATACATGCCGAATATCTTCCAGAACATACTCGAAGCCATGTCCCCGAAGCCGTATCCGATCTTCTCCCGGAATGTGACGTTGTCTTTCATCGGTCTGTTTTTCGGTAATAATTCAGATTTCGGTCGATCAGTTCGTTCAGCCGCTCAACGGAGGCCGCCGTCGTAAGGCCGTCGGACGGCGTATGCAGACAATAGTCCACAAGTTTCTCAATGGTCGATGTCGCCACGTGCATGCGGGTGTCGCTCGACGCATAATAGAGAAATACCCGGCCGTCGTCATCGGCGATCCAACCGTTCGAGAACAGGACGTTCGACACGTCGCCCACACGTTCCTCGCCCTCCGGGGCCAGCGTATATCCGGCCGGCACGGCGATCAGCCGCGAAGGATCGTCCAGGGCCGTCATGTACATGTAAAG
>CAKSZM010000128.1 GCA_934525735.1 uncultured Faecalibacterium sp. | reverse complement strand
AACAGGATGATCAGCAGTGCAACGACGAAGCCGAAAATTGCAGTACCTTCTGCCAGAGCAGCGCCCAGCAGCAGGTTCGTCTGGATCTTGCTGGAAGCTTCCGGCTGACGGCTGATGGCCTCAGCTGCCTTGCCAGTTGCAATACCAATACCAATACCGCCGCCAATGCCGGTCAGCGCTGCAATGCCAGCGCCCAGAGCAACCAATCCGCTCATAGTAAAATCTCCTTTAAAATCAAAATAAGTAAATTTCAGGTTTTAGTCCTCTTCGCCGCCGATGGTCTCTTTCATGAACAGCGAGGTCAGGAACACGAACACGTAGGTCTGGATCAGACCGTCGAACAGGTCAAAATACAGGCTGAACACCGCCGGGACGAACACGGGCACCACGAGCTTGATCAGCTCCATGATGACGAATGCACCCAGAACGTTGCCGAACAGTCGCATGCACAGGCTGGTCGGGCGGATGGCGATCTCGAGGATGTTCATCGGGGTCATGACCGGGGTGGGAGCAGCGAGGCTCTTGAGGAAGCCCACGCCGCCGCGTGCACGGATGCCGGCACCTTCGATCAGCACGATGCTCATCAGGGCCAGCGCCGCCGTCACGTCCAGATCCTTCGTGGGGGGCTTGACGCCGAACACGCCAATCAGGTTGCAGAACGCGATGTAGATGGCTACCGTCATCAGGTAAGGCACATAACGCTTGCCTTCCTTGCCCAGCAGACCTTCAAAGAAATTGGTACCTGCCGTGTAGGCCATTTCCAGCACAGCCTGACGCTTGCTGATATGGTCCACCTTCAGGTTGCGGGTAAGCAGGATGGAACCGATGACGACGATGGCCATGATCACCCAGCTGATGACCACGGATTCCGGGATCTGCAGCGGGCCGACCTTGACGTACTCGACGGTCAGTTCTTCCATCAGTGCTTTGGTCAGATTGCTCAATTTGTTTTTCCTCCTTCCTGAAGAATGGGGTTTTGGGGAAATCGGGCCACAGCGCTGCTACTGCAGCGGAGCGTCCTTCTTATCGCCGAAGAAAAGGCTCAGCAACGTGAAAAAAGCAAGGAAGGCACTCGGCTTTGCCTGCCGTGCCCTCCCTCCTGCACTGGTCACTTCGTCTTTTTTCGTTGAGTATGATAGTACGATTGACGAAAATTGGCAAGTGGCTTTGTGCACATTCTCCATTTTGATTGATTTCGATTCATTGATATATCAAAAAAGTTGTGTATTGTGTCCAATTTCAGCACTCAGATGCGTACTTTTTTCACAATATTCTTAGGCATTTCTTAGTTTTTCGTTGGAAATCCTGGTCGAACTGGGGGATTTTTCCAGCATTTCTGTCCTGCCTTGCCTGTCTGATATGCCCGGTATATCAAATTCATATAAGCAGCCGGTCTGATATCGGGCATATCTCTTATACATATTTATTATAAGTCCATAGCAAAAAAGCTATCAGTCCGCTTTCTTCTCACTGCGGCGGAACAGCAGCCGGAAGATAGCACGGCTCAGCGGGCCGCAGTAAAGCATCTGCCAGCACAGGGCCATGGGCATGTTGCAGCCCCAGGTATGCACCCAGGTGCCGAAGCTCGGCTCCTTGAACAGGATCGTTGCCACAAGGCTCATCACCGGACACATGATGCAGACGATCATCAGGGAGATGGCGTAAGTGATGAACTGCGGACGGTCGGTGGGCTTCATGAAAGTGAAAGCCAGCGCGGTGGCCAGCTTTTCCACCACGAAAAACTCCAGCACAAAGGCCACGGGCACCATGATGGGCATCTCGTGCAGGGCCATGCCAAAGGTGGCATTGGTCACACCGCCGGTGGCAAGGGCCACGTTATAGACAATCATGCCGTAGACCATGATGCAGGCCATGATAATGGTGAAGATGATTTTTTCCGGTAAAGTTTTGGGCATTTTGGTTTGTACTCCGTTTCTTTTTGTTTTGTCCGAACTTTCGCCGCAAAAAAGCAGCCCCGGCGGGAACTTTCGTCTCGCGGGGCTGCTGCGACTACCATTGATTGGCGCTATTTTAGCACAAAGAACGGCTCTGCATAATACCCCGCTGACATTTTCTCCCATTTCGCGCAAATTCCTTCACGAACGGCCCGGAACTTCTAGGCAGCTTTGCTGTGACTCACCCAGCAGCCCCCTGCAGGGCGCAAAGTTCCTCTCCAAAAGCTCCGATCATCCGGACAGACCGACAGAAAGCAGGATTTTGCACGTTCCTTCTGCCAATTTTACCATCATTTTCAAGAACTGCACAATTTTACGTTTATATCCTTGTGCACTCTGCGAATAGACAAATCGCTCAGGAACATGTATAATAAAGCCAGAAACCAGAGAAGTACAGCAGAAGCTCAAATGAGAGCTAATCCCGCTGACTTGAAGCAGA
>CAKSZM010000127.1 GCA_934525735.1 uncultured Faecalibacterium sp. | reverse complement strand
CGGCTGCAATGCCAGCCGTGGCGCTGCTCAATATTCTGTGCCACGGTGCAGGCACAATGATAGACGGCGGGGTATTCGCGGGAAAGCTCGTCCAGCATCTTCCCGCTGCCCTGTTCCATGGCTGCCCCGGCGGAGAGCCGCCGCACCAGAAACTGGATGTGCATGGCAAACCGGGCATAGTTGTAGCTTTCGCGATCCAGCACAATGCCAAGCTCCTGCTCCACGGAGGCCGTCACTTCGTCCAGAACTTCCACGGCGGTCAGGGTGCTGGACAAGTCACTGCCTTCCAGCTCGGCATTGACGATATGCAGCGCAATGCTCACGGCCTCGGCGCGGGGCAGGGAAGCACCGGTGCGCAGACGCACAGTCTCCAACGCCCGCAGGCCCAGCTCGTATTCATGGGGGTACAGGTGCTGCACATCGTAGTGCAGCGGAGCAGCCAGCCGGATGCCCTGCTTTTCACGCTGCTGCGCAAAAGCGATATGGTCGGCCAGCGTAAAGGGCAGGTTGGGGTTCAGCTCGGTATGCAGGGTGATCTCGGCCTGCTCGGTGATATCTGCCGCTGCCAGAAGCGCTTCTTCCGGCAGGCTGGCAAGGATCTCGTAATACTGCGGGTCTACGTCGTAAAATGTGCGGTAGACCACGGAAAGATCAGTGAGCTCATAGGGCATCGGATGGAAGCCTACCCCTCGGCCCAGTACGACCATTTCACGGCCGCGCCGATCCTGTGCCACGGCAGCGTTATTGTTGATCTTACGCAGCAGCTTCATGGGGCTTCCTCCTGACAGAATGTTGAAAAATATGCGGTAAAAAAGAAAAAACCTCCGGATGCAGCTACAAACGCAGAACCAACACCACCCCTGTGGTGTTATGGTTGACTGCTGGTAGCGCCTCCCGAGGAGTAACGGCCAGATTGATTTTCTGCAAGTATTCTAGCAGAACCGGAAAGCAAAATCTATTCGCAGGTTTCATAAAAGAATTGTCGAAAAATCAGACAGAGCACCCAAAAATCTGGAATACAACAGGTTTGGACAGCAAAAACGCTCCGGAACAGCGTGCGGCTGCTCCGGAGCGGGAAAGCGGGAAAAGCGTTTGTATCAGCCCAGGCTGACGCCCATGCGGCGGGCGACGGTCAGCAGCTCGCAGCCTTCGGGGACATTGCGGGTCTTGCCGGCAATGTCTGCCAGACGGTTCTCGGTGACATGGCCGTTGACCATGGCGACCGTGACGCCGTAGCGCTCGATCTCCACCAGCTTTGCGGCATAGCTGCCGAACTCGGTGGCCAGCACGCGGTCGTAGGCGCTGGGGCTGCCGCCGCGCTGCATGTGGCCCGGGATGCACACGCGGGTCTCCATGCCGGTCTTTTTCTGCACAGCCTGTGCAATGCGGTTGGTGGCGGTGGTGCCGAAGCCTTCCTCGGCGCGCTTGGCCATCCACTCCTTGCGCTTCATGCGGGACTCTTCCACATTCATGGCACCTTCGGCCACCGCGATGATGGAGAAGTTGGAACCCTTGCGGGCACGGCGCTCCACGGCATCGCACACGCGGTCGATGTCATAGGGCATTTCAGGCAGCAGAATGATGTCCGCGCCGCCTGCAATGCCGGAATACAGGGTCAGCCAGCCGGCTTTGTTGCCCATGATCTCGATGCACATCACGCGGCTGTGGCTGCCGGCGGTGGTGTGGATGCGGTCGATGACATCGGTGGCAATGTCCACGGCGGTGTGGAAGCCGAAGGTCACGTCGGTGCCGTAAATGTCGTTGTCGATGGTCTTGGGCAGGCCGATGATGTTCAGGCCTTCCTGCGAGAGCAGATTGGCGGTCTTGTGGGTGCCGTTGCCGCCCAGACACAGCAGACAGTCGAGCTTGGCATCCTTATAGGTCTTTTTCATGGCGGCGACCTTATCCACTTTGTCGTCCTCCACGACGCGCATCATCTTAAAGGGGGTGCGCTTGGTGCCCAGAATGGTGCCACCCAGGGTCAGGATGCCGCGGAAATCGTCCTCGCACATCTCCTTGTAGTCGCCGTTGATCAGGCCGCTGTAGCCGTTCAGAATGCCGACGATCTCCACGTTGTCGCCCATGCGGGCATACAGTGCTTTTGCCACGCCGCGGATGGTGGCGTTCAGACCCGGACAATCGCCGCCGGAGGTCAGGATTCCAACACGTTTTTTCATTCGAAAGCCCTCTTTCATCTGATTTTCCGGGCGGTGCCCTTGTGGCAAGTCTGCCCGGGTTCCCTACATATTATAAGAGTATTCCGAATCCGGGCAGGTGTCAAGAGCAGTGCAGAAAATTTACACGGCACAGCGGCCGGTTTCTGGCGCGGAAAAAACTTTTGCAGAAAAAATCAGAAAAAGGTTGACAAGCGGGGGCCTTTTGAGTATAATATCCCTTGTCAGCAGCGCCGAGCCGCTCCTGATAAAAAGAATATTGGGGATTTGCATAGTGGTAGTGCGGTAGACTCTGACTCTACTTGTGGGAGTTCGATTCTCTCATCCCCA
>CAKSZM010000126.1 GCA_934525735.1 uncultured Faecalibacterium sp. | reverse complement strand
GGCAGGGTGCCGATGCACAGGGGGCGGTAGCCGCGGGGGTCGCGCACCGCGATGAGCTTGGTGGCAGACATGATCACCAGACTGTATGCGCCTTCCAGCACGTCCATGGTCTTGCTGATGGCCGTCTCGATGCTGCCCATGCGCAGGCGATTGCGGGTGATGAGGTAGCAGATGACCTCGGTGTCGGAGGAACCGTGGAAGATGGCGCCCTCGTTTTCCAGCTGACGGCGCAGCTCAATGGCGTTGGTCAGGTTGCCGTTGTGGCACAGCGCCATAGTGCCGCGGCCGTGCCGGACGATCATGGGCTGGGCGTTGGCGCGGATGCGGCTGCCGGCGGTGGCGTAGCGCACATGGCCGGTGGCCATATGGGCGGTGGGTTTGGAAAGGCTGCCCAGCACCGCCGGGGTGAACACCTCGTTCACAAGGCCGAGATCCCGGTGGCCGTTGATGACGCCGTCGTCGTTGACGGCGATGCCGCAGCTCTCCTGCCCGCGGTGCTGCAGGGCATACAGAGCCGAGTAGGCGGCAGCGGCCACATCCTCGGTACCGGCACGGTCATAGATGCCGAAAACGCCGCATTCCTCGTGCAGCGGATATGCAAAATCAGACATTGGTTCTCCTTTACAGTTCGGCGATCTCCGCCTGCAGTTTTTCCTCTTTGGCTGCGATCTGTGCGGCCATGGCCTTGCGCTCGGCCTCCAGCTTTTCGGCAAGGGCATCATCGCCGAGGGCCAGGATCTCGGCGGCCAGCCATGCGGCGTTCTTGGCGCCGTTCAGAGCAACCGTCGCCACCGGGATACCGCTGGGCATCTGCACCGTTGCCAGCAGCGCATCCAGACCATCCATCGCGCCGCCCTTCATGGGGATGCCGATCACCGGCAGAGTGGTGTTGGCGGCAAAGGCACCGGCCAGATGCGCTGCCATGCCTGCCGCGCAGAGGATGACGCCGAAGCCGTTCGCCTTTGCACTCTTTGCAAACTCCGCTGCCTCGGCAGGGGTGCGGTGCGCCGAAAGGATGTGCGCCTCAAAGGGGATGCCCAGCGCTTTGAGCTGTGCGCAGGCGCCCTTTACCACCGGCCAGTCGCTGTCCGAACCCATGATCACTGCAACCTTACGAATCATAACCAAAAGCCTCTCTTTCTCGTATCCGGCAAACAAAAAAGGCTGTGGTACACCCGTACCACGGCCTTTATTTCTGCGTATACTTTCCCGGAGTTTTACCCGAAGCTGCACGATGCCCCTGACATGCGCGAATCTTGTTTCGACTCATGTGGCCCGGCAGCATCTTCTTCATTGAAGTTTCCCTCCGCAGTTCCTTTTTCTCCTTGCATCCGGCGGGCGGCTGCACCGTTTTTTCCGGCGCACCGTCTGCCTGCTACATACAGTTTACGGCAAAAAAACCACTTTGGAAAGAGTGCCCGGGCAATTTCTCCCTTGTGTTCTCATGCCGTCAAAAAACTTTCGAAAGTTTTGTGCAGTTTCGACACTCTTTTTCTTTTTAAGTATGACTTATGGTTTCAGTATAATTATTGTAAAATCAGAAGATGATCTTTGCGGTGGTCGCCCGGGCGGCGCGGATGAGGTCGGCCGGGGCGCAGCACACCTGCGTGCCGATGCGGCCGCCGGAGACATATACCTTTTGCTGTGTCAGCACGCTCTCGTCAAACACGGTCTTGTACTGTTTTTTCATGCCCACCGGGCTGCAGCCGCCGCGCACATAGCCGGTGACCTTGTTGATATCGGCCACATGGATCATCGCCACGCTCTTTTCGCCCACACTGCGGGCGGCAGCCTTCAGATCCAGCTCCGCCGCCACCGGAATGACAAACACAAAGTAATTTTTGCTGTTGCCCTGCGTTACCAGCGTCTTGTACACACAGGCCGGGTCTTCGCCCATGCTGCCTGCCACGTCCACACCGGCCACGGCCACGCCCTCTTCGTGGGCGTACTCATGGGCGGTGTAGGGCACCTTTTCCCGTTCCAGAATGCGCATGGCATTGGTTTTTGCTTCTTTTCCCATTGTTGTTTTCCCCTTCTCGATAGGCCTTCCCCCAAGGGGGGAAGGCTTTTTTCGTCCCCATTCTACCACGTTCCCCGTTCAAAATACAGTCTTTTTGGCAAAAAGACGAATCTTTGCCATTCAAAACCGCCTTTCTGCACAAATTTTTGAAAAATCAAATTTTCTCTTGACTTCAGTTTCCTGAAGTGATATCATAGCGTCACACCACTTCAGAACCCTGAAGTTTGAAAGAACAAGCTGCGGCTAAGGAGCCGGTCTCCCTCGCCGTTTCGCACGATAGAAAAAGGCAAAGGAGACAAAACACTATGATCATCGTACTCAAACAGGACGCCCCCGACGTACAGATCCGCGAGTTCTGCCACGAACTGGAGGATATGGGGCTGCAGATCAACGACTCCAAGGGCAGCGACACCCACATTCTCGGCCTGATCGGCGACACCAAGGCCATTGCCGAAAGCTGGGTGCTGGCAAACCCCGTGGTGGAGACCTGCCGCCGCGTGTC
>CAKSZM010000125.1 GCA_934525735.1 uncultured Faecalibacterium sp. | reverse complement strand
GTTTCCGTTTTTTCATCCAGCCATCCGTTCAGCCAGCCTTTGCGGATGTACTTTTGCAGCTTCTTCAGCATTTTTTTCCGGTTCTGGTGGACGAGGTCGGCCAGCATCCGAACCGAAAGGCCCTGGTGGTAGTCGGTGGTATCCGCAAGATCGGCGAACTGCCCCAGCTGCTTTCCAGCTTTCACCCAGGCGGAACCACAGGCCGTCATCCAGCCAAAGCCCGCCGTGGCAAGGCCCAACACGCCGCTGACGATGCCCAGCACGTTGTAGGCGGTGTTCATAACGTAGCCCGTGCCCGCCATCAGGATGCCGCCGTCCTCAGCAGTCGACACCACAACGTCGCCCAAAGCAGCCGGCGAAATAACGCCCAGCCCGATGAGGCAGCCCAGCGTCCCCAGCCCAAAGATCACCATGAAGGTGATGCCCACGGCCAGCAGGGCTGCACCGCCGTTCTGGCGCTTTTTGCCGTCTGCACGCAACAGGTCTACGGGGGTCTGCTCCCCTTTCAGGCCAAAGATCTGTCTGGCCCACTGGGGCATCCCGCCCGCGTTCCGGGGCCCGGTTTTCTGTGCCTCCTGCTGGGCTTTGTAGTATTCGTTCCGGCTGTTCCGGAGGGCTTTTCCCGCTTCCGAGATGCCGAAGTTGGCCGCATGGACGGCTGCTTTTCCCACATCCCAGACCCGGTCGCCGATGTCCATGCCCTTACCCTCAAAGCCATGGGCAAAGGCATCCGACACGGTATCGCCAAAGGCGCGCAGCTGGTCTTCCAGCTCCTGCTGCACCTGCTGTCCCTCGTTGTTGATTCTGTTATCGTTTTCACGATCGTACATCAAAATTTTCTCACCCTTCTGCCGGTGCATACCGGCTGATGATGGCGCGGGCCACCCGCAGACCATCCACGGCGGCGCTCATGATGCCGCCCGCATATCCCGCGCCCTCGCCGCAGGGATACAGCCCCGCCAGCTGGGCGCACTCGAAGGTTTCTTCCCGCTTCAGCCGCACCGGGCTGCTGGTGCGGGTCTCAAGGCCGGTGAGGATGGCTTCCGGCGCGGTATAGCCCGCGATCTTGCGCTCGTAGGCGCGCAGACCCGCCCGCAGGGTATCGGCCAGCTCTCCCGGCAGCAGTGCGCCGAGGTCGGCGGCAGTCACGCCGCGGTCATAGGTCGGCTCCACCCGGCCGATGTCCAGCCGGCCTTTTCCTTCCAGAAAGCTCCGGATGTTCTCTGCCGGGGCGGCGTACTCCCCGGCGCTGCGGCCTGCCGCATATGCCCTGGCTTCCAGCTCCCGCTGGAAGGCGATGGCGCGGCGCGGGTCGTTTGCAAAGTCGGTGCCGTTCACGCTCACCACCACCGCCGCGTTGGCATTTCTGCCGCTGCGGGCGTGGTAGCTCATGCCGTTGGTCACCACCCGGCCTTCTTCGCTGGCCGACGCCACCACCTGCCCGCCGGGGCACATACAGAAGGTGTACACGCACCGCTCCCCCACATGCTGGGACAGCTGGTATTCGCCCCGGGGCAGAGCCGGGTGCCCGGCAGCTTCATGGTACAGGCTCTTTTCGATCTCGCTCTGCAGGTGTTCGGCGCGGAAGCCCACGCTGAAGGGTTTGCACTCCAGCACAAGGCCGCTGTCCATCAGCATCCCGAAAGTATCCCGCGCCGAGTGGCCCACCGCAAACACCAGCGCTTCACAGGGGAAGGTTCCATTTGTGGTGAAAATGCCGGTCAGCTGCCCGTTTTTCTGTTCAAAGCCGGTCAGCGACGTGTTGAAATACACTTCGCCGCCCAGCGATTCGATCTCTTTGCGGATGGAGGTGATGACGCCCCGCAGCAGGTCGGTGCCCACGTGGGGCTTCTGCTTCCATGCGATCTCTGCCGGGGCACCGTGCTGCAGGAACACTTCGGTCACAAAGCCGCACAGCTCGTCCCCGATGCGGGTGGTCAGTTTGCCGTCCGAAAAGGTGCCCGCGCCGCCCTCGCCGAACTGGATATTCGCGTTCACGTCCAGCTCGCCGGTGGCCGAAAAGTGCTCCACGGCTTTCACGCGCTCGTCCAGCGCGGGGCCGCGTTCCAGCACGATGGGCCGGTAGCCCTGCCGGGCCAGCAGCAGCGCCGCAAACAGGCCCGCCGGGCCAAGGCCGCACACCACCGGGCGGTGGCTCAGCGGCAGGGTGCCGTTCTGCACCGAAAAATCAGCCTTTTCGTGCAGGGTGACATCCCCGCCCCGGGCGGCAAACGCGGCTTCCTGCGCCGGGTCTTCCAGCGTGACGGCCACGGTATACACCAGTTTGGGCTGGCCGTGGCGGGCATCTACCGAGAGCTTTGCCACGCCCAGATGGCGCACCTTTCCCCGGGGGATGCGGGCGGTATGCAGAGCTTTTTCAAATGCCTGCGGCTCCCCTGCGGAGAGCGGCAGACGGATGTTGCGAACCAGAATC
Organism: uncultured Faecalibacterium sp.; assembly: GCA_934525735.1. Taxonomy (GTDB): domain Bacteria; phylum Bacillota; class Clostridia; order Oscillospirales; family Ruminococcaceae; genus Faecalibacterium. The sequence goes on along the minus strand of CAKSZM010000125.1, from coordinate 120 downwards.
ATGTTATCGTGTGTTCCTTTTTGTATCAGTTGCTGTCGATGCGGCACTGCAGCACATAGCTGCCCAGTGCAAAGATCTTGCCGTTGGAGGGCACATACAGGCGGCAGGCAATGTTCTGCT
>CAKSZM010000124.1 GCA_934525735.1 uncultured Faecalibacterium sp. | reverse complement strand
CAGCGTCAAGGCTCTGGTGCCGCTGCTGATCGTCAACTTCGGCGTTCTGTTCCTCGTCACCTATGTGCCTGCCCTGAGCGTCGGTTTTGCAAACCTTGTCATGGGCTAAGCTCATTCTTCTCCTTCTGCCCCCTCCGCTTTTCCGTGCGGAGGGGGCTTTTTGCATGTCAGCCGCCGGATTTCCTTTGTTTTTTCCTGTTTTTGCATTCAAAAGATTGTCAAAAAATCGTGTAATATGTTATCTACACCATTTCCGGCATTTCCGCTTCAGACCTCCATTTTTCGCCCAAAGCATTGTTTTTTATTGTAATTTATTTGTAATTTACTCCTTCTCGGGAAAAGTTTTTGGGTTGTTGTATCCAACAAGCTTCAATTTTTTTACATTTCGCACAAAGATTTGGCTAAGATTTCGGCAAAGAAACTTTGCTTTTTCTCTGGACATCTCACATCTGATATGTTAGTATATTTGCAGGAAAGCTGAACGGCAGGGGCACGAGCCTGCACGTCCAGTCGTGTAAAAAGCGAAAAAGGTCATACGAAGTAAAAGGAGAGAATCTTATGCGTATCCACAAAATCACCCGTCGTAATTTCATGAAGGTTGCAGGTGTTTCCGCTCTGGCCATGGGTCTGGCTGCCTGCGGCGGTTCTTCCGCCTCTACCAGCACCGCTGCTTCCACTGGCACTTCTGCTTCCGGCTCTGCTGCAGGCGGTGAAGTGACCGGCGACAAGGTCGTCATCAACATCGGCCACATCAACGACGAGAGCGACTCCTGGCATCAGGGCGCTCTGAAGTTCAAGGAGTACTGCGAAGCAAACTCCAACGGCACCATCGAAGTTGACGTCTTCCCCAACAGCCAGCTGGGACCCGAGGTCGATATGATCCAGGGCATCCTGTCCGACAGCGGCACGGTGGACATCACCTTCACCGGCGAGTCCATGCAGACCTACCAGCCGGATCTGGGCATGATCGGTATGCCGTACCTGATCCAGAGCGACGAGCAGATGGAAAAGGTCCTGACCGGCGACGTCGGCCAGAAGTTCGAGGATCTGATGGAAGCCTGCGGCATGAAGTGCCTGGGCTACTTCACCCGCGGTCCCCGTTACATCACCTCCACCAAGAAGATCACCAAGGTCGCCGACTGCAACAACCTGGTCATCCGTACTCCGCAGTCCGCTATGACCGTGGCCGCTTTCCAGGCTCTGGGCGCAAAGCCCACCCCCATGGCTCTGTCTGAGGTCTTCACCTCTCTGCAGCAGGGCACCATCGAGGCTCAGGAGAACCCGCTGGCCATGATCGAGACCCAGAGCTTCTACGAGGTCTGCCCCTACCTGATCCTGACCGCTCACCTGCGTGCATGGGTCTACATCGCAATGGGTCTGGCTCAGTACGAGCGCCTGTCCGACAGCCAGAAGGCTGTGGTCGATCAGGCCGGTGCCGAGTGCCAGGCATACGAGCATGAGCTGTTCCTGGACAACGAGGAGAAGTACTACAACCAGTTGCAGGAGCAGGGCATGGAGTTCATCGAGGTCGATACCGACGAGTTTGCCGCCGCAATGGTCAGCGGCGTGCTGCCCATCCTGACCGACAGCCAGAAGGAGATCTACGACGCAATCGAAGCTCTGGCCTGATCGACTCTGCCGCTTTCAGCTGACGATTTAAGTTCCAACGGGGCAGGCTGGTCACTTGCAGTCTGCCCCCTCTTTATCGTCCATCATCACCCTCGAAGAAAGAGAGGTCGTACCTTTTATGAAAAAAAGCCTGAATAAGTTCATCAAGGGCTACATGGAAGTGCTTTACGCGCTGAGCTCCGTCTTCTACATCGGCTTCTGCCTGTGCGTTCTGGTGCAGGTCATCAGCCGTAACTTCCTGCCCAATGCCCCCTCCTGGACCGAAGAGCTGGCCCGTTACTCCTTTATTTACATGGTGGCCTTCGGCGTTGGTCTGGCTGCCCTGAAGCACGAGTTCGTCAACGTCGAGTTCATGGGCGACTTCCTGAACAAGAAGAACCCCAAGGCTCTGAAGATCCTGAATCTGGTCATCGAGTTCGCGATCCTGGCCATGTGCCTGGTCGTCCTGATCATGGCCGAACCGAAATACTGCTTCCCCTCCTTCTCGATGAACTCCACCGCCACCAACATCCCGATGAAGTACATCTACTTCTCTCAGTTCCTCACCTTTACCATTCTGCCCGTGAGCTACCTGCTGGACATTCTCCGCACTGCTCTGAGCTGGAACGACACCCCGGCTGAAAAGGAGGACTAAGCAAATGGTTGCAGTTCTGTTTATTGTTTTTATCGCCGCATTGGCGATCGGCGTGCCCGTGGCCTTCAGTTTGGGTCTCGCTTCCGTGGCCTACATGCTGGGCTCCCACATCCAGATGATCAACTTTGCACAGTATTTCTTCAAGGGTCTGGACTCCTTCACCCTGCTGTGCATCCCCGGCTTCACCTTCGCCGGCAACCTGATGAATCAGGGCGGTATTTCTGAAAAGCTGCTGGACTTTGCAGACGCACTGGTCGGCCACATCACCGGCGGTCTGGCTTATGCAAACGTTCTGGCATCCATGGT
>CAKSZM010000123.1 GCA_934525735.1 uncultured Faecalibacterium sp. | reverse complement strand
AGGCTGCGGTGCGTGTGCAGCTGTGAAACCTTTGCTTTTGCGGGCTGTCCCGGTGGCGTGTGCCGGGCAGCGTATCCGATGGAGCTTTTGGCGGCGGTCTTTGGGGCTTTGCTGTACATAAAGGTTCGCCCGGCCTGTGCCCTGTGTGGGAACGGAGCATCGGCTGGGTCTGTGATTTATGCCGCGAGAAGCTTCATCGGAATTTTCTGAAGATCGTTGCAGCGGAAGAACAGCTGCTGCAAAATGGAAAGGCTGTTGTGCAAATTTTGCGCGGCAGCTTTTTTGTGTAACAAAATTTCACATAAAATCCTATGGAAACTGTAGAATCTTGACGAAAAAAGTGCTATATTGGAACAAGCAAAGCATTTTTGCATCAAATTGGCAAAGCGTGCAAAAGGCTGCACGGTGCTTGCCCAATTATGAAGGAGGCAATGTTCTATGATCTCGTATCGCAATCTTGCCATGCGTGTCCTGAACCACGCGCCCTGCGTTCGGGGGGGGGGTAAGCCGCTGACCCGGAGACTGGCGGCGCTGGCCGTGGCGGCGGCACTGATGACGGGAACGGCTGTTCCGGCCTTTGCCGATGTTTACGACATCAGAAAAGGTAGCATCACCATTGTAGCCAACGGCGACGGCACCGCCAAGGTGACCCAGAACGAAACCGTGAACGACAAGGACGACGACGTGAAGGTGACGGGCAGCAATGAAGTCACCGGCAACACGGTGGACATCATCAACAACACGGATAACGACCTGAAAGTTACCCTCTCGGATGTTACCATCACGGACCCAAAAGGTGACGCAGCACCCGTGAGCGTCTCTGGCACCGGCAACACCGCCATTGAGCTGGACGGCAGCAACACGCTGAAAAGCAGCGGCTGGCACGCGGGCCTGGAGCGGAACGAGGAAAAGAACTCCGACGGGAACGTGGTCAGCGGCAAGCTGACCATTCAGGATGAGGACAAGAACGGCAGTCTGGACGCCACCGGCGGCTTCGGCGGCGCAGGGATCGGCGGAGCAAATATCAAAAATTCCGGTGCCCTCGAGATCACCGGCGGCACCATCACCGCCACTGGAAAGCAGGACGGTGCAGGCATTGGCGGCGGTGGTAGCGGCGGAGACGGCATGGTGACCATCTCGGGCGGCAATATCACGGCTCGGGGCGGCTCCTCGGACAACCCGAACGCCGCTTGCGGCGCGGGCATTGGCGGCGGCGGTTTCGGCGGCAACGCCACGGTGATCATCACCGGTGACGCCGTGATCGAGGAAGCCACCGGCGGCGGTGCATGCGCAGGCATCGGCAGCGGCTATTACGACGCCAAGACTGACATCACCATCTCCGGCAATGCCGAGGTGAAAAACGCCCAAGGCGGTGCTCAGGGTGCGGGCATTGGCGGCGGTGGTTTCCGTGGCACTGGTACGGTGACCATCACCGACAACGCCAAGGTGGACAATGCCACCGGCGGCGAGGGTGCTGCGGGCATCGGCAGCGGTCTGGTTGGCAATGTGACGGTGAATATCTCCGGTAACGCCACGGTCAACGCCGAGGGCGGCGCAAACGGCGCAGGCATTGGCGGCGGCTATGCATCAGCAGGAGATGTGACCATTGAAGGCGGCACGACGGTCAGCGCAGCTGGCGGTGTGGGCGGCGGTGCCGGGGTCGGCGGCGGCGCGGATCTGGCAGGAGACGAGGACACCCGGAACCGTGTCACCATCCGCAGCAACGGCGACGGCTCCCCGGACGTGTCCGCTGTGGGCGGTGCCCCGGAGCCGGGTCAGGACGGTGAAGATGCCAGCAAGGGCGGCGCAGCCATCGGCAGCGGCGCACTCATATCCCCAGACGAGGACACTATGGAAGCGGATGCCGACATCACCATTGAGGGTAAGGTCACCATCTCTGCCGTTGCAGGCAAGGATGGCGTTGCCATTGGTGCAAACGGCAAAGAGAAGGCTTTTGACGACCTGCTGCCGGGCTCTTCCATTGACCGGAGGAATACCGACGGCAAGGATATCTCTCTGCCGGGCGACAAAACAGCAGAGAAAACACCCGCGGCAGAGTCTGCCAGCAACGGCCGTCTGGATGCGCTCACGGGCCTGACCGTCACGGATGCGGCGGGCAAGGCAGTGGCGTACACGCTGACCTGGCAGGGCGGCACGGTGACCGTGAAGGTGGATGCCGCGTTTGCGTCCCTGCAAATGACCTATGATGCACTGTGCTGGCTGCGCAGCCACGGGATGCAGACCATGCTCTTCTGCACGCAGGAGCGCACGGCGTCGGTCTCTGCCGTGGAGCTGCTGGGCGTGTGCACTCAGGACACCACGGTGGTCTGGAACAACGACGGCATATCGTCGGCTCTGCGGGTGAACGGCGCAGACCACAGCACACTGCTGAAGTGACAGCCGATAAAACGATCATAAAGTAAAAAAGACCACCGCATCGTGGAAAATCACGTGCGGCGGTCTCTTTTTTGGTTCGATTTACTCCGGCTTGACCTGCAGCTCCTGTTCGCAGTAGAGGCAGCGGTACTTGCCGTTGGAGCTCAGCTCAAAGATCTGGTCGCACTCTTCCTCAATGGAGGAGAT
>CAKSZM010000122.1 GCA_934525735.1 uncultured Faecalibacterium sp. | reverse complement strand
ACCCGCACCAGCTACGAGAACCAGACCAAAAAGGCCATCACCAACAAGTTCGTCTCGCAGGCCATGACCGACTTTTTGAAGCACTATCTGGAAGTGTACTTCATTGAAAAGCCGGACGAGGCCCAGAAGATCTGCCAGCAGGTACTGGTGAACAAGCAGAGCCGCGAGCACGCCGAAAAGACCCGCCAGAGCATCAAAAAGACCCTGTCCACCCAGATCGACCTTGCAAACCGTGTGCAGAAATTCGTGGACTGCCGCACCAAGGACGCCTCTCGCCGGGAACTGTACATCGTGGAGGGCGATTCGGCTATGGGCGCGGTCAAGTCCAGCCGGGACAGTGAGTATCAGGCCATCATGCCCATCCGCGGCAAGATCCTGAACTGTCTGAAGGCAGACTATGCCCGCATCTTCAAGTCGGACGTCATCGTAGACCTCATCAAGGTCATGGGCTGCGGCGTGGAGTTGGGCGGCAAGCACAACAAGGAACTGGCTACCTTCAACCTCGACAATCTGCGGTTCAACAAGATCGTCATCTGTACCGATGCCGACGTGGACGGCTACCAGATCCGCACGCTGGTGCTGACCATGCTCTACCGCCTCACGCCCACCCTGATCGAAAAGGGCTATGTGTATATCGCGGAGTCGCCGCTGTACGAGATCACCACCAAGGACCGTACCTATTTTGCCTATACTGAGCCGGAAAAGACCGCGTTTCTGGAAGAGATCGGCGACAAGAAGTACACCATCCAGCGCTCCAAAGGTCTGGGCGAGAACGACCCCGAGATGATGTGGCTGACCACCATGAACCCGGAGAGCCGCCGACTGATTAAAGTCATGCCCACCGATGTGGTGCAGACCGCGCAGGTGTTCGATATCCTGCTGGGCGACAACCTTGCAGGCCGCAAGGAGCACATCGCCCTGCACGGCGCCGAGTATCTGGATGATCTGGATGTGAGCTGATGATTTTGAATTGCCTCCGCTTGTGCTCTGGCAATGACAGAGGTAACGTTATTTTAATTTGGTGATTTGTCGCAGCCTGCGGGCTGCTCCAAATCACGTTTTCACGAAGAAGGCCCCAACGGGTCACGGCATTTTAAAGGAAAAATGCAGAAAACCGGAACGGCTCCATCCTGAGCTGCAAAAAATAAAAAATATTTCCGCTGAATATGGGCAGAGCGAGAGCGGCGCCCATTTAAAATCGTCAAGAGGTTAGAAGATGCCTAGAAAATCAACCAAGAAAACCCCCAAGCCGGTGCGCCCGCAGCTGGGCGACGGCGTTGAAATTTTAAATGCCGGCAGCGTGCTGGAAGACCCCATTACCCGCACACTGGAAACCAACTATATGCCCTACGCCATGAGCGTCATCGTCAGCCGCGCCCTGCCGGAGATCGACGGCTTCAAGCCTGCCCACCGCAAGCTGCTGTATACGATGTACGAGATGGGTCTGCTCAAGGGTGCCCGCACCAAGTCCGCCAACATCGTGGGCAGCACCATGCACCTGAACCCCCACGGCGACGCTGCCATCTACGACACCATGGTGCGCATGGGCCGCGGCAATGAGAGCCTTCTGGTGCCTTTTGTGGATAGCAAGGGCAACTTCGGCAAGGCCTACAGCCGGGATATGTCCTGCGCCGCCGCCCGTTACACCGAGGCAAAGCTCGAGGGCGTGTGCGAAGAGCTGTTCCGGGATATCGACAAGGAAACGGTGGATTTTGTGCCCAACTACGACAGCACCACCACCGAACCCACCCTGCTGCCGGTGACTTTCCCCACCATTCTGGCCAACAACACGCTGGGCATCGCCGTCGGTATGGCCTGCAACATCTGCTCGTTCAATCTGGCCGAGCTGTGCGCCACCACAGTGGCCCTGATGAAGGACGAACACCACGATATCTCCACCACCATGCCCGCCCCGGACTTTGTGGGCGGCGGCCAGATCCTGTACGATGAATCGCAGATGCGCGAAATTTTCGAGAACGGCCGCGGCAGTGTGCGGGTGCGCGCCCGCTACAATACCGTGCCGGGCGAGAACATGATCGAAGTGACCCAGATCCCGCCCACCACCACGGTGGAAGCCATCATGGACAAGATCGCGGAGCTGGTCAAGGCCGGCAAGGTCAAGGAAATCAGCGACATGCGCGACGAGACCGACCTGAACGGTCTGAAACTGACCCTTGACCTGAAGCGCGGCGTGGACGCCGACAAGCTGATGGCAAAGCTCTTCAAGACCACCCCGCTGGAGGACAGTTTCAGCTGCAACTTCAACATTCTGGTGGCCGGGCAGCCCCGTGTCATGGGCGTGCGGGAGATTTTGAAAGAGTGGACGGCCTTCCGCGTGGAGTGCGTGCGCCGCCGCACCTGCTACGACCTGCAGGGCAAGGAAAAACGCCTGCACCTGCTGCAGGGTCTGGCCGCCATCCTGCTGGACATCGACAAGGCCATCAAGATCATCCGCACCACCGAGGAAGAATCAGAGGTCGTGCCCAACCTGATGATCGGCTTCGGCATCGACGAGGTGCAGGCCGACTATGTGGCTGAGATCAAGCTGCGCCACCTGAACCGGGAATATATCCTCAAGCGCACCGGCGAGATCGAGCAGCTGGAAAAGGACAT
>CAKSZM010000121.1 GCA_934525735.1 uncultured Faecalibacterium sp. | reverse complement strand
CAACACCCAGCATTCCGGCGCAGAAAACGCAGAGCGGGCGTCGCATGGCGGCTTAGTGGAAGAACAGGGGCAGCGGCTCCAGGAAGATGATATCCTTGCGCTCAGCTGCATCGCCCTCGGCCAGAACAGCGGCCTGACCCACGATGGTGCACTGGGTCTGCTCGGCCAGCGCATCCAGAGCCTTCAGCGAACCGCCGGTGGAGATGACATCATCCACCACCAGAACGCGCTTGCCGCTCATGCGGTCCAGCTCCTTGCGGTCGATGACCAGCTTCTGCTTGCCGGCAGTGGTGATGGACTGATCTTCCACCACGACAGGGTCGGTCATATACAGCTTTTCGCCCTTGCGTGCGCAGACGTAGGGCTTGCCGCTCTGGCGGCTCATCTCGTGTGCCAGCGGGATGCCCTTGGCCTCGGCGGTGAGCAGGATATCAAAATCCGGGCACTTCTTCAGCAGTTCACCGGCAGCAGCCACAGTCAGCTCGGTGTCGCCCAGCATGATGAAAGCCGCAATATCCATGTGGTCGTTCAGTTTGCAGCGGGTCAGCTCACGGGTCAGGCCCGCAACGTGCAGGGTATAAGTTTCAGCCATAATAACGTTTCCCTTATTTTGAAATCAGACAGGCAGTTTTTCGCCGCCCAGAACATGGAAATGCAGGTGTTTCACGGTCTGGCCCGCATCCTCGCCCACGTTGGAGATGACACGGTAGCCATTGTCCAGACCCTGCTCCTTGGCCAGCTTTGCGATGACGGCAAAGATATGCCCCAGCAGAGCGCCGTCCTCTTCGGTCAGAGCCGCAGCAGAAGAGATGTGCTTTTTCGGGATGACCAGAAAATGCACCTTTGCCTGCGGGTTGATGTCGAAGAACGCCACGACCTGTTCGTCCTCATACAGCTTTTTGGAGGGGATCTCCCCTGCCGCGATTTTACAGAACAGACAATCTTCCATGGGAAACAACTCCTTTCGGTATGCCTTCCCCTTCGGGAAGCCTTACTTATTCACCCAGAGCCTTCTTCACGACGGAAGCCACTGCAGCCAGAGCCTCGTCGATCTTGGTCTCATCCTTCAGACCTGCCATTGCAAAGTCCGGCTTACCGCCGCCCTTGCCACCGGCAATGGCAGCGATCTCCTTGACCAGAGCACCGGCCTTCAGGCCCTTTTCCTGTGCCAGCTTGTTGACGGTGACAGCCATGGTGATCTTGTCCTCGGCCTTGCCGACCAGCACAGCCACCACGGGATTCACAGCCTTGTCGCGGATGGAATCGCACATGCCGCGCAGGGTGTCGCCGGAAGTACCGGTGAAATATGCGGAAGCGATCTTCACGCCCTCTGCTTCTTCTGCGTTATCGAACAGGCTGTCCACCTTGGAAGCTGCGATCTTTGCCTTCAGCTCTTCCAGCTCCTTGCTCATGGCCTTGTTCTCAGCCATCACAGCTTCGGCGCGGACGGGCAGCGCGGTCACGTTGTTTGCCTTCAGGGTGTTTGCCACGGTATGCAGCATAGCCTCCTGCAGGTTTGCACGGATCAGCAGGTTGCGGCCGGTGACAGCCTCAATGCGGCGGATGCCTGCAGCAACAGAGCTTTCGCTCACGATCTTGAAGCCGCCGATCTGGGCAGTGTTCTTGACATGGGTGCCGCCGCAGAACTCGGTGGACCAGCCCTCGATGTCAACAACGCGCACGACCTTACCGTACTTCTCGCCGAACAGTGCCATTGCGCCCAGCTTCTTGGCCTCTTCGATGGGCATCTCCTTCACGGTGACGTCCATGGACTCGAAGATCTTGTCGTTGACGATCTTCTGCACGCGGGCCAGCTCTTCGGGAGTGACAGCGCTGAAGTGGGTGAAGTCGAAGTGGGTGATGGCAGCGTCCTGATAGGAGCCTGCCTGATGCACATGGTCGCCCAGCACTTCGCGCAGGGCAGCCTGCAGCAGGTGGGTAGCGGTATGGTTGCGGGCAATGGCCATGCGGTATTCCTTATCGACCTGTGCGGTCAGGTGGTCGCCCACCTTCACGATGCCGCTCTCCAGCACGCAGGTGTGGACGTAGTAGCCCTTGGGGGTCTTCTTGACGTCCAGCACGCGCAGACTGCAATCGGCGCTGTTCAGCACGCCGTGGTCAGCAGCCTGACCGCCCATCTCGGCATAGAACGGGGTCTTGTCCAGAACCACCAGCACGCCTTCCTTGGCCTGCTCATCGGTGGCGATGGCGTCGGTCAGGGTCTCCTCGTCGCTCAGGGCAACAACGGTGCCGTTGTCGCGCAGAGTGTCGTAGCCGGTAAAGACCGTCGGCTCAGCGTCCAGACCGCCGAACAGGTCCTCGCTCCAGCCGGAGATGTTCTTCTTCAGGCGCTCGGCGCGGGCACGCTCCTTCTGCTTGGTCATCTCGGCGTGGAAGCCTTCCTCGTCGATCTCGATGCCCTGCTCGGCAGCGATCTCCTTGGTCAGGTCCAGCGGGAAGCCGAAGGTGTCGTTCAGCTTGAACACATCCAGACCCTTCAGCAGGTGCTGATGTGCCTTTTCCAGACCGTCGATCATGTTGTTCAGGATGTTCATGCCGGCGTCGATGGTGCGGGCAAAGTTTGCCTCCTCGGTGCCGATGACCTTCTTGATATA
>CAKSZM010000120.1 GCA_934525735.1 uncultured Faecalibacterium sp. | reverse complement strand
CTTGCCTTTGCGGTGCCGCTGATGCTGGGCAGCCTGTTCCAGCAGTTCTACAATCTGGCCGATACCATCATCGTGGGGCGGTTCGTGGGCGTGGAAGCGCTGGCCGCTGTGGGCAGCGTGGGCGGCCTGAACTATCTGGTGCTGGGCTTTGTGAACGGCATCGCCTGCGGTTTTTCCATCCCCATCTCGTGGACCTTCGGCGCAAAGGATTACAAGGAAATGCGCCGCTACACCGCCAACACCGTGTGGCTGTCGGTGTTCTTTGCCGTGGTGCTTACGGTGGTCACGGTGGCGCTCACCCGCTCGGTGCTGGTGTGGACGAATACGCCGGAAAACATCATCGATCTTGCGGATATCTACATCCGGACCATTTTCTGGGGCATCCCGTTTACTCTGCTGTATAACGTCACCAGTGCCCTGATGCGTGCACTGGGCGACAGCAAACGCCCGCTGTATTTCCTGCTGGTGGCAAGCTTTTTAAACATCGGTCTTGACCTTGTGTGTATCATTGTGCTCAACATGGGCGCGTTCGGCGCAGCCTTTGCCACCGTGTTCAGTCAGGCTGTGGCGGGCATCGGCAGCCTTATTTACATCATGCGCCACTACCCGGAACTGCGCTGGAATAAGGAAGAAGGGCGCATCAGCGCTCCGCACTGCGCAAAGCTTTGCGCCATGGGCCTTCCCATGGGCCTGCAGTGCAGCATTACCGCCATTGGCAGCGTGGTGCTGCAGGGCGCGGTGAACGGTCTGGGCAGCGACATCGTGGCCGCGCAGACCGCCGGCGGCAAGGCTGCGCAGTTCCTCAGTGTGCCGCTGGAGAGCATCGGCACCGCCATGACAACCTACACCAGCCAGAATATGGGCGCGAAGGATCTGGACCGCGTGAACCGCGGCGTGAACACCGCACTGGGCATCGGCTGCGTGTACAGTGTGGCTTCCTTCCTCATCCTGCGCGTGACGGATAAGCTGCTCATCGGCCTGTTTTTGGATGCCAGCGAGACTGCCATCATGGCCAACGCGCAGGACTTCATCTTCTGGAACAGCGTGTTCTACATCCCGCTGGCGGTGCTCATCATCTATCGCTACACCATCCAGGGGCTGGGCTATTCGGGCCTTGCCATGTTTGCCGGTGTGGCCGAGATGGTGGCCCGCGCCATGGTGGGCTTCTGGTTCGTGCCGCTGTGGGGTTACTTTGCGGCCTGCATCGCAAACCCGGTGGCGTGGTTCTTTGCCTGCTTCTTCCTCATCCCGGCCTACTTCGTGGTGCGTAAACGCCTGCAGAAGGAGAAAGACTCCGGCACCGCAAAGGCCGGAGCAGAATAAAATATCCGCTTTTACAGCGCCGACGCACAGTTTCTGTGCAGCGGCGTTTTTTTGTTTCTCATCTACCGATTTACAAATCACGCCGAACGCGCTATACTATCTATAGTTGTGCCAAAAACAGGCAGGAGGTGAGTGCATGGCAGAGCTGGAACAGATCGAGGGCACCGTAGAGGACATCATCTACGAAAACCCCGACAACGGCTACTCTGTGTTTGAGGTGTCGGGCGGCGGGGTCATCACGGTGGTGTGCGGCGTCGTGGGTGAGCTGCACGCAGGCGAGAGTGTCGTGTGCCGCGGCCGGTACGAGAACCACGCTACCTACGGCCGCCAGTTCCACGCGCAGGAGTGCGAGACCGATATGCCCAAGGATCTGGAAGCCGTGTACGCCTTTCTCGCCAGCCGGTCGCTGCCGTACATCGGCGCCAAGACCGCCGATAAGATCATCGATAAATTCGGTGCCGAAGCGCTGGAAGTGATCGCCAACGACCCCGCCCGCCTCACCGAGATCCCCGGCATCTCGCCGGATAAGGCCGACCGCATCCAGCAGGAGTTCAAGCGGATGTTCGGCATGCGGGAACTCATCGCCTATCTGGCACAGTTCGAGATCAGCCCCCGCAAGGCCATGGAGGTGTTCCGGGTGTTCGGCCCGGGAGCCATGCAGGCCATCGCGGCCAACCCCTATCTGCTCTGCGGCGAGCCGCTGCAGCTGGACTTCCGCCACGCCGACAGCATCGCCCAGTATTACCATATGGAGGGTGACTGCGCTCAGCGGCTGGAAGCCGCCCTGCTGCGCACCCTGCGCCACAACGCGGGCAACGGCCACACCTGCCTGCCCCGCACCCAGCTGCTGGAAACGGCATCCAATTTCATCCACCAGCCGCAGGAAAAGCTGGCCGCCGCGCTGGATAAGTGCATCCAGACCGAAGAACTTCGGGTGAAACTGTTCGACGGCACGCCGTATATCTACCTGCCCGACCTGCTGGAAGCGGAAGAGGACATTGCCGCCCGGCTGGCGCTGCTGACCCGCCGGGGCAAAAACACCGCCCACGGGCTGGACAAGAACATTCAGGTGCTGGAGCTGACCCAGGGCTTTGCCTATGCGCCCCTGCAGAAGGAAGCCATCCGCAAGGCCATGACCGAAAACTGCCTTGTGCTCACCGGCGGCCCCGGCACCGGCAAGACCACCACGGTCAACGCCATCCTGCAATTGCTGGAAAATCAGGCCGAGCGGGTGGCGCTGTGCGCGCCCACCGGCCGCGCCGCCAAGCGGCTCAGCGAGCTGACCGGCCGCAAGGCCAGCACCATCCACCGCCTGCTGGA
>CAKSZM010000119.1 GCA_934525735.1 uncultured Faecalibacterium sp. | reverse complement strand
TACGAGATGTTCATGGGCGACTTTGAGCAGGCTGCACCCTGGCAGACCTCTGCCATTGCCGGCTGCAACCGCTTCCTCGACCGCGTGTGGGCGCTGAGCGACAAGCTGGTGGAAGGCGAAGGCTACCGCCCCCAGATCGAGACCCTGATGCACCAGACCATCAAGAAGGTGGGCGCGGACATCGAGACCCTGAAGATGAACACCGCCATCGCTCAGCTGATGACTCTGGTCAATGCCCTGTACGACAACGGCGGCGCCACCAAGGCCGAGTTTGAGACCGTTGTCCAGCTGCTGAACCCGTTTGCTCCCCACATGACCGAGGAGCTGTGGGAGAAGCTGGGACACAGCCACGACGAACAGCTGGCCTACTACCCCTGGCCCAAGTACGAAGAGGCCAAGTGCGTGGAGAGCACCGTTGAGATCGCTGTGCAGGTGAACGGCAAGGTGAAGGCACGCCTGAAGGTTGCTGCCGACATCGACGCCGCAGCCGCCATTGCCGCCGCCAAGGCCGACCCCGCCGTCGCCGCCGCTCTGGAAGGCAAGCAGCTGGTGAAGGAGATCTACGTCAAGGGACGTCTGGTCAACCTGGCCGTCAAGGGCTGAGAACTGCTGCTCCGCTGAAAAGCGTGAACATATCATCACCCGCAGAGGCGGACCGGCGCGCGTGAAACACCCGGGAACGTCTGTTCAGAATTTTTTCAAAAGTTTTGGGCAAAAAACTTTCAAAAAAAGGTTGACGAACCGGAGAAAATGCGCTATACTGTCTACTGTTAGTTACCATGTAACAACGAAATTCCTGCCTCACGGTCCAAGGGAGGGAATAAGATGTCGGAAATTCGTGTTAAAGAGGGCGAGTCGCTGGAAAGCGCACTGCGTCGCTTCAAGCGCAGCACCGCTCGCAGCGGTGTGCTCGCAGAGGTCCGTAAGCGCGAGGCTTACGAGAAGCCGTCTGTCAAGCGCAAGAAGAAGTCCGAAGCAGCCCGCAAGCGCAAGTTCAAGTAATTAAACCGCTTGAAATCGCTGTTGCTTTAGATTTCATACGCGTTGCTAACGCCGATGTAGGAGAGCCTGTATTGCAGGCTCTCCTATTTTCATTTCAGGGAGAACTACTATGCTCATTACCCCCGAATATGTTTTCAAGGACGTGACCCACATCACGCCGGAATGGCTGGCGCAAAAGGGCATCAAGGCTCTGGTGCTGGACATCGACAACACCCTCACCGCCGACCGCAGTCAGGAGCTGCCGGACGAGGTGGCGGGCTGGCTGGATACCATGCGCAGAGCCGGTGTGAAACTGACCATCGTGTCCAATGGCGCCGAAAAGCGGGTGCGCCCCTTTGCGCAGAAGCTGGGTCTTGCGTACCTGTACCGCTCTGCAAAGCCCCTGCCCTTTGCGCTGATGGCGGCGCAGCACCGCATGGGCGTGAAGCACAGCCAGATGGCCATGGTGGGCGACCAGCTCTACGCCGACCGCATGGCAGCCGCGCTGTACGGCATCCCCGGCCTGATGGTGGTGCCCCGCGGGCCGGACCTCGGCGCGCAGGTCATCCTCAAGCGCAAGTGGGAGAAAAAACACTGGCAGGAATACTATGACCGGGGAGGGAAGACTTTGTGAGCGATTGGAAGATCCGGTTCGGCACGGCAGGCACCAGCGACAGTTTTGCTGTCCAAGGGTACAAGACCAGCCTCGACGTGCCGGAGTATACCGCGAAAATGGGCCTGAACGCCTTCGAGTACCAGTGCGGGCGGGGCGTGCGTCTGGGGCTGGACAAGGCCGCGAAGATGGCCGCGCTGGCCGCCCCGAAGGACATCCTGTTCAGCGTCCACGCACCGTATTATATCAGCATGTCCAGTCTGGAAGAGGACAAGCGGCTGAACAGCATCCAGTACCTGCTGCAGAGCGCGGCGGTGTGCCGGGCGCTGGGCGGAAAACGCATCATCTTCCATTCCGGCAGCTGCGGCAAGCAGAGCCGGGAAGCCGCCCTCGAAAAGGCGCTGGACACCATGCGCCGCGCTGTGGAGGCGCTGGATGAAGCAGGCTTTGCCGATATGACCCTCTGCCCCGAGACCATGGGCAAGGTGGGGCAGCTGGGCACGCTGGACGAGGTGCTGGCACTGTGCGGCGTGGACAGGCGCATCACGCCCTGCATCGACTTCGGCCACCTGAACGCCCGTACACTGGGCGGCATCCAGACGAAAGCGGACTATGCCGCCATCCTCGACCGCATGGACGAAGCACTGGGCGACGCGCGGGCGGAGCGGTTCCATGTGCACTTTTCCCGCATCGAGTTCTCCAAGGGCGGCGAAAAGCGCCACTGGACCTTTGCCGAGACCCAGTTCGGCCCGGAGCCGCAGCCGCTGATGGAGCTGCTGGCCGAGCGGAAACTGCAGCCGGTGGTCATCTGCGAAAGCGCCGGAACGCAGGCCGAAGATGCCTGCACCATGCAGCAGATGTACCGTGCCGTGTGCAAAACGTAAAAAATTTTGTGTTTTCATCGTCTTTTTTGCCGAAACCCCTTGCCAAACGGCATGGGATTGGGTAAAATAAATAGAGATATGCGTCAAGCATCTGAGATTAAACTAATGGAGGAATTCCTATGATTTCTGCAGGCGAGTTTCGCAATGGCGTGACCTTTGAGCAGGACGG
>CAKSZM010000118.1 GCA_934525735.1 uncultured Faecalibacterium sp. | reverse complement strand
GTCGGCCCGGTGTCGCTGGCCATGAGCCTGACGGCAAAGCCGGATGACAACAAACGGAAGATCATGCCGGTGGGGCACATCAACGTAGGTTAAATGAAAACAGGCGGCTGCACAAAGCACTGTGCAGCCGCCTGTTTTTTGGTAAGGAAAGGTTATGCTTTGATTTTCAGGACTGACGGTGCGTCTGCGGAGCTTGTCCGAGCCCCGCCATCCGCTGAGGCAGACCGCGCTCTTTACAAGGGGATAAACGCTGCTGCACACAAAAAGCCCCCGGAGGCGCTCTCCGGGGGCAGGGGGTCAGGCTTTGGTGGGTGCTAAAGGTAAAACGCTTTAGTGGCCTGCGGCCTTCCAGGTTTTGAAAACCTTCAGGCGGGTAACGCGTTTTGCGGGAGCAAATTTACCGCTGCTTTCGGTTTCCATCAGACCAGCTTCGATAGCCCACTGTGCTGCCTTGGCAGTTTCAAGGTCAGACACGTCGGTAAAGGCGGGCTGCTTTTCGGGCTCCGGCTTATCGGCTGCATTCCACAGCAGCAGAGCCAGTTCGCCGCGGTTAGCGGGGATGGCTGCACCTGCGGGCAGGGTCTCTCTGAGGGTCTGGGTGATGCCGAACTCATGGGCGGCATAGAGGGTCAGACCAACGAGTGTGCCGCCGACAGCGACCAAAGCAAGACCGAGCAGCGGGCTGCCTTCCGCATCGGGGGTGGGCTCCGGAGGAATATCGCTTGTTGCACTGATCTCAACATCTTCTGCGGGCATGGTGAAGGTGATGACGTTTCCATCAATCCGCAGATCTCTGGGCGTGGGGGACAGGGTCCAGCTGCTAAACACATCGCCTGCGGTAAAGGCGTCCTCATTCACAGTCAGGGTCAGGGTCACGGGGCTGCCAGCGGGGATTTCGGCTTCGTTGCCGGTGTACTGCTTGCCGTTCAGCTCCGAGATCGTGCCATTGGTCACGCGCAGGGTGTGCTTGGCACCGGAGAGCAGCTCCAGATAGGGGAAGGAGCCGGGCTGTTTGCCGGCACCGGGTGTGAACGGTTCCATGCTGTACCAATCAAAAGGTTCCGCACTTTCCATGGAGTCGCCGCCAAGCGCGAGGGCAATGTCATAACCTTCTGCAAACTTGACCGGCATATCAATAGACCGGTCATCGCTATCAATGACGATGTGAGCGTCCTCAATCGTGGCTCCCTCGCCGACAGAGATGCCCTTATAACCCTTCACATAGAGTTCGACACCGCCGCCGATCTCCATACGACCGTCATTGCCATCGTCCATGTGGATCGCGTATGGCTTCTCATCATAGCGTACGGTGGTTGCTTCTACCCTGCCGCCGTCGATCTTCATAACATCGGATGCACGCAGGGCATTGTATTTTTGCGCGGTAGCCTTGACCGTAGCGTTGGTAATGGTCATAGCACTTCTGCTCATAATGGCGCTATTCTCGGCCTCGGCAGTAATGCTGCCGCCGGTCAGGGTCATTTTGCCTCCTGAATACAGTGCGGTATAGTCACCCTTGTTTTCCACGTTGCAGTTGGTGATGCTAAGGGTGCCAGCGACACCGAGGGCATCGCCACCTTTACAGGTGGACTTCAGCCGACCGCCGTTGATAGTGATATCGCCGTCACAGCAGATGGCAGGATATCCCTTATTGCTTTGGTTGTCGTTGGAGGTGGTGACGTTCGAATTCTCGATCTTCAGATCGCAGGGCGTCCAGATGGCGTTGCCGTCGGGGGTAGCGGATTCAAAAGTACTGTTGCTGATCTCGATGCCTAAATCGGCGTAGACCGCAAGAGCATCGCTGGACACCTTAACGGTGGTGTCCTTAACGAGCAGACTGCCTGTGTTGGCGTAAATAGCATGACCATCAGCAGCAGTGATGTTCAGGCTGCCTTCGCCGGTCAGGGTCAGAAGGCCGCACCCCTGCATACTCAGAATACCGGTCTGATCGCCGGAGTTGATGCTGTTTTCACCTACCAGCTTAATGGTAAGACCTTCCACCGTATTCCAGATGGCGGCATTGTAGTCGTGGTTAATCGTGACATTCGTCAGGGTCAGGGTCTTGGTGTCGGGGTCATACGCGGCAGTACCCTCGCCGCAAGTCACAGAGCGCGTGGCACTGCCCAGCCATGCGTCGCCGACACGCACCTGCTCGTCGTCAGCCGCAAAAGCGGATGCGGGAAGGAACATCAGCACCATGGCAGCTGAGAGCAACAGGCTCAAAAGCCGGGTCTTTAGGGAAAATCGTCTAGGCATAAGGAACATTCCTTTCTTTTGGCGCATTGTGCAGCCGCCCGTACAGACTTTGCGGCAACACGCTGCATTCTTTGCGGGAATCGTCTATCTGATATTATACAATACTTATACGGGGGGGGGTAAGTGACGGCTTGGCCAAAAAAAGAAAGAAAAATTTGATGTATCACACAAATCTTCGAGAGCGTAGTTGCAGTTTGTTGCAGATGGCGCTTTTTGCTGCCGTTTGACCGGGCTGTTTGCCGAAAAATGGTTTTAATAGAGCAATGCCGGGCAGCCCGAAGGTTGCCCGGCATTGCTCTATTACGGAAGGTTTTGCAGTATCTGAAAATCACTCTGCGTACAGAGAAATGATGTTCAGCAAGATTTCGGTGCAGCGGTCCATGCGCTCAGCGGTGATGCACTCGCATACGCCGTGGAAATTGAAGCCGCCGGTGCCCAGATT
>CAKSZM010000117.1 GCA_934525735.1 uncultured Faecalibacterium sp. | reverse complement strand
ATGCTGGAGACCTCCGGCCGCAACAAGCTGTCGGATCTGGCACAGATCATCATCGGCGAGGGCTACAAGCGGGTGATGGTGTTCTGCGACACCAAGTTCAACACCGCCACCCTGGCCAACCAGCTGGCACGGCTGGGCTTCTCGGTGGACTGCCTGCACGGCGACCTCTCCCAGAAGGAGCGCAACCAGATCATGCAGAACTTCCGCGACGGTAAGCTGGCCATTCTGGTAGCCACCGACGTGGCCGCCCGCGGCATTGATGTTTCGGACGTGGATGCCGTCATCAACTACGATGTCCCCAGCGAAAACGAACATTACACCCACCGGATCGGCCGCACCGGCCGCGCAAAGAAAGAGGGCGTGAGCTATCTGTTCTATGTGCCGGAGGAGAAAAAACGGGTGCAGGAGCTGCTGCGCCTGACCCGCAACACCGATCTGTGCACCCCGGTGCACTTCGACTTCAACCATGAGCACATCGTGGTGGAGGAAAAGAAGGACAACGCCGACCGGTTCCAGATCAAGTGCTATTTCTGAGATAAAAAGAACTCCCTCAGTCTCGCATCCAAAAGGCCCCTCTCCGAGGGACTGTCTGCGAAGCAGACTGGGGGAGTTTTCACAATTGTTTTTTTAAAAACACTTGACCTTCCCCTTTCTGGAAGGTATAGAATGTGCGTGTAAGGAGGCCGGAACCATGAAGATCAACGAAGTGGAAGCCGCCGTAGGCATCACCAAAAAGAACATCCGCTTTTACGAGGAGGAGGGGCTCATCGCCCCCGGCCGCGAGCCGGGCAACGGCTACCGCAGCTACTCGCAGGCAGATGTGGAGCGCCTGCAACGCATCAAGCTTCTGCGCAAGCTGGATGTGCCGCTGGCAGATATCCGCGAAATGCTGGCAGGGCAAAAGACACTGGCCGAGGGCATGGCCCAGCAGCTGGAACGTCTCAGCACCCGCCGCAAGGATTTGGACGAAGCCATCGGCTTCTGCGAGCTTCTGCATGGGGAACCCGGCACCCTTGAAGAACTGGATGTACAGCAGACGCTGGCGCGCCTGACTGCACGCGAGGAACAGGGAGTGACCTTTGTGAACATCGAACGTACGGACCGCAAAGCGGAGCGCATCCGCGGGGCCTGCATCGGAGCGGCACTGTTTGTGGCGTTGATGGCGTTTGTCATCGCGATCCTTGTGTGGGCTTTCTACACCGACCCGCAGGATGCCCCGCCGCTGCCGCTGCTCATTGTGCTGTTCGGCATCCCGGCGGGTTGCATCGTCGGCACGCTGAAGGTGCTCATCGACCGGATCGAAGAGATCGGAAAGGGAGAAGAAGATGCTTATCGTAACTATTAACGAAATCCCCGGCAAAAAGCTCGAAGCTCTGGGCGTGGTGCGAGGAAGCACCGTGCAGAGCCGCAACCTCGGCCACGACCTGATGGCGGGTTTCCGCACGCTGGTGGGCGGCGAGGTGGTGGACTACGCCGATATGCTCACTGAAGCCCGGCAGATCGCCACCGGACGTATGGTCAAGGACGCCGAAGCTCTGGGCGCGGATGCCATTGTCGGGATGCGCTACGCCTCGGCCAGCGTCATGCAGGGCGCAGCAGAGGTCATTGCTTACGGAACGGCGGTGAAGTTTGTATGACGGCAAAAGAAAAACAGGGCTTCGGCCTTTACTTCCTGTTTGCATTTGGGCTGGCATGGCTGTGCCAGATCGGCGGGTGCATGGCACTGCTGCGGGATGGCAATGCTACAATTTATCAGGCATTGTTGGTCGTATGTATGCTCTGCCCGCTGGCGGCGACTTTGCTGGTGCAGAAGGTCTGGCTCCGCCAGCCCACAGGCATCGGCTGGAAGGTGCAGGGCAAGCGCCGCTACTGGTGGATGGCATGGTTTGCCCCGGCAGTGTTCACTGTGCTGGGGGCAGCGCTGTATTTCATTGTGTTCCCGTCCCGGCTGGACACCACCGGCAGCTGGCTGGTGTCGATGTATGGCAGCGAATGGGATGCGCATTCCTTGAAAACCGAACTGGGCGTGACAACGCGCTCGTACTTGTTGGGAAACGGTCTGTTTGCAGTGACGCTGGCGCCCATCATCAATGCGATCCCTGCACTGGGAGAAGAGACTGGTTGGCGCGGCTACATGATGCCCCGCCTGAAAGAGCGGTTTGGTCTGCTCAACGGGCGGCTGCTGGGCGGCATCATCTGGGGCGTGTGGCATTGGCCGCTGATGTTGTTGGTGGGATATGAATATGGAACGGACTATCTGGGAGCACCGGTGCTGGGCCTTGTGGTGTGGTGCGTGTTCTGCTTTGCCCTGAACACCCTGCTGGACTGGCTTTACGAAAAGACCGGATGCATCTGGGTGCCCGCCATTGCCCATGGTGCGGTAAACGCCATTGCGGCCCTTCCGACGATCCTGACCCACCCGGAAGATGCCTATTATAATGTGCTCGGCCCGATGCCCATCGGACTGATCTCCATGCTGCCGGTGCTGGCACTGGCTGTCTGGCTGACCCTGCAGCAGATGAAAAACGAAGAGAATAGCTGAATCTGAACCACCCGGCGGCATAAGCTGCCGGGTGGTTTTGTGCGCAGACTATATAAATAGGAAAGAACAGGCAAAGTGCCTTAAAAACCGTACAAGTTTGCAATGAAAAACTAGCTGTTGTATACAAAGAACGAAAAAAGCTGAAAAAATTCGAAAAAACGCTTGCCAAAACCCCTTGAATGTGATATTATATGTGAGCGCCAAGCGCTGAGACAAAAGAATGACTTCTGAAGCCTCAGCACGAAGCCTTTGAAAAGAACCAATA
>CAKSZM010000116.1 GCA_934525735.1 uncultured Faecalibacterium sp. | reverse complement strand
CTCCTGAAATGGAATATAGTATTTGCAAAATTGACCGATACGGTTTCCCTGCCGGTTCTGCCGTATCGGTCAATTTTAACAACCTTTGCTATAAAGCGTGCAGCATGCCGTCCGCTTTACAAAGACCGGCGCGCCAATTACTCAGCGTCTGCGGCCTTCTCAGCTTCGGCAGGCTTCTCCACGATGTTTGCGTGGCTCTTGATGAAGTCGATTGCCTTGTTGATGGCCAGATCCTTCTTCAGGTCGTCAACGTTGACCAGCTCACGGACCTTGTCCTCTTCCATCTTGTACTGGTCGGCAATGCGCTTGATCTCAGCGGAAACTTCCTCCTCGGAAGCTTCGATGTTCTCAGCAGCGGCGACAGCCTCCAGAGCCAGACGGATCTTGACCTGCTTCTCAGCCTGCGGCATGAAGGAAGCACGGAACTGCTCCACGGTCTGGCCCATATACTTCAGGTAGTCCTCGAGGCGCAGACCCTGCTGCTCCACGCGGAATGCGAAGTCATTGACCATCTCGTCCATGCGGGTGTCATACATAGCCTGGGGGATCTCGCCCTCCATGCTCTCGATGACCTGATCGACCAGAGCGTTCTCGACAGCCAGGTCATCCTGCTTGTCCAGCTGCTCCTGGTTATTCTTGCGGATGGAAGCCTTGAACTCGTCCAGAGTGTCGTACTCGGAAACGTCCTTAGCCAGCTCGTCATCCAGAGCGGGCAGTTCCTTATACTTGACCTCATGCAGCTTGATCTTGAAGACAGCTGCCTTGCCGGCCAGCTCGGCAGCCTGATACTCGGTGGGGAAGGTGACGTTCACGTCGAACTCTTCGCCGGCGGAGTGGCCCACGATCTGATCCTCAAAGCCGGGGATGAAGCTGCCGCTGCCCAGGGTCAGGCTGTAGTGCTCAGCCTTGCCGCCCTCGAATGCGACGCCGTCCACAAAGCCCTCGAAGTCGATATCAACGATATCGCCGTTCTCAGCAGCACCCTCACGGGTCAGCTCACGGGCGTTGCGCTCCTGCACACGCTTCAGCTCAGCGTCCACAGCCTCGTCGGTGACAGTATGGACAGTCTTTTCCACGGTCAGACCGTTGTAGTTGCCGACCTTGACTTCGGGCTTGACAGCGACCTTGACAGTCAGGGTCACGCCGTTGGTCTCGTCTGCGGAATCGACAGTGACCTCAGGACGGCCGACCGGCTCGACGTTCGCTTCCTTGACAGCAGCTTCGAAAGCATCGGGGAACAGCTCGTTGATGGCGTCGTAGGTGAAGACGTCGGCACCGTACATCTGCTCGATCAGCTTGCGGGGAGCCTTACCCTTACGGAAGCCGGGAACAGCATACTTCTTGCCTTCCTTCTTGAAAACATCGGCAGTAGCCTTCTTGAAAGCCTCTGCATCGATGGAGAACTGCAGCTCTGCCATGCTCTTCTCGAGCTTTTCACACTTGATGAAATTCATTTGTTTTTCCTCCACTCAAAAATTCTATTGCCCGGGCAGGAAGTTTTTGCCCTTGCAACCGCGCACTGCGTCCTGGATGAACTTGCTTTTGCAATATGCGGGGACGCGCGCGCTCTATTGGGTGCAACAATCGCGTCAAAACTTATTATAGCACGCTCTCGACACAATTGCCAGCCCAAATTGTTAATTTTTATCGGTTTTGCCTGTTCAAATGCGCTCAATTGATGCGGTACGGGCAGAACCGCAGCCCGTCGGCGCTGACGAGTTTATACCGGATGCCATCCACATCCCCCTGCACCGCATAGCGGATGGCGTTGCCGTGCAGGTGGCCGTAGTAGCAGGTTTTAATGCCGTACTCTTTGAGAGTGGCCACGATCTCCGGGGCGCTGGTGCCGGTGTACACCGGCGGGTAATGCAGGAACACCAGCTTTTCCAGCCCCGGCTCGGCAGCGTCCAGACTCATGCGCAGCCGGCCGATCTCGCGGTTCATCACCTTTTCGTCGTGGGCTTCTCCCACATCGAACAGCCAGCCGCGGGTGCCGCAGATGGCATACCCCTCCACGCTGTAGGAGTTGTTGTGCAGGATGTGCAGGGTGTCGAAGCCTTCGGCCTTGAGATAGGCGTTCATCTTATTGGCAGTGGACCACCAGTAGTCGTGATTGCCCTTCATGATGATCTTCTGCCCCGGCAGAGACTGCAGGAATGCGAAGTCCCTGCGGGTATCAGTCAGGCGCATAGCCCAGCTGATATCGCCCGCCAGAACGATGGTATCCTCCGGCGTGATGAGTTTGCGCCAGTTTTTTTCCAGACGCTCCACATAGTCGTTCCAGCCCGGGAAGATATCCATCGGCTTGGAAGCGCCCAAAGAGAGATGGGGGTCGCCAAGCACAAAAAGTGCCATGTTTTTACTCCTGTTCTAAAATGCAGCAGGATGCATTATTCCTGATAGCCCAGCGCCACCTCGGCGATCTGCGCGGGGTCGATCACGGTGTTGAAGCGCTCCGGCTTCCGGCGCAGGCCGGCAAGGCTTACCGGTGCGGTGTGGCCGGTAGCGGCCTCCAGCTGCTGCATTGCTTCGAAATCATTTTCCGGTGCGTCCTTGCCCAGAGCCTCCAGCACGCTGCGCGGGAACTTGAACGGCGATGCCGTGGACAGCACCACCATGGGCACGCCGGCACGCTTTTTCTGCGCTGCCACGTGGAACGCCACAGCCGTATGGGTGTCGCACAGGTAGTTGTCCTTTTCGTAGCGGGCGCGGATCTCCTCTGCCACCTCAACCTCGCTGCTCCAGCCGCAGGAGAAGGTTTCCTGAATGGCGGCCAGCGTCTCGGGGCGAACCGTGTAGCTGCCGTTCTCGGCAAGGCTCTTCATCAGGCCTGCCACCTCGGTGTCGCTGCCGGTGACATGGTACAGCAGGCGCTCCAGATTGGAGGACACCAGAATGTCCATGCTGGGCGAAGTGGTCTTGAA
>CAKSZM010000115.1 GCA_934525735.1 uncultured Faecalibacterium sp. | reverse complement strand
GCAGCGTGCTGCTGCAATATCTGGTGCGCACGGCGCTGGCCTGCCTGCTGGTCGCGGTGGGGTGGCTGCTGGTGCTGCTGCTGTGGATCCAGAACAGTGGGCTGTTCCTGCCCGCCAATCAGGCCGCACAGGCCTGCCAGAAAGCCGCACAGGACGTTTTGCCGGGCATGACCGCCACGACCTTTGATGAGACACAGCTGGACTCTTTATGCCGCTACGCCCTGTTTGCCGCACCGGACAGCAGCGAGGTGCTGGCTACCAACATGGACGCCGGGCATTTGCAGCGGGCAATGGAGAACTGGCAGGGGAGAACCCGCTGGCATTTTGGCTACACACAGTATTACATGACGTCGAAATTGCAGGACGGAACAGTTTGCCTGCTGCAATTTGACTATGCCGTGCCCTATGCCGACCCCGCACTGCGGGGAAAACTGCCGGATATGCAGACCGTGCACTGCATTCTGGGCATTCTGCTGCTGGTGGGGGCGGTGGTGTGGAGTACCCACAGAACCGGGCGTTTTCTGACCCGGGAGACCGAAAAGCTGACTGCAGCGGCGCAGAGTGTGGCACGTCAGGAGCTGGACAGCACAGGATTCGGCCGTGCGAGAGTAAAAGAATATGACGCCGCACTGCAGGCTTTGCAGACCATGGGTGGCGAGCTGACCGCCAGTCTGCAGCGGCAGTGGCAGATGGAACAGCAGCAGCGGGAGCAGATTTTGCAGCTTTCCCACAAGCTGAAAACGCCGTTGACCATCATCGAGGGCAACGCGGAGCTGCTGGCAGAGGATGCCCTGACCCCGGAACAGCGGGAGCAGGTGCAGGCGATCCTGGGCGGTGTGGAGCAGACCCGTACCTATCTGGGCAAGATCCGTGCGGAGGTGCAGACGCCGCTGAAATACAAAACGAAAAAGAAACACGGAAATTGACGAGTCGTATTGAAAAATGCGCAAAAGAAAGCCGCCCGGAACATTCTCCGGGCGGGGCTGCTTTGGGATTGCACGACGGGGCAGAATCTGGTATGATGAAAATACGGAAGAACCGCACGAAAAGGACGTCCAAAATCGTATTCCGAGTGAGGTGAGGAAGATGAAACTTCTTTTTAAACAGCGTGCATTCAGCTGGTTTGACAGCTACGACATCTACGACGAAAACGAAAACACCATGTATGTGGTCAAGGGGCAGTTTTCGTGGGGGCACTGCCTGAAAATTTACGATGCAAAAGAAGAACAGGAGCTTGGAACCGTCAAACAGGAAGTCCTGACATGGCTGCCTAAGTTTGAGCTGTACGAAGGCGAGACCTGCATCGGCACCCTGAAAAAGGAGCTGAGCTGGTTCAAGCCGAAGTATAACATCGACTTCAACGGCTGGCATGTGGAAGGCGATTTTGCAGAGTGGGACTATACCATCACCGGCCCGGACGGCGGCACGGTGGCCACCGTGTCCAAGGAACTGTTCCACTGGACAGACACTTATATTCTGGACATCGCAGACCCGGCCGATGCGCTGTATGTGCTGATGTTCGTGCTGGCTATCGATGCGGAGAAATGTTCGCGGAACTGAAGACACCCCGGTGCACATAAACGTGCACCGGGGTGTCTGGCTTTCTGCAAAGATTACTTGTTGTCGGCCACCATCATCTTGCTGGCCTTGTAGATATCGCCGCAGCCGAGGGTCAGAACGAGGTCGCCTTCCCGGGCGTTCTGCTTGACCCACTCGGCAGCCTCTTCCAGACTGTTCACCAGAACAGAGCCGGGGATCTGCGCCGCCAGCTTTGCGCTGGTAATGGTCGGGTCGTTGGGTTCGCGGCTGCCCATGATGGGGGTCAGCACGGTGATGTCGGGGATCTTGAGCACATCCACGAAGTCGTTGAACAGCATCTTGGTGCGGCTGTATGTAAACGGCTGATGCACCACGATCAAACGCTTGTAGCCCATCTCCTTGGCGGTGGTGATGGTAGCGCGCAGCTCGGTGGGGTGGTGTGCGTAATCGTCCACGACCAGAGCGCCGTTGCACTCGCCGTAGACCTCAAAGCGGCGGCCGGCACCCTTGAAGTTCAGGGCAGCCTCGGCGCACTGCTCCACGGTCAGGCCGGCAAAGCGGCAGACTGCGCACATGGCCAGTGCGTTGTAGATGTTGTGGTAGCCGGGCACTGCCAGACGGATGTGGCCGGTGACCCTGCTCCACTCCTTCAGGTCGAACTCGAAGAAGCCGGGCTTGTACTCGTTGATGTTCAGTGCCTGATAGTCGCCGTCGTTCTTGATGCCGAAGGTGCGCACGCGGCGGTCCAGCGTGTACATGACATCCATGGTGTTCTTGTCGTCGGCGTTGGCAAAGATCATGAAGCGGGTCATCAGGGCAAAGCGCTTGAAGGCGAACTTCAGCTCGCCCATGCTGCCGTAGTAATCCAGGTGGTCGTTGTCGATGTTCAGCACAACGGACAGATACGGGGTCAGCTTCAGGAAGGTCTCGGCGAACTCGCAGGACTCGATGACGATGTCGTCGCCCTTGCCGGCCTTGCCGTAACCGTTGATGAGGGGCAGCTTGCCGCCGATGACCGCAGAGGGATCGCGGCCGGCCAGCTCCAGCGCGGTAGTGATCATGGAAGTGGTGGTGGTCTTGCCGTGGGTGCCGGCAACGCAGATGCTCTGCTTGTACAGACGGCTCACATAGCCCAGCAGAACGCTGCGCTCGATGGTGGGAATACCGTAGGAAGAAGCAGCGCACAGCTCCACATTATCCTTGGAGATCGCAGCAGAGTAGACCACCATATCCACGCCAATGATGTTGTCCGCACTGTGGCCCAGCGTGACCTTGACGCCCATCTCCCGCTCATAGCGGATGATGCTGCCGTCCAGCACATCGCTGCCGGAGATCTCGTAGCCCTTGGCTGCGAGGATCTGGATCAGAGGGTACATGCCGCTGCCGCCGCAGCCGATGAAGTGGATCTTTTTTACATTGTCCAGCAGATGCTGGTTGTAATCGGTGTACATGAA
>CAKSZM010000114.1 GCA_934525735.1 uncultured Faecalibacterium sp. | reverse complement strand
TCCGGGTTGCCCCGGCCCCGCTTGTGGCCGGGCACATCAAAGGGCACCACACGCATCTGCCGGAACCGCTCCAGCGCCTCGTAGATGGGCGCGCGGTTCTGGTTCAGCCGGAACCGTGTATGGTTCTCACTCATGTTATTCCTCCGTCCCTGGTTCCTTTGCCGCAAAATAAAAAAGCACAAGTCCTGCACGTTTTTATGCAGACCTGTGCTTTGAAACCTCATTTGAATGCGCGGGAAAACTCCCCGGCTGCTGCGCCGAAGAACGCCCCATTCACATGATTCAAAAGACGGGATGATGAGAGTCTATATAGCAATCACACTTTTACTACTCTTTATTGACCGTTTCACAAGTCTGCGCACCGCGTGCGCAATTTCATGGTTGTAAAGGAACCAACTTATAAAATTTGAGCTTCTAACTCAATCAATAATGGCAGCCTGCGCCGCCGGTCGGCAGTGGACCCGGCTGTCCGTATGGCCTTAGCCCCGATGGGCGGTCCCGAGTAAATTGCTTTGAAAAGACTCCGACACGCTTCGTCTCTCAAAATCGATAATAATATTAACACGTTGGGAAAAAGCTGTCAACCACTTTTTCGTAAAATCCTTGTCAATCTTTGGCGCAGTATGACTTTTCCGGCGTTTTTCTGCCGGCTCCTGCAGCTTTTGCCCGGAGCCGATATAATAAAATCAGCCTGTTCCTGACGGGCGTGTTCAGCCACGGGCTGAACCGTTTCCCGCGGGCGGTGGAGTATCTGCACAAGGGCGAGATCGACCCTGCCGCTGAGGCCGAGTGCACCGCCAGTTTCGGTGCCATGGAGCGCTGGCACTGTAAGCGTTCGCATTGCAAAAGACCGTTGCGCAAAATACTGTGCAATGGTCTTTTTCTTATCTCTGATGTTCCGCAAACAATCTGCCCAGCTCCGGCAGGATGTCATGTGGCAGCATCCCATATTCGCCGTGCTTTGCGGCGGCGCGGTCGGCGGCGGCACCGTGCAGGTAGACGGCGCAGGCGGCTGCTTCAAAAGCAGGCAGACCACAGGCCAGCAGCGCCGCCGTCATGCCGGAAAGCACGTCTCCACTGCCGCCCCGGGCAAGGCCGGGGTTTCCGGTAGGATTTACCAGCACCCGGCCGTCCGGAGCTGCCGCCACCGTGCGGGCACCTTTGAGCACCACCACCGCATTCCACGCTGCGGCATACCGCCGGGCAGTGCCTTCCCGATCCGCGTTGATCTGCCCTGCCGTCAGGCCGGTGAGCCGCGCCATCTCACCGGGGTGGGGCGTGACGATCATTTCCCCCGCCGGGTGCGGCAGTTCCCTGCCCCCGGCCAGAAGCTGCGCGGCGGCGTTCAGGCCGTCGGCATCCAGCACAGCGTTGCCTGCGAACCCGGACAAAAGCTGCTGCACAAGGGTGCGGGTCTCGGCAGCGCGGGCATCGCTCTGGGCGGCGCCGCCAAGGCCGGGGCCGAGCAGCAGCACGGTGGCCTTTTGCCGCCGGATGATCGGCACATTTTCCGGTGCAATGCCGCCTTCCGCCCCCGCACTGCAGGGACACAGGCAGCATTCCGGCAGGCGGACGGCTGCGGCGCTGACCACAGGTTCCACGCTGGCAAGGGTCACGATGCCCGCGCCGGTGCGCAGAGCGCCCTCTGTGGCCAGCAATGCCGCGCCGCGATAGAACGCACTGCCCGCCACAGCCAGCACGCTGCCAAAGGTGCCCTTATGGCTGTCCCGCGGGCGGCGGGGGATATTCTGCCAGACAAATTCGGATGTAATTTCTGCTGCCATTGCTGCACCTCCGGTCGGACGATTTGAAATGCCCTCCGTTTCACTCTGGGCATATTCAGCGGAAAATTATTTTTATAATCTGCGTTTGTCGCGGGAGGGATCGTTACGGGGAACAGCATCACGCTTCCCCCTGCACCAGCTTGCGGATCTGCTGTTCCACGTTCTGCACTTCTTCGTGGAACATCCGCGCCGAAACGCGCAGAGCGCCGTGACCCAGAATGATGATCTGCTCCATACCGTCCGAGGTTGCCACCCGCACCCGGCGCCCCTTGCCGATCTCATGGGTGACGTGCTCGATGAACATATCCGCCGTTTCGGCCTCTTTGGTGTAGACCACATGGATGTTGTGATACTGCTCAATGGAGCCGGGGCTGCCGGGCACACGGTAGGCGTCGAATACCAGGATCAGATTGCACTTCTGATAGCCCTGATAGTTGCACAGGATGTCCATCAGCTTGTGGCGGGCGGCGTCCAGACTGTCCTTTGCAAGGGCGTTCAGCTCATCCCATGAGAAGATGATGTTGTAACCGTCCACCAGCAGGTATTCCGGCTGGATCTGCCACTGTTCCGCATTGAAATCCGGGCGTTCCCGCTTCTGCACCGGACGGAACGCCGCCAGCGGGTCCCGCTTGATGGGGCCGTAGGTGCGCTCGAAAATCTTCAGCAGTTCGGCATCCTCTTCCAGCGTGGCGCGGTAGGCCATGGCCCGGCGCTGCGGGGCGGCGGCTGTCTCCTGTTCCGGGCGGGCGGTCTTGCCCCAGCCGCTGTCCACGTGCATATGGTTGCGCACCTGATCCCACGGCACCACGAACCCGGCACCATGGGCGCAGAATACCGAATCCGCCGGGTTGTCGAGGTCGTGTTCCGGCTCATAGCCCACCGCTTCGATGATCTCCGCCGCGTTGTGGCAGGGGCGGTAGCCATCCAACGTCAGGCTCAGCTGCCCTCTTCCGCGGGTGTAGCTCACCATCTCCATGGCGTAGCTGCGCATGGCGGCAACCGGCGCAAAACCGGTGAGGACGGCCGTTTCCTCCCCGCTTTCCGGTGGGTCAAAGCTGCCCTCCATGCGCTGGATGTCGCTCATGGCGCGGCCGATGTTCTCGGCAGGCACTTCCAACCGGAAGGCATACCACGGCTCCAGCAGCTGGCTTTTGGCCATCATCAGACCCTGCCGCACAGCGCGGTAGGTCGCCTGCCGGAAGTCGCCGCCCTCGGTGTGCTTGAGGTGTGCTCTGCCCGCGATGAGGGTGATCTTCATATCGGTCAGCGGCGCGCCGGTCAGCACGCCGAGATGCTCTTTTTCCTCCAGATGGGTCAGCACAAGGCGCTGCCAGTTTTTGTCCAGCACCTCTTCCCGGCAGTCGGCGGCAAACTGCATCCCGCTGCCGCGGGGCAGCGGTTCCAGCTTCAGGTGCAC
>CAKSZM010000113.1 GCA_934525735.1 uncultured Faecalibacterium sp. | reverse complement strand
TGCACGCTCTTCGCGTTAGGTGTGACACCCTATATCAACGCCTCCATTATTGTGCAGCTGCTCACCGTGGCAATTCCTGCGCTGGAAAATCTGGCAAAGGAAGCCGATGGCCAGCAGAAGCTGCAGCAGATCAACCGGTATGCCGGCGGCGTGATCGCTCTGATCATGAGCATCGGCTACTACTTCGTGATCCGCAATATGGGCGCACTGAAGTATACTTCCGGCGCGGCCGGCGTGTTCGCCGCCGTGGTCATCATTGCAACGTTCGTGGCAGGTGCTCAGCTGATCACCTGGTGCGGCGAGCAGATCGATGATAAGGGCATCGGCAACGGTGTCTCCCTGATCATCTTTGCATCCATCGTTTCCAACTGGTCTTCGCTGTACACCTCTGTCGCGGGTCTGCTGACCCAGGCAGCGTCCGGCAAGCCCCAGTACTATGTGTTCCTGCCGCTGCTGATCGTGCTGGCACTGGTCGCTGTGGTCTTCGTGGTCATCATGACCAACGCAGAGCGCCGCATCACCATCCAGTACGCAAAGCGTGTGGTGGGCCGCAAGCAGATGGGTGGCCAGAACAGCTACCTGCCCCTGAAGCTGAACATGAGCGGCGTCATGCCCATCATCTTCGCTTCGGCTCTGGTGTCCATCCCGGGCACCATCGGCAGCTTCCTGCAGATCGATCAGAATGCTCACCCTGTGTGGTACGCATTCTTCCACACCTTCAACTACACTTCGTGGCTGTATGTTGTGATCTATCTGCTGCTGATCCTGGCATTCAACTACTTCTATGTGGCCATTCAGTACAACCCCGTTGAGATCGCCAACAATCTGCGCCGCAACAACGGCTCGATCCCCGGCTTCCGTCCCGGCAAGCCGACCAGCGATTTCATCACCCGCACCCTGAACAAGATCACCCTCATCGGTGCTATCTTCCTGGCTGCGGTGGCTGTGCTGCCGATCATTCTGGGCAACCTGACCGGTATGAGCATCCAGCTGGGCGGTACCAGCCTGCTGATCGTTGTCGGTGTGGCACTTGATACCACCCGCAGCCTCGACAGCTTTATGACGATGCGCAATCACAAGGGTTTCCTTGGTTGATCCACAATAATTAAGATGTGAGAAAGCACTGGAAAGGAGAGTACGCTCGGACTTTTCAGTGCTTTTTTACTTTTTCAAGAGTTAACGTCCTTTAACAAAGGAAAGGAGAGATCTCCATGAATCTGATTCTGTTGGGAGCACCCGGCGCAGGCAAAGGCACTCAGGCCGAGATCATCTGCGCAAAACTGAACATCCCCTCCATCAGCACCGGCAACATCCTGCGCGCTGCTGTGAAGGAAGGCACCGAGATGGGCCTGAAGGCCAAGAGCTTCATGGACGCCGGCGCACTGGTGCCCGATGAGGTCATCATCGGCATCCTGAAGGACCGCCTGGCGCAGCCTGACTGCGCAAACGGCTTCATCCTGGACGGTGTGCCCCGCACCATCGCGCAGGCCGAGGCCATCGAGACCATGGGCATCCGCATTGACAAGGTGCTGGAGCTGCAGGTCGAGGACAATGTGATCGTTGACCGCATGAGCGGCCGCCGCGTCTGCGAAAAGTGCGGCGCAAGCTACCACATCGTCAACAAGAAGAGCAAGGTCGAGGGTGTGTGCGATCTGTGCGGCGGCAAGACCGTCATCCGCAAGGATGACCAGCCTGCAACCGTGCTGGACCGTCTGAAAGCCTACCATGAGCAGACCGAGCCGCTGGTGGAGTTCTACCGCACCCGCGGCAAGCTGGCAGAGATCAAGTTCTGCCCCTCCATCGAGGAGACCACGGCTGAAGTCATGAAGGCTTTGGAGGCATAATTGTGATTCAGATCAAAAATGCGAAAGAACTGGACGGGATGCGCAAGGCCAATGCCCTGAGCGCGGCTGCCCTGAAATACGGCGGTGAGCATATCGAAGCAGGTATGACCACCTGGGAACTGGACAAGCTGATCTATGACTTCATCGTGAAGCACGGCGGTATCCCTAATTTCAAGGGACTGTACGGCTTTCCGGGCACGGCCTGCATCAGCCTGAACGATACCGTTATCCACGGTATCCCTTCGCATGACATTGTGATCCGCCCCGGTGATATCGTCAGCATCGACACCGGTGCCAAGATCGACGGCTTCAACGGCGACAATGCCTGCACCTATGCGGTGGGCAAGGTCGACCTGGAAGCTCAGCGCCTGCTGGATGTGACCAAGGCCGCCCTGTACAAGGGCATCGAGGCAGCAAAGGCCGGCAACCGCATCGGCGATATCGGCTACGCGGTGCAGAGCTACTGCGAGGATGCCGGTTTCTCGGTGGTCCGCGAGTTTGTGGGCCACGGCACCGGCAAGGAGCTGCACGAGGATCCGGAAGTGCCCAACTACGGCCATCAGGGCCGCGGCCCGCGTCTGGTGCCCGGCATGACCATCGCCATCGAGCCGATGATCTGCCAGTATGACTGCAAGATCAACCAGTCGAAGGACGGCTGGACGGTCAAGACCAAGGACGGTGGTCTGGCTGCTCACTTCGAGCACTCGAATGCGATCCTGAAGGATCATACTGAGATCATGACCCGCTTCTGGGATGACCCGGATTTCGACCCGGAGAAGTTCAGCCTGAAGTAAAATCGACCCTCAGAACGGCACAAGCCGCCTGCAGAAGAGCAGAAATGCTTCTCGGCAGGCGGCTTTTTTGGAAGGGCAGAGCTGCTATTTGTGCAATTATGACAACTTTTGGTGAAAAAGTTTCATCTTTGCGGTGGAGAAATCCGAAAGGCCGGACGGAGAAGGATCGTTTTAAAATCAGAAGAATTTTTTATCGGAAATACGGAAAAAACCTCTTGCAAATTGACAGCAAAAGGTGTATAATCTATAAATGGCTGTGGAAGCCAGATACTTCCTCGGCGGACAGGCTCAGTCTGCCCGTTTTGCGGATTTCGTGCTGCAGAAGATGAAGTATGTGGCGATCATCGCCGCCTGTCCGTCTGTGGACCGGCAACCGGAACCGGAGACTTCTGAAGCGGCTGACTGCAAAAATCGGGCGCAGGCACGACGAAGCAGTGCTTTCGGGAGAGGATGGCAAAGGGAGCCGGGACATGTTCAACGACAAACTGAGCAGATCCAAATGAGGAGGCAAATAGCTTGTCTAAGGAAGACGTTATCGAGATCGAAGGCATCGTGCGTGAAGCCATGCCCAACGCCATCTTTAAGGTGGAAATGTTGAGCGA
>CAKSZM010000112.1 GCA_934525735.1 uncultured Faecalibacterium sp. | reverse complement strand
GCGGTTGGGCAGCGGGTGGTACATATCGTGGATGAGGCCCAGGGTGCTGTAGCACTCGGCCAGCGTATCCAGAATGACACGGACGGCATAGATATCGTAGATCTCATCGAAGGACTTGTTCTGCATGATGGTCTTGCGGTAGATGCCGTAGATGCTCTTGACCCGGCGCTTGATGGTGGCACCCTCGATGCCGCTTTCCACCAGACGGCGCTCGATGACGCCGGACACCTTGATCAAAAACTCCTCACCGGAGCGCTCGCTGAGCATCCGGCTGATCTCGGAGTAGCCCACAGGGTCCAGATAATGCAGGCTGCGATCCTCCAGCTCCTCCTTGACGTTCAGGATGCCAAGGCGGTTGGCGATGGGGGCGTACACTTCCATGGTTTCGCGAGCCTTATCGCGGCGCTTCTGCTCCGGCCATGCATCGCCGGTGCGCATATTGTGCAGCCGGTCGCACAGCTTGATGATCATCACGCGCACATCGCGGCTCATGGCCAGCAGCATCTTGCGCAGATTTTCGGCCTGCAGCTCTTCAATGTTGGAAAAGCTGATCTTGGTCAGCTTGGTCACGCCGTCCACCAGCAGAGCCACTTCCTCGCCGAAAGCGGCTTTCAGGTCGGCCAGCGTAGTGGGGGTGTCCTCCACCACGTCGTGCAGCAGGGCGGCGGCGATGCTCTCGGAGTCCATGCCGAGATCCAGCACCAGCCGCGCCACGGCCAGCGGGTGGCAGATATAGGGTTCGCCGCTGCGGCGGCACACACCGTTGTGGGCCTTGTCGGCAAGGCGGTAGGCCTTTTCGATCATCTCCATATTGTAGGCGCGGCCGCTGGCTTTGATGGCCTCGCACAGCTTCTCCCACGTCACGATCTCGGGCCGCACCTCCGAGGGCATTGCCCCCTCCGGTGCATCGGCCAGCAGCGCCGTGGCCGAGACGGTGGCCGTCTCCTGCACCGGCTGGTGCAGATGGGTCTTTGCGGAGTAGGAGTCCTCGTCCCGCACCGGGGCGGGAGCCGGGACTGCCGTTTTCTTTCCCTCTGGCATTTACTTTTCCTCCAGACATTTCAGGATCGGGGCATCGGCAAGGTTCTTCTTGCCCTGCGCGGGCACAAGATCCAGATACTTTGCCCTGCCCTTTTCCACAGCGGCGATCAGCCCCACCTGTTCCAGAGCCGTGACCGCCACCAGCGTTTTTCCGGTATTTTCCTCGCCCAGTTTTGCGCACAGCGGCTGCAGATCTTCTGCATGCCAGCGGCGTGCCTGCAGCTCGCGGTATACCGCGATGATATCGCTGCGGGCGGGCGTGATCTCTGTTTTTTGTTCGGCGGTCAGAGGCGTGCCGCGGCGCAGGGCGGCCACCAGCGCAGCCTGTTCGGCCAGCCGTGTGCCCAGCCCCGCCGGGTGCAGGTCCAGGATACGGCCCGAAAGCTGCGCGCCCCGGGGCGAATCATACACCGAAAGGTTCAGCGCCGTATCCACCACGTCGCCCATGGCGTAGGGCAGCTGCTCCGGCGGCTTGCCGAACCACACCGCGTAAACGCTGGCGTTGCCCTGCCGCAGGCGCAGACGGCTGTGTTTACCGTCCGACACCGGGTACACGCCGTCCACCACAGCGCTCTGCAGCAGGAACACCGGAGTGGGGTTCTCGGCACCGTAGGGTGCCAGCTCATCCAGTCTGCGCACGCTTTCCACGGTCACGCGGTCGAGGTGGATGGACAGGTCGCACTCCAGCGGGGTGCTGTGCAGCACCGGACACTCCCGCGCAGCCCAATCGTTCAGGCGGCGGCGCAGCTCCGGCAGGTTTTCTTCCCGCACCGAAAGGCCCGCTGCCATGGCGTGGCCGCCGTAGCGGATGAGCAGATCCGCGCAGGCACCGATGCAGGCATGCAGGTTGAAGCCCTGCACACTGCGGCCGCTGCCCTTGCACTCGCCGTGCTCGTCCACCGTTGCCACGATCACCGGGCGGCCGGTGCGCTCCACAAGGCGGGACGCCACGATGCCGATGACGCCGGGGTGCCAGTCGCGTCCCCACAGCAGGATGACGCGATCTTCCAGCCGTTCCGGCTCCTGTTCCAGCAGTTCCTGCGCCGCCTTGAAGATCTGCA
Source organism: uncultured Faecalibacterium sp. (assembly GCA_934525735.1). Classification (GTDB taxonomy): domain Bacteria; phylum Bacillota; class Clostridia; order Oscillospirales; family Ruminococcaceae; genus Faecalibacterium. Next base: position 1,317 of record CAKSZM010000112.1, on the reverse strand, counting down.
GCTCGGTCTCCTGCCGCTTCGTGTTGATCTCGTTGAGTTTATTGGCCAGCTCTCCGGCACGGTCCGGATCCTCGCAGAGCACCAGCTGCAGGGCGGTCACCGCGCTGTCCATGCGGCCTGCCGCGTTGATGCGGGGCGCAATGGCATAGCTGACATTTTCTGCCGTCACCGGCCGGCCGGCAAGGCCGACTGCTTCCAGCAGTGCTTCCAGGCCGGGGCGGTCGGTCTGCTGCAGCAGATGCAGGCCGTACTTCACAAGGGTGCGGTTCTCCCCGGTCAGCGGCATCACATCCGCCACGGTGCCCACAGCGGCAAGGTCGCCGCAGTAATCCAGCATTTCTTCCGGCGGGCAGCCGTCCAGCGCGGCGCACAGCTTGAACGCCACGCCCGCGCCGCACAGACCCTTGAAGGGGCTGGTGTCGTCCTCCCGGCGGGGATCCACCACAGCGATGGCTTTGGGCAGCGTTTCGGGCGGCAGATGGTGGTCAGTGATGATCAGGTCGATGCCCAGTTCAGCGGCAAAATCCGCTTCTGCCACCGCAGAAATGCCATTGTCCACTGTCACGATGAGCTGATAGCCCTTGTCGTGGATGGTCTGGATGGCGTTGCGCGACAGGCCGTAGCCGTCGCCCTCGCGGCTGGGCAGCATGCATTTGACCGTTGCGCCCATGCCCTTGAGGTGCTGGTACAGCAGAGCCGTAGCGGTCACGCCGTCCACATCGTAGTCGCCGAAGACTACAATGGTCTCGCCGTTGTCGATGGCCTGCCAGATGCGCTCACAGGCCTTGTCCATATCGGTCAGTAGAGAAGGGTCGCTCAGTTCTTCTTCGCCCGCCAGCAGGGTCAGCGCTTCGGCGGGGTCGGTGATGCCCCGCGCGGTCAGCACACCGGCCAGCAGGGCGTTTTCCTTCTGCTGGGCGGCCAGCACCTGATGATATTTTGCTTCCGACCACGGCTCTTCGTCCATGGCCTGCTGTTCCAGTTCTTCTGCAGCCTGTTCCGCGATGGCCCCGGTCAGTTCCTTCAGCACGGCGCGGTCCAGCGGTTTCAGTTCCCATGCACGGTAGGTCATTGAAAATCCCCTCCCGTCAGGCCGTCGTTGGCCAGCATTCCCTGCAGGGCCGCAATTTCCGAGGAGACATCCATGGCCACATCCGAAAGCAGGGTATCATACAGAGTATCATAGGCCTGATTGAGGGTGTGCAGGATGCCGGCGATATCCCGGCGGATGGTCTCGGCATTTTCGCCCTGCTGCCCCTGCACATCGTTGTAGGTGTGCAGCAGCTTGAGGGTGGTGGGGATATAGTATTCCGCAAA
>CAKSZM010000111.1 GCA_934525735.1 uncultured Faecalibacterium sp. | reverse complement strand
TACTGGATCGGCAGCGCACACCACCTGTACGGCAAGAACACCGGCAAGTATTACGAGATCGACTTCCGCCCGCAGGATCTGTGGGACTGCATCAACGATGATTTTGACGCCGACCCGCTGGCTGCTGTGGAAGCCTACTTTGCCGAGGTGGAAAAGGTGGCCGCCCAGAAGCCGGACATCTTGGCTCATATCGACCTCATCAAGAAGCTGAACGCAAACGGCGAGTTCTTCGACGAGGAGTCTCCCCGTTACAAGGCTGCTGCCCTCAAGGCTCTGCAGGCCGCAAAGGACAACGACTGCCTGCTGGAAGTGAATACCGGCGGCGTCTACCGCGGCTACCGCAAGGATTTCTACCCCGGCCCGTGGCTGCTGGGTGAGTGGCAGAAGATGGGCGGCAAGGTGATCATCACCTCCGATTCCCACGACACGGGCAGCCTGACCTACGGCTTTGACGAGGCCGCTGCCGCCATCAAGGCCGCAGGCTTTACCAGTGTGGAAGTGCTGACCGGCCACGGCTTTGAGACGCAGGAGCTGTAAAAGCTTATTGGAAACATCCTAGCCCTCTCCGTCACCTGCGGTGCCACCTCTCTCAAAGGGAGAGGCCTTGGCATCACGATGAACTTTGCATGGACTGCCAAAGGCTCTCCCTTTGGGAGAGCTGTCGAGCGAATGCGAGACTGAGAGGGCGAGCCCGCAAAAGATCGATCATCTGCAATGCCTTTTCCTGTTTTTTATAAATCGGGAAGGGATTGCAGATGTTTTGTTTTGTGTACAGATATCTTAAAAGTTATAATTTTGGAGGAACCCTATGACCCAGACCCTGCCCCGGAAGAGCCGTTTCTTCCAGATGAACGTGGACCTGATGCACGGCCCGATCTTTACAAGCCTTGTGCTGTTCATGCTGCCGATCCTCATCTCCAACCTGTTCCAGCAGCTGTACAACACGGTGGACACCATGATCGTGGGCAATGTGCTGGGCGACAACGCCCTTGCCGCCATTGGCTCCTGCGGCTCCATCTATGAGCTGCTGGTGGGCTTTGGCATCGGCATCGGCAACGGCCTTGCCATCGTGGCGGCGCGCTCCTACGGTGCGCAGGACGAAGACCTGCTCAAACGCACCGTGGCCGGTTCCATCGTCATCGGTCTGGCGGCGTCGCTGATCATCACTACGGCGGGATTTTTCGGCCTGCGTCCCCTGCTGCATCTGCTGGATACCCCGGCGGAAATTCTGGAAGACGCCTACAGTTACATCATCGTCATCGATCTGGGCGTCATCGTCATGTTCCTGTATAACCTCTGCGCGGGCCTTTTGCGTGCCATCGGCAACAGCGTGATGCCGCTGGTGTTCCTGCTCATCAGCTCGGCGCTGAACGTGGGGCTGGATCTGTGGTTCATTGCGGGCATCGGCATGGGCGTGCGGGGCGCTGCGGTGGCCACTGTCATCGCGCAGGGCATCTCGGTGGTGCTGTGCGTGCTGTACGTGCTGGCAAAGGTGCGCATCCTCATCCCGGAGAAAAAGCATCTCGCCGTGGGCAGCCATCTTTACTGGGAGCTGTTCAGCCAGAGCATCTCCATGGGACTGATGAGCAGCATCGTGTCCGCCGGTTCGGTGGTGCTGCAGTACGGCATCAACGGTCTTGGTACGTTGACCATCGCAGGCCATACCGCCGCCCGCAAGCTGTTCGCCTTCACGGATATGCCGCTCATCTCCATGGCAAACGCCGGTTCTACCTTTGTCTCCCAGAACCGGGGTGCAAATCAGCCCGAGCGGGTGCGCAAGGGTATGCGGCAGATGTATCTGTACTCCGTGGCGGTGATGGTTGCCGCTGTGCTGTTGATGAACTTCGGCGCCGAATGGCTGGTCAGGCTGATCTCCGGTTCTTCGGAGGCCGTCGTGCTGGAAAACGGTGCCCGGTATCTGCGCTGGAATGCCCCCTTCTATGCAGTTTTGGGCGTGCTGCTGTGCACCCGCTATGCGCTGCAGAGTCTGGGCCAGAAGGTGCTGCCGCTGTTCTCCAGCGTCATTGAGCTGGTGGGCAAGGTGATCTTTGTGCTGGTGTTTATCCCGCGGTTCGCCTACAACGCGGTCATCCTGTGCGAGCCCATCATCTGGTGCTTCATGGCGGCGTATCTCGTGACGGTCTATCTGCACGACCCCTTCGTGTTCCCGAAGAAAAAACGCGAATAACAAAAGCCGAGGGCTGCTGCACGGATGTGCAGCAGCCCTCAGTTGCTTCTTATCGTTTACCCGAGGTCTGTAGCAATGACCTTTTTGTACCAGTCAAAGGACTTTTTCTTGTAGCGGTTCCCGGTGCCGGAACCGTCGTCGTTGCGGTCCACATAGATGAAGCCGTAACGCTTGCGCAGCTCTCCGGTGGTGAAGGACACCACATCGATGCAGCCCCACGGAGTGTAGCCCATCAGATCCACGCCGTCCAGTTCCACGGCCTTTTTCATTTCCTCGATGCGGGCACGCAGATAGTCGATGCGGTAGCCGTCATCGCAGGTGTGGTCCGGTTTCAGCTCATCGATGGCACCGAAGCCGTTCTCCACGATGAACAGCGGCTTTTCGTACCGCTCGTAGAGGGTGGCCAGTGTGCTGCGCTGATGATGTTGTCCTTGCCGACGGCGTCGCAAATGTCGGCGGCAAGCTTGGTGTAGTCGCGAATCTTGGTTGCTATGATGTTCTCTCCTTTTCATCCGTTGCCGAAGTTTCGTTGTGGCTTCATGATAGCGGAGAGCAAAGCAGGGAGTAAGGGATTTTGAAACGTAAAAAACAATCAAAGTGAAGAAAAACAGCCTGCATTTTTCTTCACTTTGATACAAAGTACTGTGCAACCTGCCGCATGTCATTCCAGGATACGGTTGTACACCCGCCGGGCCAGGGATTCCAGACTGAAAAGATCCATGAAACTTCCCTCCTCGAAGTTCTGATATCTTTATTTTAATCGCTCTCCCCTGCCTTTTGAATCCGGCAATCCGGCTAAATTCGACGGCATCTTTTTGTGGATAAGATACAATGAAAAGTGCTGCAGCCCGGGACAGCGAACAACGGAAGAGCCGGAAGGGCTTTTCCGCTGCAGAGGGAGACATGGCGCACCGGACAGCCGGGGAGGAAGACCGGCATGCCTGCAGGAAATTTGCGTTTTTTGCCCGGCAGCTCTTGCATTTTGCGCAAAGTTGTGGTAATATTATTCGGCAGTATTGTTTTATATTGAATATGCGCTCGTAGCTCAGCCGGTAGAGCATCTGACTTTTAATCAGAGGGCCAGGGATTCGAGTTCCCTCGAGCGCACCAAAATCCCACGAAGAATCGTAAGATTCCTCGTGGGATTTTCTTTTTATACGCCATTTGCACGGTTTCTGCACGGTCGGTGCACGATTCGTGTTTTGCGTGTCGGATTATGTAGGGCGTTTAATTGCTGTGCAATTCACGCCCTTTTCTGCATCAGGTGAGCAGTGCCAAGCGGA
>CAKSZM010000110.1 GCA_934525735.1 uncultured Faecalibacterium sp. | reverse complement strand
CAGCTCTTTGACGTCCTTTTGAGTATTTTATGGCTGATCTCCGGCATCCGTGACTTTATGGGCAAAGACCCTCTGATCCGTCTCCCCTTCAACCAGTACGAACGGGACCCGGAATATCGTGCCTTCTGGCAGAAGAAAAACGGCGTGTTTTACATGCTCAACAGCATCGCCTTCCTGATCTTAACCTTCACACCTGTTACATCGCTGATCTACCGCATCATCTTCGGCATCGCCATCGTGGGAGATCTTCTCTATCTGGTTGCCTACGAGGCCTGGGAGCACAGCGCAGACTGAACCGCCGGGAAAGGAGTGTGCCATGAACCTGCATCTTTCCGACTGGGAGTGGCTGCGAGTCGTCACCTCTTTGCTGTTCATCTGGCGCGGCATCCAGGATCTGCGTGATCGCAGCGGAACAGCCTGGAAAACCGAGGACGAGCGCAAAAACTTCCGCAAATTTTCCGGTGTGACCCTGATCCTCGGCGGTGCAGCCTTTCTGTTCAATACAATTTTGCCGGACATCGAGCCGTGGAATATCATTCTGCTGGTAGCGGCATATCTGGCCTGCATCGGTTTTGTCATCTCCAACCTGTGCTACCACGGCAGCTTAGATGACAAGAACAAAAAGAAGTGAATCTTTCCTCTTGCGTTCGTTTTCTCATCCTGCTACAATGAGAAAAAACGCAGGAGGATTTTTTCTTATGGTCAAACACGTGATTCTCTGGCAGCTGAAGGACGAGCTGTCCGAAACCGAAAAGGCCGCCGTGAAGGCCGGCATCAAGGAAGGTCTGGAAGGCCTTGCCGGCAAGGTTCCCGGCCTTGTAGAAGTGCACGTCAACATCAACGGCCTGCCCTCTTCCACCGCTGATGTGATGCTGGATACCACCTTTGAAAGCGCCGAAGCACTCAAGGGCTACTCCGTCCACCCGGCTCATGTCGCCGTGGCCGACGGCAAAGTTCGCCCCTACACCAAGACCCGCGTCTGTCTGGATTACGAGGTGTAAGACCTGTTTCCTTGCTGCGGGCAGAGAGTTTTCCAAGCAAATGTCCGGCGAAGTGGGGCTCCGGCGCACAGCGCTGGGGCGGAACAGGGGGTTCCGGACTTCATTTGCGGGAAAAGCTCTCTGAACGCGGCACGGTGTCAGCGTAAGCTTTCTTCACATTTTTATTGACAAACCCGCTGTTTTTGCGTATTATAGGCATAACAATGTAAATTGTGTCAAATTGGCTGTGAAGAGAAGAGTATGCATCGTCTGCGCCTGACAGAAAGCCCGAAGGATGGAACCGGGCAGGCCGCGCGGCGCAGAACATGGTCTCGGAGCCGCGCGGGCGAACAGTGAGCCTGCGACGGGTGCGCCCGTTACCGCGCTGCCGGAGTTGTGTCCGGCAAAGGCTGTGCCCGCAAGGGTATGGCGAAGCAAGGTGGTACCACGGAAGTTTCAGCGCTCCCGTCCTTGTCCGGCAAGTGCCCGGCAGGACGGGAGCGTTTTTTCGCGCTGCGCCGCCAAATCAGGAAAGGAAGAGTATACCCCATGAGTGAGCACAAGACATTCTATATCACCACTCCCATTTACTACCCCAGCGACAAGCTGCACATCGGCCACAGCTATACCACCGTCGCCTGCGACGCACTGGCACGCTTCAAGCGGATGCAGGGTTACGACGTCATGTTCCTGACCGGCACCGACGAGCACGGCCAGAAGATCCAGGACAAGGCCGCCGATGCCGGCGTGACCCCCAAGGAGTACGTGGACAAGATCGTGGCTACCGTCAAGGATCTGTGGAAACTGCTGGACGTCAGCTATGACCGCTTTATCCGCACCACCGACGACTACCACATGGAGACCTGCCAGAAGATCTTCACCAAGCTCTATGAGCAGGGCGATATCTACAAGGGCGAGTACATCGGCCACTACTGCAAACCCTGCGAGAGTTTCTGGACCGACAGCCAGCTGGTGGACGGCAAGTGCCCCGACTGCGGCCGCGAGGTCTACGATGCTCATGAGGAAGCTTACTTCTTCAAGACCGGCAAGTACGCCGACCGCCTGCTCAAGCTCTACGAGGAGAACCCTCAGTTCATCCAGCCTGAGAGCCGCAAGAACGAGATGATCGCCTTCATCAAGCAGGGTCTGCAGGACACCTGCGTGTCACGTACCTCGGTCAAGTGGGGCATCCCCGTGCCGTTCGACCCCAAGCACACCATGTATGTGTGGGTGGACGCTCTGAGCAACTATATCTCCGCACTGGGCTACGGCAACGAAAAGTATCACGACTACGACAAGTTCTGGCCGGCAGACCTGCACATGGTGGGCAAAGAGATCCTGCGCTTCCACACCATTCTGTGGCCTGCCATGCTGATGGCTCTGGATCTGCCGCTGCCCAAGCGGGTGTTCGGCCACGGCTGGCTGCTGATGAACGGCGGCAAGATGTCCAAGTCCGTGGGCAACGTGGTCGACCCGGTCATCCTGTGCGACCGCTACGGCGTGGACGCCATCCGCTACTTCCTGCTGCGTGAGATTCCCTTCGGCAACGACGGTATGTTCACCAACGAAGCCCTCATCAACCGCATCAACAGCGATCTGGCCAACGATCTGGGCAACCTGCTCAGCCGTACCGTCGCCATGTGCGAGAAGTACTTCGGCGGCACCGTGCACAATGTGCCGGGCACCGAGGCCATCGACACCGAACTGGAGAACATGGTCAACGAGCTGACCGCCAAGGTCACCGCCGACATGGACAGCCTGACCATCCCGCAGGCTCTGATGGAGATCTTTGCAGTCATCCAGCGCGCCAACAAGTACATCGACGAGACTGCTCCCTGGGCACTGGCCAAGGATGAGGCCAACAAGGCGCGTCTCGAGAGCGTGCTGTACCACCTGTGCGAGGCTCTTCGCGTGTGCGGCATCCTGCTGAACGCTTACCTGCCCTCCACCGCTCCCAAGATGATGGATCAGCTGGGTCTGGACGCTTCCGCTCTGGATCTGAGCAAGACCACCTACGGTGCACAGGAGACCTACACCGTCCACAAGGGTGACGCCCTGTTCCCCCGCATCGACGTGGCCAAGGAGATCGCCCACCTGAAGGAAGAGGACGAGAAGCGCAAGGCTGCTGCCGAAGCTGCCAACAAAGCCAAAGCCGAAGCTGAAAAAAAGGCTGCCGCTCCCGCTGCTGAGGAAAGCGGCGTGGACTTCACCCACGAGGAAGAGATCGACTTTGACACCTTCTGCAAGGTGGAGCTTCGCGTGGCCGAGGTGCGCGCCTGCGAGAACCTGAAGGAGAGCAAGAAGCTGCTGCACCTAACCGTGTTTGACGGCGAGCGCGAGCGCTGCATCCTGTCCGGCATCGCCAAGTGGTTCAAGCCGGAGGATCTGATCGGCAAAAAGATCGGTATCGTGTGCAATCTGGCACCCCGCCCGATGATGAAGGGCAAGTACGTCAGCGAGGGCATGATCTTTGCTGCCGACACCGCCGACGGCGGCTGCTCCATTGCTTTCTACGG
>CAKSZM010000109.1 GCA_934525735.1 uncultured Faecalibacterium sp. | reverse complement strand
CTTTTCAAAGGCTTCGTGCTGAGGTTTCAGAAGTCATTCTTTGTCTCAGCGCTTGGCGCTCAAGTATAATACCACACTCCCGCTTTCCTGTCAACACTTTTTGACAAGTTTTTTGAAAGAAATCTGAGATTTCTTCATTTTCATGTATTCTACTGTTTCCAGACGCAACAACAGGCCGCCCATGCATCTCTGCACAGGCGGCCTGTTGCTGTATGATTACTTATTTAATATTGCTTAGCGGATCTCGATGCCCAGCTTGAACTTCAGGTTGCCGAGGATCTTCTTGACCACGCGCTCCACCTCTTCGGCGGAGATCTCCTTCTTCGGGTCGGACAGAGACAAGGTGAATGCCATGCTCTTCTTGTCCTCGCCGAGGTTTGCGCCGCGGTAGATATCGAACAGCTTGACCTCATTTACCATCGGGCTGGCCTTCTTAATAGTCTCCTCGATCTCGCCGCAGGTGGTCTTTTCGTCGCAGACCAGAGCCAGATCGCGCTTGACCGCTGCATAGGGGCTGAGCGGCTGATAGCGCAGCTCGCCGTCCACGCAGCTCATCAGAGCTTCGTAGTCCAGTTCGCCCAGATAGATGTTCTGGCTGTCCTTCTGGTCCTTTGCGATCTCCAGTTCGCCGTTGATCTCATTGGAGAGCTTGCCGAACACACCCAGACGCTTATCGCCGCAGTAAACGGCAGCGCTGATGCCGGGGTGCAGCCAGGGAGCGGTCTCACGCTTATAATCGAAGCTCAGACCGAAACCAGCTGCCAGTGCTTCCAGTGCGCCCTTGACCGTAAAGAAATCCTCCTCGGGGCCGAAGGCACCGAGGCACAGGGTCTGACGCTCGTGGGGATGCTCGTTGATGGGCAGTTCCTTGGCCAGATAGACCGGTGCCATCTCGAACAGACGTCCCTCGGTGTTGCCCTTTTTCAGGTTGTCCACGATGACATTCAGCATGGAGGGAGTCAGCAGGGTGCGCATAATGGACAGGTTCTCGCTGATGGGGTTCAGGATACGGATGGCCTTGCGGCTTTCATCGTCAGCCGGGATGTGCAGCATATCCAGCTCGGCGTTGGAATAGAAGGCCAGCGTGGACGCCTCATAGAAGCCCTGCGCCGCCATCAGACGCTTGGTCTTGAGCTGCTGCTTCTGGTCGTAGTTCAGACCGCCGTTGGTGACGGCGGCAGTGTTCAGGAAAGTGGGCACGATGTGGTCATAGCCGTACTCGCGGATGACTTCCTCGGCCAGATCCGGGAAGCTCTCCACATCCTCGCGGTACAGCGGTGCGGACACATCCCAGCTTCCGTCGGCCTGCACGTCCACGGTGAACTCCAGACGGCGCAGGATGTCGATCATGGTCTGGTCGGGCACGGTGATGCCCAGCACGCCGCAGATCTTGGCCGGGGTGGTCACGATGTGCTTGCGCTCCAGCGGGCGGCCGTCGGTCAGGTCATATTCCAGCGTGGTGATGTCGCCGCAGTCCAGCTCCTGGATCAGGTGCAGGGCGCGGGCAAGACCCAGCTCGGGAGAATGACGGTCCACGCCCTTCTCGTAGCGGGCGGAAGAATCGCTGTTCTGACCCAGAGCACGGCTGGTCTTACGCACGCAGTCGCGGGCGAAGGTGGCGCACTCGAACAGCAGGCTGGTGGTATTCTCATCCATACCGGAGTTTGCGCCGCCCATGATGCCGGCCAGAGCCACCGGCTTTTCGGCGTCGCAGATGACCAGATTGTTGGGGTTCAGGGTGAACTCCTTTTCGTCCAGGGTGACGATCTTCTCGCCCTCGTGGGCACGGCGCACATCGATGGTACGGCCGGCGACCTTGTTCAGGTCAAAGGCGTGCATGGGCTGACCCATCTCCAGCAGGGTGTGGTTGGTGATATCCACCACGTTGCTGATGGAGCGCAGCCCGCACAGAGCCAGATGGCGCTTCATCCAGCGGGGAGACTCGCCCATGCGGATGTTGCGCACATAGTGTGCCATGTAGCGGGGGCACAGGTCGGGAGCTTCCACCTTGACGGTGATGGGCTCGTCGGCACCGCAGACAGTCTTGTAGTCCATGGCGGGCATGTGCAGTGGCTTGTTCAGGATGGCAGCCACCTCGCGGGCGATGCCAAGCACGGACTGGCAGTCCGGGCGGTTTGCAGTGATGGAGATATCAAAAATATAGTCATCCAGACCCACCACCGGGGCAATGTCGGTGCCGGGGACGGAGTCCTCGGGCAGGATGAGCAGGCCGTAGACCTCAGAACCCGGGAACAGGTCGTCATTCAGCCCCAGCTCTTCGCCGGAGCAGAGCATACCGTTGGACTCCACGCCCTGCATCTTGCGGGCCTTGATCTTGATGCCGCCGGGCAGGGTGGAGCCATCCAGAGCAGCGGGCACGCAGTCGCCCAGCTTCATGTTGGCGGCACCGGTGCTGATGCGGATGTCGTGGCCGTAGTCGCCGCAGTCCACCACACACTTGGTCAGGTGGGTGCCCTCCTGCTTTTCCATCTCCACGATCTTGCCGACGACCACCTTGCTGATGCCGGCATCCAGCGGGATCAGCTCTTCGACCTCAAAGCCGCAGGAGAAGAGCTTTTCCTCCAGTTCCTGCGCAGTAACGTCGATATCTACAAATTCTTTTAACCAGCTGAAAGGTACTTTCATTGTTTGTTCTCTCCCCTCTTATTCGTGGAACTGCTTGAGGAACTGCAGGTCGTTCTCGAACATCAGGCCGATGTTGTTGATGCCGTACTTCAGCATGGCGATACGCTCGATGCCGATGCCGAAGGCGAAGCCGGAGTACACATCCGGGTCGATGTTGCAGTTCTCGAGCACCTTGCGGTTCACGACGCCGCCGCCCAGCACTTCGATCCAGCCGGTGTGCTTGCACAGCGGGCAGCCCTTGCCGTGGCACTCAAAGCAGCTCACATCCACCTCGACGCTGGGCTCGGTGAACGGGAAGTAGGACGGGCGCAGGCGGGTGCGGGTATCGGCGCCGAACAGCTTCTGCACGAAGGTGTTCAGCGCGCCCTGCAGGTCGCCCAGGGTAATGCCCTTGTCCACGACCAGACCTTCCATCTGGTGGAACATAGGGCTGTGGGTGGCGTCCGAGTCGGAGCGGAACACGCGGCCGGGCATCAGGATCTTGATGGGCGGCTTCTGGCTGTCCATGGTGCGGATCTGGCCGCCGGAGGTCTGGGTGCGCAGCAGGAACTCGTCGGACAGGTAGAAGGTATCCTGCATGTCGCGGGCAGGGTGATCCTTGGGCACGTTCAGGCGGGTAAAGTTGTGGTCATCGTCCTCGATCTCCGGGAAGGTGCCCACCGAAAAGCCCATGCCGGAGAACACGTCGATGATCTGGTTGGTGACCAGAGTCAGCGGGTGCAGACCGCCCATGGGGCGGTTCTTGGCGGGCAGGGTGATATCCACCGTTTCGGCGGCGTTGCGGGCAGCCAGCTCGGCAGCCTTCACCTTTTCGGCGGCGGCATCATAGTCTGCCTGCACCTTCTGTTTCAGTTCGTTGATGATCTTGCCCATGGCGGGGCGCTCTTCGGGCGCGACGGTTCGCAGATTCTTCATCAGGGCAGGGATCTTGCCGTTTTTGCTGAGGTACTCCTGCCAGAAAGAAGCCAGTGCTTCCTTGCCGGACACCTGACCAAGGCTTTCAGCGGCCTGCTTGGCCAGCTCGTCGATCATTGCTTGCATGGATGTTCTCTCCTTTA
>CAKSZM010000108.1 GCA_934525735.1 uncultured Faecalibacterium sp. | reverse complement strand
AACAAGACCCGTCACGGCAAGTACATGTACGCCATCGGCGGCAACGAGGCTGCTGCTGAGGTGGCCGGTGTCAACGTGCACGCTACCAAGATCCGCATCTACATCCTGGCTTCCTGCATGTTCGGTCTGGCAGGCTGCCTGCTGGCTGCAAAGTCCGGCGGCGCATCCGTCAACACCGCAATGGGCTATGAGCTGGACGCCATCGCAGCCTGCACCATCGGCGGTGTTTCCACCACCGGCGGCGTCGGCACTGTGCCCGGCGTTCTGGTGGGCGTTCTGGTCTTTGAGCTGATGAAGGTCGCTCTGCAGTTCATGAACGTCAACTCCTCCTACACTTACATCGTTCAGGGCCTTGTGATCATCGTGGCTGTGGCTATCGATATCCGCAAGTATCTGGCAAAGAAGTAAGACCTCTTTCTGGCGGGTCGTCTGTCTTCTGGCGGGCGGCCCGCTTTTTTTGTCCACATTTGTGTGGTATAATAGAGAAAAACGCAGGAGGTGCACTCATGGCACAGGAAAATCAGACCCCGGAGCAGCGCGAGGCAGAACTGGCCCGGCGCGAAGCGGCTCTCGCTGCCCGGGAGGCAGAGCTGGCGCAGGAACAGGCAGAGCTGGCCGGGATGAAGGCCGACTTTGAAGCGGGCAAAAAGTCCCTGCTGGACAACGGCGACAAGAACTTTGTCAATCCCAAGGAAAAGCTCTACGATCATTTTCCCCTCACCGTCCATCAGATGGACATCATCATCGGGGTGCTGTTTGCGCTGATCGTTCTGTTCCTTGTGCTGGGCGTGACCCACACGAGCTTTTTCGGGTTGTTCGGCGGGTGACCGGGATGGAAAGAACAGGTGCTTTTCCGCATCTGTTCTTTTTCTTTGCGGCGGATTTGCCGGAAGTGATTGCATTTCATCTCCGATGTGTTTATAATTTATGACATGATTTCTGCCGCAATGCGGCGGCAGGAAAGAGGGGTGGAAACCAATGAAAAAGAAATGGACCGCAGCCTTGCTGGCGGGAATACTGCTGGCAGCACTGCTGCTGAGCGGATGTTCGCAGGCAAAGACTGTCAAACGGCTGCGCTTCGGCGCGGCGGGTGAGGGCGGCATCTACCGGGAGTTCGGCGAGCGGTTTGCTGCGCTGCAGAATGAGACGGACAACGGCACCATTGAGCTGAGGGCGACTGCCGGCTCAGCGGCGAACCTGCGCCTGCTGACCGGCGAATATCTGCAGCTGGCCATTGCGCAGGCCGACCTTGCGCAGGACGCCTACAACCAGACCGGCATCTTTGCGGACGAGGAAGAAATCCGGGGATTCGGTGCAGTGGCAGCGCTGTACACCGAAGCCTGTCAGGTGATCGTGCGGGCAGATTCCGGCATTGAGAGCGTGGAGGATCTGCAGGGCAAAACGGTCAGCATCGGCGCGGAGGAATCCGGTTCGGAACAGAACGCGCTGCAGATCCTGTCGGCCTACGGCCTGACGGACCGGTTGGTGGAGACCGTGAACCTGAACTACGAGGACGCGGCTGCCCAGCTGAAGGCGGGGAAGATCGATGCCATCTTCATCACGGTGGGTCTCCCCAGTCCGGTGGTGACCGAGCTGGCAGGGGAGTGCGGGATCCGTCTGCTGAATGTGGACGGTGCGGCGGCACAGCGCCTGCGCAGCGCGTACAGCGCCTACAGTGAGGTTGCGATCCCGGCTGGAACTTATCCCGGCCAGACCGAAGACGCGCACACGGTGGGCGTGAAAGCCGTTCTGCTGGCCAGCGACGAACTGCCGGCAGCGCAGGTGCAGAAGCTGACCGAGCTGCTGTTCTCCGGCCGGGAAGGGCTGGAAGAACAGCTGGGCATTCCGCTGGACGCGGAGCAGGACGCAGTAGAGGGCGTCGGCATCCCGTTCCATGCGGGTGCGGCCGCATATTATAAGGCGGCTGGAATTACGGCCGATTGAGCGGCCGGGAACTGAGGGAAAGTTATGAAGATCGAATTGGATATGTATCAGACGCTGGCCGTTGCCGTGCTGGTGCTGATGCTGGGCAAATTTTTGCGGGCAAGGGTGCAGGTGCTGGAACGTTTCTGCATCCCGGCACCGGTCATCGGCGGCGTGCTGTTTGCCGTCTTCACCTGCGTGTGTTACGTGACCGGCGTGGCCGAGTTTGCGTTTGACGATACGCTGAAAGAAGTCTGCATGGTGATGTTCTTCACCTCGGTGGGCTTTCAGGCGAACCTTAAAGTGCTGAAAAGCGGCGGCAAGGCCATGATCGTTTTTCTGGGCGTGGTCATCGTGCTGATCGTCGGACAGAACTTTCTGGCAGTGGGGCTGGCAAAGCTGCTGGGTGTGGATGCACTGGTGGGCCTGTGCACCGGCTCCATCCCCATGGTGGGCGGCCACGGCACGGCCGGTGCGTTCGGCCCGGTGCTGGAGGACTTCGGCATTCAGGGCGCAACGACCCTGTGCACGGCGGCAGCGACCTACGGCCTGATCGCGGGCAGCATGATGGGCGGCCCCATCGGCAAGATGCTCATTGAACGCCACAATCTGCTGGCTACAGTCGTGCACGAGGACGACAGCCTGCTGGTGGAGGAAGAGATCAAGCACGAACGCCACACCACGATGTACCCGGCGGCAAGCTTCCAGCTGATCATTGCCATGGGCATCGGCACGGTGCTGTCAAAGCTGCTGAGCCTGACCGGCATGACCTTTCCTATCTACATCGGCGCCATGATCGCTGCGGCCATCATCCGCAATGTGGGCGAGTACAGCGGCAGCTACACCGTGTATATGGGCGAGATCAACGATATCGGCGGCATCTGCCTGTCGCTGTTCCTGGGTATGGCCATGATCACTCTGAAGCTGTGGCAGCTGGCTGAGCTGGCTCTGCCGCTGATCGTGCTGCTGGCAGGCCAGACCCTGTTCATGATCCTGTATGTGGTGCTGGTGGTGTTCAACGTCATGGGCCGGGACTACGACGCGGCGGTCATCGTGTCCGGTACCTGTGGCTTCGGCATGGGCGCAACCCCCAACGCCATGGCCAATATGCAGGCCATCTGCGACCGGTATTCGCCCTCGGTCAAGGCCTATCTGCTGATCCCGCTGGTGGGCAGTCTGTTTGCAGACTTCCTCAACAGTCTGGTCATTACCGTGTTCATCAATTTTATCTGAGAATCAACCTTCAACGATCGGGCGGGGACTCCGCACCGGGAAAGGAGACGCGCAATGTCGTTTCATCATCACCTGAAGATGTGGCTCCAGCAGAAGCTGTGGAAAAAGCCGGAGCAGACACACGAGGAAGAGACGGTGGCTGTGCCGGAGTTCCATACCGGCAAGGTGGCGCATCATCATGATGCGGACGGGGTTCCGGCAGCGGACAAGCCCATCCATTACGATAATGTGGCCATCCCTGAGATCCATATCCACCCGAGACACAAGTAAGCACACAGAGCAAGAAAAAAGGCTTCTGCCCGACCGGACGAACCGGAAGGGCAGAAGCCTTTTTGTATGATGATGCAATCAGAGGAACACGTATTTGAGGATGAAGAGGACGGTCAGCACATACATCAGCGGGCTGATCTTCTTCTCCTTGGCCTTGCCGGTGACCAGATTGATGATGGTCCAGGAAATGACGCCGATGGCGATGCCCTCAGAGATGCTGTAAGCAGTGGGCATGGCCAGAATGGTCAGGAAGGCGGGGATGCCCTCGCTGGGGTCGTTGAAGTCGAT
>CAKSZM010000107.1 GCA_934525735.1 uncultured Faecalibacterium sp. | reverse complement strand
CGCACATTGCGCAGCTTGTAGGTGACAAGGCAGGCCAGCAGGGTAGCCAGCGTGCCGAAGATCACATCCACGATGGTGGAGCCCAGCAGGTTGGACAAAAAGCAGCCCAGCACCACGCCGAGGATGTACTCGGTGCCGAACACCGGCAGCAGGCACAGCGCTTCGGCCACACGCACCTGCACCGCGCCGTAAGACAGCGGCTGCAGCGCCATGCAGAGCACCACATAAATGGCTGCGACCACGCCGCAGCGGACCAGTTTACGGATGGAAGAATTCTGATTCATGATATAATACTCCAGCGGGATGATTTTAACCGCGCAGGGCCGCCAGCCCCTGCGGGTTTGGCCCGGCGTGGTTCGAGACACACCGGGGAGCCTAAAATCCTAAGTTGCTCTTTAAGGATGCCGCGCAAAAGCACAGCAGGGGAGAGTATACCATAAAATCGGACGGATTGCAATCCGAAATTGAAAACGTGGCCTGTCGGAACGGCGTCCTCCGCACGCGGCGCAGTTCCGGGAGACGCTGCAGAATAAAAGCCTGCGGATGGGCTGCTTTGCTTCTGCCGGAAAAATTTTCCGGCCGTTTTTATCCGGAGCGTTTGATTTTTGTTAAGTTTGGTATAAGTTACTTGACTTTTGATTCGGAATACTGTACATTTGAACCAGCCCGAGGGGCTTTGGCTGAGTTTAACATTATAATTACAAGGAGGACCCTATCATGAACATTTCCCGCCGCAACTTTATGAAGATCGCCGGTCTGTCTGCTGCCGCTGTTGCAGGCTCCGCCCTGTTCACCGGCTGCTCCGGCCAAGTCCTGCTGCCCGTCCAGTTCTCTTCTGCTGTGATTGATGCTGAAACCAAGAGGGTTCTGGACACCAAACAGTTTTCTGTCGTGGACGGCCTGAGCGAGGATGCCCAGAAAAAGATGATCAACACGTTTGTGAAATCTCAGCTCCACCTGGCGATGTATGAGGTCGATTTCATTGAGCGCAAGACCAGCACGCTGGACGGCAAGAAGACCGATTATCTGCTCGTCACCCTGAAACTCAGCTAACCGTCTGTCATTCCTTCATGCAGCTTTGGGACGCGGGAATTTTCCGCGTCCCTTTTTGTTTTGCCGGCTATGCAAAAGAAAAGCGTCCTTGCGCATAAAACGGTCTTGCACCCCGGCAGGCTTCTGTTATATAATAAAAAGAAATGCAACGATCACTCCGTTTTTGTTGAAAGGAAATTTCCCTCATGCGAGTTTGTTTTTATACCCTCGGCTGCAAGGTCAACCTGAACGAGACCGGCGCGCTGGAACAGATGTTCCGCTCCAACGGTTTTACCGTCGCACAGGAAGGCGAACCGGCAGACGTTTTTATCGTGAACAGCTGCACCGTGACCAACTTCGGCGACCAGAAGAGCCGCAAGTGGCTGCGCCGCAAAAAGCGCGAAAACCCCGGCGCGGTGACGGTGCTCACCGGCTGTTATCCGCAGGCTTTTCCGGAAGAGGCGGCGCAGTTCATGGAAGCCGACCTTGTGTGCGGCAACGGCGACCGCAAGGCCATTCTGGACAACGTGCGCAAGCTGCTGGATGGGCACGAGCGCATCGTGGCCATTACCCCGCACCAGCGCGGCGAACAATTTGAAGAGCTGCCTGTGGAGCGGTTCGAGACCCACACCCGCGCCTTTATTAAAGTAGAGGACGGCTGCAACCGCCAGTGCGCTTACTGCGTCATCCCCCGCGCCCGCGGCCCGGTGCGCAGCCGCGACGAAGCCAGCATTCTGGCCGAGCTGCGCCAGCTGGCCGCTGCCGGCTACCGGGAAGTGGTGCTCAGCGCCATCTCGCTGCCCAGCTACGGGCTGGACACCGGCACGAATCTTGTGGAGCTGGTGGAGCATTGCGCCGAGGTGGAAGGCATCGAGCGCATCCGTCTGGGCAGCCTGGACCCGGATATGCTCACGCCGGAGTTCATCGCCCGGCTGGCTGCTGTGGACAAACTCTGCCCGCAGTTCCATCTGAGCCTGCAGAGCGGCTGCACCGCCACCCTGCGCCGGATGCGCCGGGTGTACACCGCCGAGCAGTATGAGCAGGTGGTGGACCGCATCCGCGCCGCCTACGGCAGCCGTCCGGTCAGCTTTACTACCGACTGCATCTGCGGCTTCCCGGGTGAGACCCAGGCCGATTTTGAGGAAAGCTGCGAGTTTTTGAAGAAGATCGGCTTCCTCAAGGTGCATGTGTTCCCCTACTCCCGCCGCAGCGGCACCCCGGCCTATGATTTCCCGGAGCAGGTGCACGAGCGCGAAAAGCAGGAGCGCAGCCGCGTGATGAACGCGCAGGCCGAGCAGATCCGCCGGGAGGTGCTGGCCTCCTATGCGGGCACCGAGGATGATGTGCTGCTGGAAACACCGCTGTCCGGCACCCTGTTCACCGGCTACACCCGGCTGTACATCCCGGTGGTGGTGTCCGCCTCCGGTCATGCCAGCGGCGAGATCGTGCACGTGAAGCTGGGCGAATACGACGGCGAGCGGGTGCGTGCAGCACTTTGCTGATTTTCGGCGTTCATTTTTATCAATTTTATACACAGAGCCAAAAGAGCAAATTTTTAACAAATTTTGCTCTTTTCTCTTTTCATGCGCCCCGCTTTATGGTAAAATGAACATGGATATTCCGGGCTGCAGCACCTGCTTGCAGCGGTGCGCTACCAATGCGGCCCGTGAAGCACCGCCGCTTTTGCGGTGCCGTCAATTTGTTTTTTCACGATACAAGGAGAGATTGGAATGAGTTTCAGAGGAATCAATACCACGGTCATCCAGATCCGCCGTCAGGTGTTCACCGAGGTCGCCCGCATGGCTTACGCCAACGTCAAGGGCGAGCAGGCCAACCACCTGATGCGCAAGATCCCCTATACCATCATCCCCGGCGAGGAAGGCAAGCTCCGCAAGGACATCTTCCTCGAGCGCGCCATCGTTGAAGAGCGTGTGCGTCTGGCCATGGGCCTGCCCACCCGCCGCATGGACGAGCACAACAGCGTCGTTTCCGGTCTGGAAGATGCTTCCATCGCCGATAAGTATTATGATCCCCCGCTGGTGAACGTTGTCAAGTTTGCCTGCAACCGCTGCCCCGAAAAGCTGGTCAAGGTCTCCGACCTGTGCCAGGGCTGTCTGGCTCACCCTTGTATGGAAGTGTGCCCCAAGAAGGCCATCACCTGGGAGAGCGGCCGTTCCACCATCGATCAGGACAAGTGCATCAAGTGCGGCCGCTGCGTCGGCGTCTGCCCCTATAACGCCATCGTCAAGACCGAGCGTCCCTGCGCCGCTGCCTGCGGTATGGGTGCCATCCACTCCGATGAACTGGGCCGCGCCGAGATCGACTACAGCAAGTGCGTTTCCTGCGGACAGTGCCTGGTCAACTGCCCCTTCGGCGCCATCGCCGACAAGGGTCAGATCTACCAGCTGATCCAGGGCTTCAACCGCGGCGACCGCATTTACGCGCTGGTCGCCCCCGCATTCGTCAACCAGTTCCCGGGTCTGGCCTCCACCGGCAAGCTCAAGGCTGCCCTGAAGGCCGTCGGTTTCTACGACGTAGTCGAGGTGGCCATCGGCGCCGACTTGTGCACCGTGGACGAGGCTCACGACTTCCTGGAGGAAGTGCCCAGCAAGCTGAACTTTATGGCAACTTCCTGCTGCCCGGCATGGAGCATGATGGCAAAGACCGCCTTCCCGGATCTGGCCAAGAACATCTCCATGACCATGACCCCCATGGT
>CAKSZM010000106.1 GCA_934525735.1 uncultured Faecalibacterium sp. | reverse complement strand
CTGCCGGTGACATGGTACAGCAGGCGCTCCAGATTGGAGGACACCAGAATGTCCATGCTGGGCGAAGTGGTCTTGAAAAACTCTCGCTTTGCAGTGTAAGTGCCAGTGGTGAGGAAGTCGGTCAGGACATTGTTCTCGTTGGAAGCGCAGACCAGCTTGCCCACGGGCAGACCCATGCGCTTTGCATAGTAGCCTGCCAGAATATCGCCGAAGTTTCCGGTAGGCACGCAGAAGTCCGCCTCATCGCCGAATGCGATCTTGCCCGCCTTGAGCAGCTGGGCGTAGGCGGCAAAGTAGTAGACGATCTGCGGCACAAGCCGGCCCCAGTTGATGGAGTTGGCGCTGGACAGACGGATATCTCGCTTTGCCAGCTCCGCCGCGATGGCCGTGTCGCCAAAGACCTTCTTCACGCCGGTCTGGGCATCGTCAAAGTTGCCGCGCACCGCGTACACTGCCACGTTGCTGCCTTCCTGCGTGGCCATCTGCAGGCGCTGGATCTCGCTGGTGCCGCCCGTGGGATAAAACACCGCGATCTCCACACCGGGGATATCATGGTAGCCGTCCAGAGCCGCCTTGCCGGTATCGCCGCTGGTGGCCACAAGGATCAGGGTCTTTTCGGTGCGGCCCAGATTCTTTTTGGCTTCCACCAGCAGTTTCGGCATCAGCTGCAGGGCGTAATCCTTGAAGGCGCAGGTCGGGCCGTGCCACAGCTCCAGCGCCCAGGTATCCCCTTCCACCGGGGCAAGATAGCCGGCCTTGCCGCCGAAGGCGTCACCATAAGTGCTGCGGGTGGCTTCGGCCAGAAAATCCTGTGAATAATCGGTCAGGTATTCCTTGATGACGGCATCCGCCATGGCCGGATAATCCAGCTCGCACAGTGCCTTTACATCCACCTGCGGGAAGCTTTCCGGCACAAACAGGCCGCCCTCATTGGACAGGCCCTGCGCGATTGCTTCCGAAGAAGTCACTCTGCGGCTGTGGTCTCTGGTACTGAAAAACTGCATAGTTTTCGCTCCTTTTTCGCCGTAGAACGCCAGAATTGCGTTCCTGCTGCTGCGGCAGGGAGTATTCCCTGCCCGTACATTTCCCACCGGAGCGCTTACTTTATGCAAGGAAAGCGCCCCTTATAATATGTACCATCCAGCGCCCGCTGTCAAGAGGAAACACCTCTGCTACGTCAAAACGCACCGGTGCATCGCTCAGGCCGTTCTGCTGCAGATAATACTGTGCGGCAAGGATCAGCCGCTTCTGCTTGGCAGCGTTCACTGCTTCGGCCGGGCGGGAAACGGCATCGGTGCTGCGGGTCTTGACCTCGCAGATGACGATGGTGCCGTCCGGTTCCTGCACCACAACATCCAGCTCGCCCATCCGGGTGCGGAAGTTATGCGCCAGCAGTCTGCCGCCCTGTTTGATGTACCAGCGGGCTGCGGCGGCTTCGCCCCTGCGGCCGGTCTCAGCGCGGTTCACTTGCCGTTCTCCGGCCAATAGCCCTGCTTTTTGAGGAAGCTGCGGCGGTAGAACGGCTGGATACCGTACTGTGCGATCAGCTCATAGTGGAGCTTGGTCGGGTAGCCCTTGTGCTTTGCCAGCTGATACTGCGGATACTGCTTGTCCAGTTCCAGCATATAGCGGTCCCGGCTGACCTTGGCCAGCACGGATGCCGCACCGATGCTGGCGCTGGTGGCGTCGCCCTTGACCACCGGTTGTGCCGGGATCTGCAGGCTCGCCGGGGTGCGGTTGCCGTCCACCAGAACAAGGTTCGGCACGATGTCCAGCGTTTCCACGGCCTGTTTCATGCCGCCCATGGTGGCGTTGAGGATGTTGTCCCGGTCGATGACGTCCGGCCCCACAAAGACGATCTGGTAGGCAAGCGCCTTCTCTTTGATCTCATCAAATAAGGCTTCCCGCTTTTTCTCGGTCAGCTTTTTGGAGTCGTTGATGCCGTAGACCGGGTTCTCCGGGTCGAGGATGCAGGCCGCCACGCAGACCGGGCCGCACAGCGGGCCGCGGCCCGCTTCGTCCACACCGGCAAAGCAGCCGTACTGCGCCCGCACTGCGGCATCGTACTCGTACAGCGGGGCGGAGATTTCCTCATCGGAACGGCGCTTCATTCGTCATCCTCCCCGGCAAAGTCGGCCAGATCGTCCCGCTGCGGCGGGCGCTCCAGCGAGATGCGGCCCCACTTGCAGGCGCGGAACTCGTCCACCAGCATGATGGCGCAGCGCTCGGTGTTCACCTCGCCGCCGCGCACCAGCAGACCGCGCTTGCGGCCGATGGCTTCCATCAGCTCATAGGGCGGCAGTGTCATGGTCTCGGCGTCCAGCTTGTAGCGCTGGGCCACCAGATCCGGGTAGTTGCGGCGCACTTCGTCCAGCAGGTTCATGGCCAGCTCTTCCACGTCCAGGATATCGTCCTTGATGGAGCCGATGAAGGCCAGATTGGAGGCGATGGTCTTGGAGTCAAATTTCTTCCACAGCACGCCGGGCATATCCAGCAAATCGAACTTGTCGGTGCTGACCCACTGCTTGCCCTTGGTCACGCCGGGACGGTCGGCCGCCTTGGCGCGGGCAGAACCGGCAAAGGTATTGATGAAGGTGGACTTGCCCACGTTGGGGATGCCGCAGAGCATCACCTGCGTTTTGGCACCGCCCATGCCGCGGCTCTGTCGGCGTTCCAGCAGGCCGGCCAGTTCCTTTTCAATGGCGGCTTTCACCGCGTTGGCGCCGCCCTTCTGCTTGGCGCTGATGGCCACGCAGCCAGCATCCGCCGCGCGGAAATACCGGATCCATTCTTCGGTCACGGCCGGGTCGGCAAGGTCGGCCTTGTTCAGCGCATAGAGCTTCGGCTTGCGGGCCGTGATGCGCTCGATCTCCGGGTTCAGGCTGGACAGCGGAATACGCGCATCCAGCAGCACAAGGCTGGCGTCCACGTGCTGGATCTCCTGCTCCATCATGCGCAGGGTCTTGGTCATATGGCCCGGGAACCACTGAATATTGTACTGGTTTGCAAACCGGGTATCCATTTCGTTCATTTTACCACCCCAAAATCTGTAAAGGGCATAAAGCACACAAGCACCTTGCCCAGAATATCCCGCTCGTCAATGGCGCCGACGTAGGACGAGCGGCTGTCCAGCGACTCGTTGCGGTTGTCGCCCATGAGGAACAGCTTGCCCTCCGGCACCGTGTACGGGAACTGAACGTCATAGCCCAGATAGGTCGGCTCTGCAATGTAGTCCTCCTGCAGAACTTCGCCGTTCACTTCCACCGTGCCGGTGCTGTAATCGATGCTGACGGTATCGCCGCCTTTGGCGATGACACGCTTGACCAGCGGTTTGCCGTAGGCTGTGTAGCTGTCCACGATGACCACATCGCCGCGCTGCGGCGTATAGCCTGCGCCCCAGACGATGAGCTTATCGCCGTTGACCAGCGTGGGCACCATAGAGTTGCCGTCCACCTGAATGATGCGGAAGAAAAACGAGAAAACAAGTACCAGCACCAGCGCTGCCGAAATGAGCGCCTCGTACCATTCCAGCAGGTTCTGCCCGCGGACAGGTTTTTCCTGCTGTGTCTGCTGCTGTTCCATTGTCTGCACACCTCACTCTCAGGTTTTGTATCACTTACCTGATTATAGTACAACGCACACCGTTTTTGCAAGCCGGAACCGCCTGCAAACCCTGTGCAGCCCGAAATTTTGATAAAGAAAAAAGGGACAACAAGTTGTCCCTTTTCTCCCGTTTCAAATCGGGGATGATCAAATATCGCTCTTGACCTTGGCAGCCTTGCCCGTACGGCCACGCAGGTAGAACAGCT
>CAKSZM010000105.1 GCA_934525735.1 uncultured Faecalibacterium sp. | reverse complement strand
ATAACAGAAAGGTCTTGTTTGGACTCATTCAGATACAATGTGAGCAAATGGCAAAGAACTGAAGACGTATTTGCGCAATTTGCTTTGAAATGCTTTCCATGATACATTTTGTTCAAGATTGTGGCCGAATCGCCAGACTTTTGAATATAATCTTTCAAGGGTCTGGCACCGCAGAACACATAACCATTGTACAAATAGTATTCCGCTCTTTCGGAGAGCCCTTCCCTCTCAACCAGCTTTGCCCACTCAGATGAAAACTGTGCCCTTTCAAGACGATTAGGCTCTTTTCCTTTCTTTTTCAAAGAGAGAAGCCAGTCAAGCGCCTGGATGTTATCATTTATTTCCATGATACTTTATCCTCCGTAGTTCAATAATCTGTATTTATCGCTTAATGATATAGAGTCGTCTTATTCCTATTATAATGTAAAAAGTATACCACAAATTCGCCATATCGTAAACCGAAATTGTGCACCCAGACAAGATTGTCGATCCATACACTAAATGAAATGCAGCAATCCGAAGAAGCCAGACTGCTGCATTTCAAAATCATCTGTAATTCGTTTCTTTTTCAGATCATTCGTTCAATGATGGGATTTCCTTCCAGAAATCAGTTCCTACGAGAAAAGCCTTAATATCCTGAACAACAGTTTCTGCGAACTCCGAGTCTTTCTTCATCCGTCGGATAGTGCACTCCCATACAACCAGAACCCGAATGTTACTTTCAGCAAGTTGTTTGTGCACAACCTTGTCCCGATTGACATTTGCCTCGAATTTCTTCGTCCAGAAATCAACACGGCTTTTGGGTATATAAGCATACCTGCATCCCGGATGCCGATGCCAGAAGCATCCATTTACAAAAATTGCCACTTTGTACTTCGGCAGGTAAATGTCCGGGTGTCCTGCAATTCGGGAATCATTCTTTCGATATCGGTATCCTCTGGAAAAAAGCAATTTTCGCAGATACACTTCCGGAGCAGTGTCCTTACTTCGGATGGCT
Organism: uncultured Faecalibacterium sp.; assembly: GCA_934525735.1. Taxonomy (GTDB): domain Bacteria; phylum Bacillota; class Clostridia; order Oscillospirales; family Ruminococcaceae; genus Faecalibacterium. Next base: position 3,084 of record CAKSZM010000105.1, on the reverse strand, counting down.
GCCATATTTTCGTGTCGCTTTTCTTTTGATACGATATCAGCCATTAAAGCCCTTCCACTTCTTTTACATAGGCCACAAATTTCCCAAGTGTCCAGATTCGGTCACGCCGATCCTTGGGGTAAGTCCCTATGTATTTCTTTGGAACGATCAGAACAACATTTTCTGACTGCATCTCATCCATCTGTGCAGCCGAAATCCCCTGCTGAAGTGTGCAGAGATATTTTGTCTTATCACGGAGCCGGTCAGCTTCGTTCAGAATCTGCCGCCAGCGATCCTTGCAGGTCGTTTTTGCTGCGAGCGAAATCAGATGATCTGCGGAGAAGTTGATGTCGTGGTATGCTTCCTGCGAAGGAAAGATGAAATCCGGTTTCTTGTTTCCCTCAGTCACCGCCTGTGCCTTGTACTGGATGTTGTTGCCATCAAAGATTGCAGCCAAGTGATGTTCCAGACTTTTTCCTGCACGGCTCTTTCTCCGGTTCAGAACAATATTGGCTGTGTTTATAAACTCTTCCACAGACGGGAAGCCGTGCGTGATCATATTGCCATACCTTGCATATTCCAGAGCACGGAACAGCCGGAACTCGGCATCTGTCCAGTCCAGCAGTTTGCAATCCGGGTCCTCAACGATATAATTTTCATGGTCATATACAGCATTCTGGATGCGTCTTGCCGCTGCGGACATTTCTTCGGATGCTGGAAAATCTACCCTCAGGCTCGAAATAAAGTGGTCAATTGCTGCCTTTTCCTGAATTTCCGGATTTGCCTGCTGCGTCCGAATCAGGCAGTTTGTTTCCGTTGCACTGATGCCAAAAGCGTCAAGAAACTGGTTGATATCGTCTTCTGTATTCAGGACAAATCCCTGATACTCCTCCTCACTGTCCATAATAAGCACAAATAATGCGCCCGTATATTCCGGACGGAGAAACGGGAATCCGCGCTTGAAATTGGTGATGCGATATTCATTTCTTGTTCCCTTTCCATAGTAGATAAAACGGCTCTGAGTGGAAAAATCCCCCTGCCACCGGATTTCAACCCATTTATCTTTATTTTCTCCGCGATGGCCCGGCTGATCAAACAAAATGGAAATGGCAGGCTTAGCAATGTAGATTCCTTCCTGATGCGCACCTGTCACACCAGTATCGTTTGCCGAAAGAAATTTGCAGAACACCTTTTTGCCATTTAACGCCGCAGTTATGGCCCGTAATGCAATGCTGTCCATTTACCCTACCTCTGAAATAATCATTTCATCTCGTTCCTCAATGCTTTCGTGGTCAAGTCGCTCAACTTCTTTTACGATGAGGGATGCAACATTTTCCATAAGGGGAACAACCACAGAATTTCCAAACTGACGATAGGCCTGCGTGTCGGAAACCGGGATTTTGAAGCTGTCCGGAAATCCCTGTAAACGTGCACATTCACGCGGAGTTAAGCGGCGGGGATTTTTACCGGGCTGTTCAATCAGAATCTCAGAGCCGTCCTTGTAGTAACGGGCACTGAGGGTGCGCGATACGCCATCTAATGGCGCAATCCCGTAGCCAAAGCCGTTTCCTGCGGCCTTATGCTTTGCTGCATAGTTCTGAAGATAAATCCAGAGTTTGTCGGACAGTGTATATCTGGAATCCACATCCGTTTCCAGAATGTCTCGAATGACAGGCTTCGGTTCTTTCGGAGTGATATTGAATGCAAATTTATAGTTATATCCGTGACCATAACGTTTTCGGTCGAAACCGACAATCAGAATACGCTCTCTATGCTGGGGAACGAAATCCTGTCCGTCCAGAACTTTATAATACACTTCATAGTCAAGTTCTTCCAGCGATTCCCGGATTACTTTAAATGTGCGTCCCTTATCATGACTGCACAGATTCTTGACGTTTTCCAGCATAAACGCCTTCGGGCGTTTTGCTTTCAAAATGCGGCAGACATCAAAAAATAGCGTTCCCTGTGTCTTATCCTCAAAGCCCGTTGCTCTGCCAAGGCTCTGTTTTTTGGACACGCCGGCGATTGAGAAAGGCTGGCACGGAAAACCCGCCACCAGGATATCATGATCCGGAATGGAATCCGCGTCCACCTGGGTAATATCGCCTTCCGGCTGTTCTCCAAAATTTGCAAGATAAGTCTGCTGACTGTATTTGTTCCACTCACTGGAGTACACGCATCGGCCACCAGCCTGATCAAAGGCAATTCGCATGCCGCCAATGCCGGCAAACAGGTCGATAAACGTAAAAGATGCTTTTTCTTTTTTTCTGGGCTTCTGCTGGTTCAACATTTTGATTAAGACTCCCGATACACAATTTTGCACGGATTGACCGCTTTCATCTGCGTAGCTGGTCAGTTCATCAAAAACATTATCCTCCAGCCTGATATGAATCTGCTTTGACATGATATGCGCACCTCTCTGGGATTGTTTTTATACCTTTATTGTCCCAGTATAGCACGGAATTCCTGCCCTCGCAACAGATAATCCATATTTTAAGGTATGTAAAAACAGCCAAAGCATCACTCTGACGCTTTGGCCGTTGCGCTCTATTCTACCATAGCAGAGGGGCTTACGTTCAGGACAGCAGTGCAGGCTCAATCAGCACCGCCGCATTTCTGACCTGATACGTCATGCCGCTGGCTTCTCCCTTTTCCTTGCGGCAGCACACCTCCGGGTGCTGCGTTGCAAGGGTATCAAGCTGCTTCTGCAAGGCGGGATTCAGCGTAAACACGCTGCTTGTTCCGTCCTCGCTGGCGTAGATCATGGTTTCCAGCTTAAACATCGTCAGAGAGTTTGTCATCTTCGTTTTCCTCAAACATCTCAGGTCCCCAATCCTCATCACGTTCGATGTCCTGCGCCAGCTTCTTCATCCCTGCATAACACTCCATCTCAGCACGGACAAAGTAGAACATCTGGTCGTACCAGTCTGCCAGCGTTTCGTCCTCCAGCTTCCGGCAGAAGTCATACACCATCTTGTTCTGATTGGGGTCAACCGTCAGCCCGGCAACTCCGTACAGCCGCTTGCGGGTCAGTTCCAGATCGGCGCAGCCATAGGTGTAGAGCAGCTTCTTTTCTTCAAACGTCAGTTTCATAGGCTTGTTCCT
>CAKSZM010000104.1 GCA_934525735.1 uncultured Faecalibacterium sp. | reverse complement strand
GCTATGGTGCGCCGGACGGAGAAGAGCTGCTGGTGCTGTGCAACCTGACAGCGCACGAAGTACCCGTCACCCTGCCGGAGGGCTGGGCCGGTGCGGAAAAGCTGCTGGGCAACTACACGGAAACGGCTGCTGCGCTGCGCCCGTATGAGTGCACAGTTCTGAAAAAATAAAAACAGGGTGCGTCCATGATATGTACCCAGTTTTCTGGACACAAGTGAACAATTAGCCGTCAGACATGGATGCTTCCCTGAACCTAGAGGGAGGCATCCATTTTGTTTTCATAAGAAAAACCACAAGCTAAGCTTGTGGAGGAATAGAGCCGTAGCGTTGATACGGTAGAAAAAGAACCTCCTTGCTTGACAGTGAAAGCTCTGCTCAATACCGGTACGGCGTGACTGAAGGCTGGTCGGGAAGGTGCTCGCCGATGATCTTTTCCATCCAGACCATGTCGTACCACCGGCCGAACTTGTAGCCGCAGTTTTTGAAGGTGCCGCACAGGGTAAACCCGAGGTGCTCATGGAACTGCGCACTGTTCTTTGTCAGGTATTCGTCCTCCACCTGCGGGTAGCCGATGCAGGCGTACAGGTTCAGGATGCCCATGTCCTTCAGCCGGTCGGCAAGAGCGTTGTAAAGCATCTTGCCCATGCCGCATTTCTGGGCATTGTGGTCCAGATAGATGGTCAGTTCGCAGGCCCAGTCGTAAGCGGCGCGGCCCACGAACGGCCCGGCATAGGCGTAGCCCTCAATGCGGCCGTCCTTCTCAATGACAAGGTACGGGTATTTTTCCATGGTGCGGCGCATCCGGCCCTCAAACTCGGCCAGAGAAGGGACCGTATACTCAAAGGTGATGACCGTGCGCTCTACATAGTAAGCGTAGATCTCCAGAATGCGCGGCGCATCGGCCAGCGTTGCATTGCGGATGCTGATTTCTGACATAAAAACCCTTCTTTCCCACGGATTTGATGTGATTATAACACGATGAAGAATAACTTGCAATCAGCAGCGGCAGGCAGAGCGGACGATTTTGAGAGGGTTTGCATGCTGTTTTCTGTATAAAACCCGGAAAAACAATGGTTTGTGCTCCTGAATTGTCCGAAAAGCTTGCAGGAATGCATCTTTTTGTGGTAATATCTAATATGTATTCCCATTGCGGGGAAGAAAGAGAGGGGTAATCTGAAATGATCAACATCTGCATCATTGCCACCATTGTGATCTATCTGGTGGGTATGCTGCTGGTCGGCTTTGCTTACAGCAAATCCAATGAGGACAGCACCGACTTCTACCTCGGCGGCCGCAAGATGGGCCCGCTGGTCACGGCCATGAGCGCTGAAGCCAGCGATATGTCCAGCTGGCTGCTGATGGGCCTGCCCGGCCTGGCCTATCTGACGGGCATCGCGTCGCCGGGCTGGACGGCCATCGGTCTGGCTGTGGGCACCTGGCTCAACTGGCTCATTGTGGCCCGCCGCCTGCGCCGCTACTCGGCCAACCTGAACGCTATCACGGTGCCGCAGTTCCTTTCGCTGCGGTTCCATGATCAGCGCAACCTGCTCAACGCGCTGGGCGCGGTCATCATCATCGTGTTCTTCATCCCGTACACCGCTTCCGGCTTTGCGGCCTGCGGAAAGCTGTTCAACAGTCTGTTCGGCGTGGATTACATGATCGCCATGATCCTTTCGGCGGTGGTCATCGTGGGATACACCATCATGGGCGGCTTCCGCGCCGTCACTACCACCGACCTGATCCAGTCCATCGTCATGAGCATCGCGCTGGTGGCGGTGCTGGGCTACGGCATCAGCGTGGCAGGCGGCTGGGGTGCCGTGATGCAAAACGCCAGCAGCCTGCCCGGCTACCTGACCATGCTGGCCAGCCACAACGCGGCGGACAACAGCGCCACCTCCTACAGCCTGCTGGACATCGTTTCCACTATGGCATGGGGTCTTGGCTACTTCGGTATGCCGCACATTCTGCTGCGCTTCATGGCCATTGAGGACGAGAAGAAGCTGGTGCTCAGCCGCCGTATCGCTACCGTGTGGGTGATCATCGCCATGACGGCTTCTATCGCTATCGGCATGGTGGGTCTGGGCATGACCAAGGCCGGCGCGCTGGAGTTCCTGAGCGGCTCTTCCAGCGAGACCATCATCGTGCGCATTGCAAACCTGATCGCCCAGCACGGTGTGCTGGCAGCCATTGTGGCTGGTCTGATCCTTGCCGGTATCCTTGCCGCGACCATGTCCACCGCCGACAGCCAGATGCTGGCAGCGGCCTCCAGCGTGTCTGAGAACATCCTGCAGGAGTTCGGCCACATGAAGCTGACCGAGAAGCAGAGCCTGTTTGCTGCTCGCCTGACCATCATCTGCATCAGCGTGGTGGGCGTGGTGCTGGCGCGCGATCCCAACTCCAGCGTGTTCAGCATCGTCAGCTTTGCGTGGGCCGGCTTCGGCGGCGCATTCGGCGCGGTGGTGCTGTGCGCCTTGTTCTGGAAGCGCTGCAACTGGCAGGGCGCTCTGGCCGGTATGCTCTCCGGCGGCCTGATGGTCTTTGTGTGGAAGTACCTCATCAGCCCGCTGGGCGGCGTGTTCGGCATCTACGAGCTGCTGCCCGCCTTCCTGACCTCGCTCGTCGTCTGCATTGTGGTGAGCCTTGTCACCCCCGCACCCGGCGCGGAGATCGAAGCCGAGTTTGAAGCGGCAAAATAAAGCAAAAGCAAACAAGTCCGGAACGATGATCGTCGTTCCGGACTTGTTTTTTGTTCGAGTTTCTTATTTTGCGTTTTTGGCAAAGGTCGCACTGAAAAGCGACTGCGAAGGGGTCAAAGGTGCAAGCCACACTCTGCCTGTGCCCTTGTAGACGTTGACAAGGCCTTCTCCGGATGCGGCAGAGCCGATCAGAGTCTTGCCGGAGCGCTCTACGGTAAAGGTGAGACTGCCCGACCAGCAGATGGCAAAACGGCCGTCGATCTTCAGCACATCGTTTTGCAGTTCAATTTCTACGATCTCCGAGCGCGGCACATTGCTTTCCAGCACACAGGCACCGTTGCCGGCCAGCTTCAGATTGAAGAGTCCTTCGTTGCCGAGCGCTGCAGAAGAAAGGTTCGAGCGTGCCTGAATCTGATGCGAGACAGTGGATTCACAGGCAAGGAACATGCCGTCCTCCATCACAAGACCGCCGGTCCAGTCCTGAACGTTTTCAGCAAGGAGATATTTGTAGGTCGGCTCAGTGACCAGCACGCCGCTTCCCACATATTCCGGTTTGATGGCACTTTCTTTGGTGACAGAGCTTTTAACCATTTTCCCCAAAAAGTCGCCGACACCCTTGAGGCCGGTAGTAGCCTGCACATCACCAACGATGTACTGCATGGCTCCGGCCTGCAGGACAAGGCCGGTCTTCCCGTCAAGGCTGGCAACGACCTGTTTCCGCTTGACGTTCATCTGGCTCATAAAGTATTCTTCCATTGCATTGGACGGTGCGACAGAAAAATCGACCGTATGCTCGATGATTGAGAAGATCCCCTTTTGCTCGGTGACGATATGACCGGTTTGATTGGCCAGATTATTGATTTTGAACATGACGCAAGCACCTCATTTCCAAATTACAGTGATCCGCATTTTTTTTTTGCAAAAACTTCCGGGATACGATAAACAGGCATTATCTGACTTTTAGTGTAGCATACTTCCGCAGGGAATACTATACGTAAATGACACAAAACGGACACGCTGTTTTTGACACAGCGAGAAAATCAAAAACCTCAGTTGAACAGTATTATAGTCGTTTCCGCGCAGGGCACCAAAAATCCAAAGCCGAAGAAAAACAGCAGTTCCAATATGACCCGCGTCAGGCGTAAAAACGGTGTATCCAGAAGGATGCATGCTTCGAGAAAACGGTGGTAAAAGCCACTTTGTTCAAAGCTGTTCCAGAGTTCCAGCATGAGAAATTCCATCCCGGCCAGAAGCGGAAAAATGACCCACGAGGACATCCAGCCATCGGCTTGTAAAGAACCATCGCTGAGGGAACGCCAGTGAACTGCAAGTGTTCTGTGGCAGGCGAATATGCCCCACAGTGCCAGGGCGATACTTAGCCGGAGCAGCGCAGTGCGGACAGAATGCCAGTCTACCACAGGGCGGCGGCGCAGCATGGAAAAGAAATCTTCCAGTGTGACTGGCGCAGTTGGCGGCTCCTGTGCCGGGTCGTGGCAGTGCATCAGGTC
>CAKSZM010000103.1 GCA_934525735.1 uncultured Faecalibacterium sp. | reverse complement strand
TTTCTGGAAAACATCCAGGGCCTGACCACCCTGAAGATCTATCAGGCCGATGGCTGGAAGCATGAGCAGATGAACGCGCAGGCTGAGCGGTTCCGCAAGATCACCATGAAGGTGCTGACCATGCAGCTGAACTCGGTGACCCTGATGGATCTGATGGCCTACGGCGGCGCAGGCCTTGGCATCATCAGCGCGGTGTCCGCCTTTGCAAAAGGGCAGCTGAGCCTGACAGCTACATTGACCATCCTGCTGTTGGCGGCGGATTTCTTTTTGCCGCTGCGGCTGCTGGGCAGCTACTTCCACATCGCCATGAACGGCGCAGCTTCGGCGGAGAAAATTTTCAGGCTGCTGGCGGCGGAAGAACCTGCCGACGGCGGCCGGGTGCCCGGCTGGGACAGCACCCTCCGGCTGGAGCACGTGACTTTTGGCTACGAAAAAGACCGCACCATCCTGAATGATGTGTCCCTCGCCATTCCGCAGGGCAGCTTTGTTTCACTGGTGGGCGAGAGTGGCTGCGGCAAAAGCACCATTGCGGCGCTGCTGTCCGGCAGCCGCACCGGCTATACCGGCCGGGTGACGCTGGGCGGTGTGCCGGTGGAAGAACTGCAGCGGGAACAGCGGATGCGCACCCTGACCCTAGTGCCCCACAATGCCACCATTTTCAAAGGCACGGTGGAAAGCAACCTGCGCATGGCAAAGCCGGACGCGGCCGAAAGCGAACTGTGGGCAGCGCTGGAACAGGTGAATCTGGCCGGCTTCTGCCGCAGCCAGAACGGCCTGCAGACGGCCCTGCACGAAGGCGGCAGCAACCTGTCCGGCGGCCAGCGCCAGCGCCTTGCCATGGCCCGCGCCCTGCTGCACGACACCCCCATCTATCTCTTTGACGAAGCCACTTCCAACGTGGACGCCGAGAGCGAAAACGACATCATGCAGGCCATCCGCAGCCTTGCCGGAAAGAAAACGGTCATCCTCATCTCCCACCGTCTGGCCAATGTGGTGGACAGCGACTGCATCTATGTGCTGGATAAGGGCCGCATTGCCGGGCAGGGCACCCACGCGGAACTGCTGGCGCAGCAGGGGGCTTACAGCCGCCTGTATCAGACCCAGAAAGAACTGGAACGGTTCGGAAAGGAGGATGCCTGATGCATCAGACGAAACACCGCAGCCCCCTTGCCGTCGCGGGGCGGCTCATCGTGCTGGTCAAGCCGATGCTGCCCATTATGCTGGCAGCCATTCTCATGGGCGTGGCGGGGCATTTCTGCGCCACCTTCATTACCATTTTCGGCGGGTTCGGCATCCTGCGTGCGCTGGGGCTGGCAAGCCCGGTGGGCACGGTCGGCGCGGCCTTTGCCTGCATCCTCGTGTTTGCTCTGCTGCGCGGCGTGCTGCGCTATGCCGAGCAGGCGTCCAACCACTCTATCGCGTTCAAGCTGCTGGCCCTCATCCGGGATAAAGTCTTCGGCGCGCTGCGCCGTCTGACCCCGGCAAAGCTCGAGGGACGTGACCGCGGCGACCTCATCTCCCTCATCACGGCGGATATCGAGGCACTGGAAGTGTTCTATGCCCACACCATCTCGCCCATCTGCATCGCAGTGATCTGCGTCATCGGCATGACCGGCTTTGTGGCAAGCTATCACATCTTGCCTGCGCTGGTTCTGCTGGCGGGCTACCTGCTGGTGGGCGCGGCGCTGCCGGTGTGGAGCGCAAAGCGGGGCGACCGCGCCGCCCGGGAATACCGGCAGGCGCTGGCCGACACCAACAGCTATGTGCTGGAAAGCCTGCGCGGCCTGAAGGATACTCTGCAGTATCAGGACACCCCCGCCCGCGCCGGGGGCATTGTGGCCTGCAGCGAAACGCTGGGCGAAAAGCAGAAAGCCCTCAAATACCGCGAGGGCCTGACCGTGGCCATCACCAACACCCTGATCCTGCTCACGGTGCTGGCTGTGCTGGGTGTGAGCCTGAGCCTGTACCAGAACAGGCAGATGGGCGCGGAAGGGGTGCTGGTGTGCACCCTGTCGGCGCTCAGCTCCTTCGGCCCGGTGGTGGCGCTGGCAAACCTTGGTGCCAGCCTGACCCAGGTGTTCGCCAGCGCCGACCGTGTGCTGGACCTGCTGGACGAAGAGCCGGTGACGGCGGATGTGACCGGCGGCGCAGACACCGCCTTTTCCGGTGCCGAAGCACAGCATGTCAGTTTCTCCTATGCAGAGGAAGAGGTGCTGCATGACCTGAGCCTGACCATCCCGGAAAAGAAGATCGTGGGCATCGCCGGGCGTTCCGGCAGCGGAAAATCCACTTTCCTGAGGCTGCTGATGCGGTTCTGGGATGTGTCTGCGGGCAGCATCCGCTTTGGTGCCGAGGATATCCGCCGGGTGAACACCGCCGCCCTGCGTGCGCAGGAGAGCCTTGTCACCCAGGAAACGGAGCTGTTCGACGACACCATCGGCAACAACATCCGCATCGCCAAGCGGGATGCCACCCGCGAAGAGGTGGAAGCCGCCTGCCAAAAGGCCGCGCTGGATGAATTTATCCGCAGCCTGCCCAAAGGGTACGACACCCCGGTGGGCGAGCTGGGCGGAGCACTTTCCGGCGGCGAGCGGCAGCGCATCGGCGTGGCGCGGGCGTTCCTGCACGACGCACCCTTCCTGCTGCTGGACGAGCCGACATCGAATCTGGACAGCCTGAACGAGGGGATCATCCTCAGGGCGGTCCGGGCAGAGTGCAAGGATAAAACGGTGCTGCTGGTGTCGCACCGCAAGTCTACCATGGCAGCGGCGGACGTCTGCTTCTCGGTGGAGAGCGGACGGCTGAGCTGAAAAACCGATCAAAACAAAAACAGCCTGTCCCGGCCGGGACAGGCTGTTTTGCGTTGAAATTTACTGGAGCGCGTTCAGGATCTGTTTTGCAATGTACTGGTGGCCCTTGACGGTGGGGTGGCCGTCGGCGGCCGTTTCGGTCTTCGGGATGGCCACATAGACAAGCCCCTCCTGCTGGGCAAGATCTTTTGCAAAGTTGTTCAGCCGCTTGAAGTAGCTGTTCCATGCCGGGATCATGGGCACGGGGTTGGTGTAGCCCAGCAGCACGATCTTTGCATCCGGGTTCAGCTCGCGGATGGCGGCAACGATCTGGGGCAGGTCGCTGGTCACGGAAGCGTAGGCATTGTTGCAGATCTCGTTCATGCCGCGGAACAGCAGGCGCGTGGTGGCGCTGCTCTCGTCAAAGGTGAGCCACATCTTATTCAGCGCTTCCAGAACCATGCCGAACTTCTGGAAATTGAAGTCCCGCAGGAAGCCGCTCACCATCATGTTGGCCAGCTGCTCACTCTTCCAGTGGGTGGCTTCGCCCAGACTGACGATGCAGGGCACCAGCGCGTCGTTGGAGCCGATCTGGATCGAGATCACGTCGGCATTGCGCAGATAGTCCTGATATTCCGGGTAGACGTAGTAGGAGCCGGAAGCCTGATTCATCTGGGGCATCCGGCCATTGCGGACCATGTCCAGCAGGTCGGCGCTCATCAGGCCGGGCAGGCCGAGGTTGATGGCGTGCTGCCGGTCCAGCCCGAGGCCCTTGCCCACAAGGGCGGTGTAGCACCGGGAAGAGTAGCCTTCAAAGTTTGGCCGGAGATCGTAGCCGATCTGGGCGATGTTGTATTTCATATCGGCAAGGCCGACACCGGAGGTGATGCTGTCGCCCAGCGCCACATAGGTGAGCTGCTGCTCCGGTTCGCTGGCTGTCTGGGCATCGGCGGGCAGGGCGGTCTCCTGCTCGGCAGGCGCTGCGGTCTGCTCCTGCTGCACCTCTGCTGCTTCGGCGGCAGGCAGCTCCGTCTGTTCGTCGGCAGCAAATGCAGGCATGGCCAGCAGCACAAGCGCTGCCGCTGCGGCCAGAAAGCTGGCAAACTTTTTGTTTTTCATTGTAATTCCTTCTTTCTGGAATGACTGCACCTGTGCGGCACAGCTGTTGTCTCTATGATAAAATGGAAAGAAAAAATTGTCAACTGACAAAATTCAAAAAAGGCCGCCGCACAGAGAATCTGTGCAGCGGCCCCGGTTCCGGGATCAGTAATCCCGGGCAGTGATCTCTTCTTCCAGTTTGCGGTAGTCCACCTTGCCAACGGGGGTCATCGGCATTTCGCTGATGAACTTGTAGCTCACCGGCTGTACGTACTCCGGCAGCTCTTCCTTGCACAGCTGACGCAGTTCGCGCACGATCTGACGCTTCTTTTTGTCGCCCTCGGGGTCCAGCACCACATAGACGAAGGGCAGACGGCCCTGCACATGGTCCTTATCGGTGCAGCCCACCACCGAGCACTGATGCACGGCCGGGTGGCGGCTGATGACGTT
>CAKSZM010000102.1 GCA_934525735.1 uncultured Faecalibacterium sp. | reverse complement strand
CCCATCAGCACGATGGCCACGATGACGATGGTCACGTTGCCGTCAATGATGGGGGTCAGGCCGCGGGCAAAGCCGCTCTTCAGAGCGCCGTCCAGCGACTTGCCGTTTTTCAGTTCTTCCTTGATGCGCTCGGCGGTAATGACGTTGGCGTCCACGCCCATGCCGATGGCCAGAATGATACCGGCGATGCCGGGCAGGGTCAGGGTGAAGCTTTCAAACACCGGGAAATAGCCAGAAACGAAGGCCAGCGTTGCCGCCACCTGACCGGCCAGTGCGATGCAGGCCAGGAAACCGGGCAGACGGTACAGCGCCGTCATAAAGACCACGATCAGGGCAAAGGCGATCAGACCGGCCATGACCATAGCGCTCAGGCTGTTCTCGCCCAGACTGGGGCTGACAGTGGAATAGCCGTCCACGGTCAGTGCAAAAGGCAGCGCGCCGGAGTTGATCTGGCGGGCCATCTTGACGACCTGCTCCTGTGTAAAGGGGTTGGACGCGGAGCTGGTGATGATGGCAGAGCCATCGGTAATGGCGGTGTTGACCGTTGCGGTGCTGACGTTTTCATTGTCCAGCCAGATGCTGATGGTGCCGTTGCTGGACGCCAGCTTCGTGGTGGCATCGCCGAATGCCTTGGCGCCGTCATCGGTAAATTTCAGCGCAACGTAATATTCCGATGCGCCGCCGCTGCTGACAGGGCCGTACTGCGCTGCGGCGCTCTCGACCATGGACCCATCAAGGATCAGATCGCCGTCGGCGCTGCTGCCCTCGCGGAAGGTCAGGTAAGCCGTGGTGCCGATCTCCTGGATCGCAGCTTCCGGGTCGAAATCTGTCTCGCCGGACTGCCACGGAAACTCCAGGATCAGGCTGTCGGAGTCCGTATCCACATACAGCTCGTAGTCGGTGACATTGAGGGCCACAAGGCGGTTCTCGATGACGAGCCGGGCAGCGTCCAGCTGCTCCTCGGTGGCGTCGTAGCCGTCGGACGGGACAAAGGTGACGTTCACGCCGCCCTTGATGTCCACGCCGAAGCGGATATCCTTCGCGCCTTTGATGTAGGTTTTGGTCGTATCGCCGTACTTTGCGGACACACCGAAGAACGCAGTGAACACAAACACCACGATCAGCAGCACCGTAACGACCAGATGCCATGCTTTGCCTTTTGTCTTCATAAAATTCAGGGAACCTCCAAAAGTGGCAGCTCAGCAGATGCTGCCTTTATTTCATGTTGCGCCGCTCTTGTCGACAGCTCTTCCGCAGGGTGGCCGTCATGCCGACCCTTCTGCGATAAAACTCCCCTGACGGCCGAACCGGCCGCACAGAGGAGGTAAAACATTTGTTCCGTTCCGGAACGGTTACTCGGCCTTATCTGCCAGCAGCTTTTCCACTACGGCCAGACGAACGCAGACGCACAGCAGCTCGGAAGCGGTCTCCACCTCGTCGAGGCTGGGATAGGTGGGAGCAATGCGCAGGTGGGAGTCCTGCGGATCCTTATGGTAGGGATAAGCCGAGCCGGCACCGGTCAGGGTCAGGCCGGCTTCCTTGCACAAGTTCGCCACACGCTTTGCACAGCCGGGCATGACGTACAGACTAATGAAGTAGCCGCCCTTGGGATTGGTCCAGTGAGCGATGTCGCCGCACGGAGTCAGGTTGTTCTTGAATGCAGTCTTGACAGCGTCAAAGCAGGGCACCAGACGGCGGCGGTGCTTTGCCATGTGGGCCAGAACGCCTTCCTTGTTCTTCAGGAAGCGGACGTGGCGCAGCTGGTTCATCTTGTCGTAGCTGATGATCATCACCGAGAAGCGCTTGCACATATACTTCATGCTGCTTTCGCTGCAGGCGATGGCCGAAACACCGGCACCCGGGAAGGTGATCTTGCTGGTGGAAGTGAACATGAACACGCGGTCCTCATTGCCGTACTTCTTGCTCTCGTTCAGCAGAACCGGGGTCTCGATGATCTCATCGGTCAGGTGATGGACAATATATGCCTCATCCCAGAAGATCTTGAAGTCGGGGGCGGCGGTCTTCATCTTCGCAAAGCGCTCGATGGTCTCGTCGCTGTAGGTGTAGCCGTCGGGGTTGGAGTACTGCGGCACGCACCAGATGCCCTTAATGGTATCATCCTCGGCCACCAGCTTCTCCACCATATCCATATCCGGGCCGTCCGGAGTCATGGGCACGCTGACCAGCTCAAAACCGAACTCCTCGGTGATGGCAAAGTGGCGGTCATAACCGGGCACCGGGCAGAGGAACTTGCGCTTTTCCACCTGAGACCAGGGGCACGGAGACTCGGGGAAGCCGAACACATAGCCGATGTTGATGAGGTTGTACATCAACTGCAGGCTGGAGTTGCCGCCCACGAACACCTCGCCGGGCTGCACGCCGAACACGTCGGCGAACAGCACGCGGGCCTCATGCAGGCCTTCCAGCTCGCCGTAGTTGCGGGCATCGGTACCGGCATCGGTAGTGTAATCGGTCATCTTCAGCAGGTCCATTGCCAGATCCATCTGGTGAGGGCCGGGTTTGCCGCGGGCCATATTCAGCTTCAGACCCTTGGCCTGGAACTTTTTGTACTCTGCTTCAAGTGCTGCCTTTTCGGCAGTGAGTTCTTCACGATTCATTGCAAGATAATTTGCCATTGAAAACACACTCCTTTATCGTACTTCCTGTTACCCATAGCGTCCGGACTGTGCCATTGGGAGCCTTCCTGCCAGGGAGCATGCTCTGCACAGATTCCAGACCTTAATATTATAGTACATTTTGCTCCCGGAAACAAGAATAATAAAGCAAAAAGCCCTGTCAAAAGCAAAAAGCTTTCAAAACAGGGCTTTCTGTCCCCTGCCAGACGCCGGAACGTCAGGTCAGGGACATCTGATTCTTATACCGTTTGCGCACAGCGCCGTACTCCAGATGGGGTTCGCCGCCTTCCACTGTGTCCTCGTCCACTGTCACGCGGATGATGGTGGCGTCGCTGGGCACCTCGTACATGATGGGCATCAGGATGCTTTCCATCACGCTGCGCAGACCGCGCGCGCCGGTCTTGCGCTCAATGGTCTTGCGGGCAATGGCGTGCAGGGCTTCGTCCGTAAAGCTCAGCTCCACGTTGTCCATGCCCAGCATTTCCTTGTACTGCTTGACCAGACTGTTGCGCGGCTCCTTGAGCACCCGCACCAGTGCATCTTCATCCAGATCATCCAGCACGGTGATGACCGGCAGACGGCCGATCAGCTCGGGGATCAGGCCGAACTTGACCAGATCGTGCGGCTCCACCTTGCGCAGCAGAGCCTTTTCAGCCTCCACGGAGTTGTCCTTCAGCGCGCTGCCGAAGCCCAGAGCAGACTTGTCGGTGCGGCGGAGGATATACTTGTCCAGACCATCGAAGGCACCGCCGCAGATGAACAGGATGTTGGTGGTGTCGATCTGGATGAACTCCTGTTGCGGGTGCTTACGGCCGCCCTGCGGCGGCACGTTGCTGACCGTACCCTCGAGGATCTTCAGCAGAGCCTGCTGCACACCCTCGCCGCCCACATCGCGGGTGATGGAGGGGTTCTCGCTCTTGCGGGTGATCTTATCGATCTCATCGATATAGATAATGCCGACCTGTGCCTTCTGCACGTCGAAATCCGCTGCCTGCAGCAGCTTGAGCAGGATGTTCTCCACGTCCTCGCCCACATAGCCGGCCTCGGTGAGGGTGGTTGCATCTGCAATGGCGAAGGGCACGCCCAGCATCTTTGCCAAAGTCTGCGCCAGCAGGGTCTTGCCCACGCCGGAAGGACCCAGCAGCAGGACGTTAGACTTCTGCAGCTCCACATCGCCGCCCTGACCGCTCAGAATCCGCTTGTAGTGGTTATACACCGAAACTGCCAGCACACGCTTGGCTTCGTCCTGACCGATGACGTACTGATCCAGCCCGTCCTTGATCTCGGCCGGGGTCAGGATGTTGATGTCCAGATCCGGCGCAGCAGGCTGGATGTGTGCGCGGTTCGCGCCCGCTCGGCCCGGACGGGCTTTGGGCTGATCCGGCTTATCGGAAAGCAGGTCGTAGCACAGGCCGATGCATTCGCTGCAGATATTGACACCGGGGCCAATGATCATCCGCTCTACTTCGTCCTGATGCTTTCCGCAGAAGCTGCAGACCAGATCCTTTTCGTTTTTATCTCTGCCGGAGTTGTTATTTGCCATAACTGTTTTTCCTTATCCTGGATAGATTGTTTCAGCGGGCGGCTCAGCGATGAGCAATGACCTCATCGATCAGGCCGTAAGCCTTGGCTTCCTGCGGGGTCATATAATGATCGCGCTCGGTGTCCAGCTGGATCTGATCCAGCGGCTGACCGGTGTACTCGCTGAGCATGCGGTTCATCTTTTCACGGATGTGCACCATGTGCTCGGCGTGGATCTTGATGTCGGTGGTCTGGCCGGAAAGGCCGCCGCCCTGGCCGCCGATGAGCGGCTGATGGATCAGGATCTCCGAGTTGGGCAGTGCAAAGCGCTTGCCCTTGGTGCCGCTGGCCAGCAGGAAAGCACCCATGGAAGCAGCCATGCCCATGCAGATGGTGGAAACATCGCACTTGATATACTGCATGGTGTCATGGATGGCCATGCCGGCGCTGATGGAGCCGCCGGGGCTGTTGATATACAGGCTGATGTCCTTGTCCGGGTCCTGCCC
>CAKSZM010000101.1 GCA_934525735.1 uncultured Faecalibacterium sp. | reverse complement strand
TCGGTGGGCGATTTCCTGTTCCAGCAGAAGTGCGAAAAGCGGATGCAGGAGCTGATGGCGGGCGGCACCACGGTCATTCTGGTGTCCCACTCCATCGAGCAGATCGAGCGGATGTGCACCAAGGTGGCATGGCTGAGCCACGGCCACCTGAAAATGAACGGAGATACCGCGACAGTCTGTGCGGCCTACAAAGCAACACAGCGCGGCGAGGCATGATATGAATCTGCGCGTAAAACGGATGAAAGAGCTGGCGGGCTATGCCGTGCAGCTGACAAAAGAAGAGGGTCTGCCGGCCATGCTCAAGCGGGGCGCGGGCTTTGTCAAACGCCGCTGCTTCGGCAAAAAGGCCCGCTACCTGCCTGCAAAAAAGGTGCTGGAAGCTCAAGCCGCCGAAATGGCGGGCAAAACAGCCGAGACCTGCGGCCTGCCCACCATTTCCATCCTGACCCCGCTGTATAACACACCGGAAAAATTCCTGCGGGAATTCCTGGATTCCTTCGTGAACCAGACTGCTCCCAACGGCCAGCTCTGCCTTGCGGATGCTTCGGACGCGCAGCATGGCGATGTGCAGCGAATCGTGAAGGAATATCAGACAAAAAATCAACGCATCGTATACAAAAAGATCGAAAACAAGGGCATTGCGGCCAACACCAACGCCGCGGCCGGGCTGGCCACAGGGGAGTACCTTGCCCTTGCCGACCACGACGACATCCTTGCGCCCCATGCCATGTACACCATGGGCAAAGCCATTCTGCAGCTGCGGGCGCAGGGCGAGCCAGACGGCTTCCTCTACAGCGACGAAGCACTCTTTTCCAAGAGCATCCAGCGGCCCATGGTGGCCCACTTCAAGCCGAATTACGCCCCGGACTACCTGCTGTGCTGCAACTACATCTGCCACTTGGCGGTGTTCCAAAAGGCGCTGTGGGATGAGATCGGCGGGGAGCGGCCGGAGTGCGACGGCAGTCAGGACCACGATTTGTTCCTGCGCCTTGTGGAAAAGACCGGCGGTGCGGCCCATGTACCGCAGGTGCTGTACTACTGGCGGGTGCACGCAGGCTCCACCTCCGGCGGCACCGATGCCAAGCCCTATGTGGCGGCAGCAGCCAAAAAGGCGCTGGCCGACCACCTGACCCGCACCGGACGAACCGGCACCGTGGAGGACGGCCTGTTCCCAAGTACCTACCGGGTGAAGTGGGATATTGTGGGCGACCCGAAGGTGAGCATCCTCATCCCCAACAAGGATCACACCGACGATCTGGAAAAGTGCCTGCACAGCATCTGGGCAAAGACCAGCTGGGATAACTTTGAGGTCATCGTCATCGAGAACAACTCCGCCGACCCGGCGACCTTTACCTATTATAAGGAAGCACAGCGGCGCTACGACGGCCTGCAGGTGGTCACCTGGCCGGAAAAGGGCTTCAATTTTTCCGGCATCAACAACTTCGGCCGCAAGTATGCGTCGGGCGATTACCTGCTGCTGCTGAACAACGATGTGGAGGTGCGCAATGAGGACTGGCTCACCGAGCTGCTGCGGCAGTGCGCCCACCCCGGCGGGGCGGCCATCTGCGGCGCAGAACTGCTTTACCCGGACGGGACGCTGCAGCATGCAGGCGTCGTGACCGGTCTGGGCGGCTACGCAGGCCACAGCCACAAGTACCGGCAGGCGGGCGGAAGCGGCTACATGTTCCGCGCCGCCACCGTGCAGGATTTTTCTGCCGTCACCGGCGCCTGCCTGCTGGTGAAGGCCAGCGTGTGGGACGAGGTGCACGGCCTTGACGAGAAGTTCGCCGTGGCCTTCAACGATGTGGACTTCTGCCTGCGGGTGCGGGATGCGGGCTGCCGCATCGCATGGACGCCCTATGCGCAGCTGACCCATTACGAGAGCAAGAGCCGCGGCGGCGACGAGAAAGATCCGGTCAAGGCCGCCCGCTTTGCCTCCGAACAAAAGCGCCTGTACGATGTGCACGGCCGGGAGAATATCCTCGACGACCCTTATTATAACCCCAGCCTCACCCGCGATAGGGAGGACTTTTCCGAAAGCGCCGACCTGCGGAATCTGAAAGAGGGCAGGGTTACGGTAAGGTGGAGGGAGTAAAATCATGAACATCAAAGGCCATTTCGAAACCATTACCCGGCATAAGCTGCTGGTAATGAAATACTGCTTTGCCTGCGGGCTTTACGAGCAGGGCCTTGCCCACGACCTGAGCAAATACAGCCCCACCGAGTTCATCCCCGGGTGCATCTACTATCAGGGCGACCACAGCCCCAACGAGGCCGAGCGTGCCGACCGGGGCTACTCTTCGGCGTGGCTGCACCACAAGGGCCGCAACAAGCATCATCTGGAATACTGGATCGACTATGCCAGCAACAAGACCGGGCTGGGCGGCATGAAGATGCCCCTGCGTTATGTGTGCGAGATGGTGTGTGACCGGGTGGCCGCCAGCCAGATCTATCTGGGCGACAAGTACACCGATGCTTCCCCGTGGGAGTACTACGAGCGCAGCAAGACCCACTACCTGCTCCATCCGGAGACCCGTGCCCTGCTGGAAAAGCTGCTGCTGATGGTCAAAGAGCTTGGCCACGACCGGACGTTCCAGTACATGAAGTTCCTTCTGGGATGCGAAAAAGATTACTGAAAAACACGATTTGTGCAAAGCCACCGCCGATGACCGATCGGCGGTGGCTTTGTGCGTTTAAGCTTTGTGTATTTCGCATAAAAACGCAGGAAAATTTTCTCACTCCGTGCGTGAATGGGGCTGAAATCTGCGTGAAAAGCAGTTGTAGTGCCCGGAAAGGCCATGGTATACTGATGGTACAGATCCCCCCCCCCGCATTTAACGCTGAACTACGAAAGGAAGGACTTGTTATGAAGAAACTTGTAAAACTTGCGGCTCTGCTCCTGACAGCGGCCCTGACCCTGACATTGCTGGCGGGCTGCGGTGCAGGCGGCACGGGCTCGGCACTTGATCTGAAGAACGAAGTGCTGAATACGATCGAAGACAGCTACAATATGCGCAACAAGACTGCGACCCACACGACTGTCATGGATACGGCAGCGGCTGCGCTCATTGAGAAGGCTGCAACGGATGAAACAGCAAAAGACGAGAATGTTACGGTGAAAGACCTTCTGAAAAACAACGGTACAGGCAATTACATTGCGATCTTTATGCCTTATGGCCAGCTGCGTACGGAATTTATGCAGTATCTCTACGTTGATCAAATGGAAAACACACTTAATTATGCAATCCGGAACATTGCAGACGTCTGGTACTACAATGATTCTGATACGGTCGTTAAAATCGGCAACCCTGAAATTGGTACGAACGATCCGATCGAGATCGGTGCAGCTACGGGTAAGATCAAGGACAAGAACTATCTGGTTCTGCTGGTGCAAAATGCAAAGGCCTGATCGACCGGTTAAGACAGAACATCGACCTGTAAATAGATTTTAGGAGGAACAAGACCATGAAATTGTTCAAAAAACTGGCGGCTGCTGCACTGGCAGCGGTTCTGGCCCTGTCCATGGTGGGCTGCGGCAAGGCAAACGGCGTAAATTCCACCAAGCAACTTGTGCTGGATCTGATGGCTGATTATGCAACTCTGGGTGAGGTAGAGCTCAGCAACACGGCTGAAATGGACGGCATTGCACAGAAGCTGCTGAATAAGGCGGCGGAGCTTTATGGAACGGAGGGACATGCGGGTGAGCCTGTGGGCTATCTGCTGAAAGCTGCCAGCGAGGAAGACGATGTGGGCTTTGACGCAAACAAAATCTATACGGTCACCTACGCAGAGGATTATCAGTACAAGAGCAGCCTGATAATGAATGCTCAGAAGCAGTACGCCTTCTTTTCAAAGCTGATGACGAGCGGCTTTACGATGCCGGAGAACGGTTTAAACAAAATAGTAATAAAGAAAGCAGATGTTGGCGTTGCTGTTGATAAAATTGGCGACAAGACCTATGTGGTCGTAGTCACGATGCCCACGGAGACTGCTGCTGCCCCGGGCAAGGACTAAACAGATACAGAAACCCTACAGCATAACAAAAAGGCGCTGGCTCTGGCCAGCGCCTTTTCTGTATCGGTCAACGACCTGCCGACCCGGCAAAAACCACAAATCCCCCAGCCCGGGCGGCGCAGGCCGTTCAGGCTGGGGGATGGTTTTTGCAATTCAGAAGAGAGGCTTACTGCTCGTTTTCGTAGATCTGGATATAACGGGGAGCGGTCTTGTCCTGCCAGAACAGCAAAAGGCCCGTAGAGACCACGGCCAGCGTGGTGAGGATGGCAAGCAGTGCTTTGAGAACTTTCATGGTTTGAAGCCTCCTTGAAAAAATCTTGTACAGAGCAGGGCTTTTGCCCCGCAGCTCCTGTTGCACTTAGTATAGCATACTCTGAGCCCAAAGGCAAATGCCGCCTGCCGGAAATGAAAATGTGAAAAAATACGCTAGTTAGCAAAATCTAACCGCCAAAAAATGAGAAGAAAGTTCAGGAAAAAGCATCATTTTTGTGCCATTGTCGTTGACTTCCCACGCCAAAATGATACAATAAACATGTTAAGCAGCTGCTGTCCCTGTACCAGTGCGCCTGCATGGGCGTGGGGGCGGCAATTCAAGCAGAATGGGGGATTTAATTCCATGTTGAACAAGCTGAAACGTGCGGCGCTTGGCGCGCATACGCC
>CAKSZM010000100.1 GCA_934525735.1 uncultured Faecalibacterium sp. | reverse complement strand
CGTCGAGCAGGTACCACTTGCGCTCGACTTCAGCGGGCTTCACGAGAGTAGTGCTCATATCTATTTCCTCCTGATAAACTTTTTGTACGTTTCAGGCGCCTTTTGGGGCGCGAGTGTCAGTATACATCATAAAAAGGTGCCTGTCAACAGCATTTTTTGATTTTTTCAGTGCATTTTTTTCAAGCTCCCGAAATCTCTTGTTTTCTTTAAAAATCTCTCGTTTTCTCAAAACGCATTTTCTGTTGATTTTTCTGTCCGCCGGGGCAGATTTTCTCGCGCTGCACGCTACAATTTTGTGCGGCGTTGTGTTATACTATAAAAGATACGGCAGCTTCCGGCTGCACACAGGAACAAGGAGAACATTTTCACATGCAAAACGACATCAACCGCAATGCCTCCGCCCAGCGCCGCACCTCCAAGCTGCTGGCCGCCATGGGCATCTTCATCGCTCTGGGCATCGTCGCTTACATTATATTGACGCTGCTGGTCAACCGCAGCGTCCCTGCCAACCCCGATACCCGCTACACCGGGTCAAACGGCATCTCGGTGTATTACGACAGCTCCATCTGGAAGGTGTGCCGGATGACCGAGGACGACACCCTCGGCACCGTGCTGGAGCTGGCCACAGCCGACTCTGCCGACGGCGATGACTACGAGGCGGTTCTGCTGCAGCGCGGCACCGCCGACACCTACGAAGATTTCATCGGCGCCTCTGAGAAAGATCTGAAGCAGGCCTACGGCGTCATCAAGCCCCGCAAGGTCAACCTGACCGTGGACGGCGCCGAGGTGGAGGCCGTGCGCTGCGACATCCAGACCTACTACGCTGTGCTGGCCACCGTCACCTACCCGGACGGCGATGTGGTGTATGTGTCCGGCCTGACCAAGCTGGCGTCCATCAACGACGTGGTGAACCTTGTGGAAAGCGTGACCCTGTCATGAGCCGGGCCATGCAGCGCCTGTGCGGCCTGATGCGCAAAGCCGTGCAGGACTACGAAATGATCTCTCCGGGCGACCGCGTGATGGTGGGCGTTTCCGGCGGCAAGGACAGCGTGGCGCTGACCATCGGCCTTGCCGAGCTGCGCAAGTACATCGGCTTTGATTTCACCGTGCAGGCCGTCACACTGGATCCGCAGTTCGGCGGCAAGCCCATGGATTACTCCGTGCTGGAAGAGCTGTTTGCCCGGTACGGCATTCCCTACGAGATCCGCCGCACCGAGATCGGCCCCATCGTGTTCGACTACCGCAAGGAAAAGAACCCCTGCGCCCTGTGCGCCAAACTCCGCCGGGGCGCGCTGCACACTGCCGCGCAGGAACTGGGCTGCAACAAGGTGGCGCTGGGGCACCATCTGGACGATGCCGTGGAGACCTTTTATATGAACCTCTGGCGGGAGGGCCGCATCGGCTGCTTCTCGCCCGTCACCTATCTCTCCCGCCGGGATCTGACCCTCATCCGTCCCATGCTGCTGGCCACCGAGCAGGAGGTCCTCGGTGCGGTGCACGCCGAGGGTCTGCCCATCGTCAAGAGCATCTGCCCCGCCGACGGCGTGACCGTCCGGGAGCAGACGAAAGAATTCGTCCACGAGCGCTGCCGCACCGACCCGGCCTTCCGGCAAAAGACCCTGCACGCTCTGCAGGAAAGCGGCATCGACGGCTGGCGGCCCGTCCACACCGGGCGCGGCAGCTTTACCATTACAAAAGAGGAAGAATGAATCATGCAGACCCAACCTTTTGAAAAACACGTCTGGGCCGAGATCGATCTCGACGCCCTGCGTTCCAATTTCCGGGCAGTGAAAGCCCGGGCCGGTGCCCTGCCGCTGTGCGCAGTGGTCAAAGCCGACAGCTACGGCCACGGCGCAGTGCAGTGCGCCCGCGTCTTTGCCGAAGAGGGCGCGGCGTGGCTGGCCGTCAGCTGCCTGACCGAGGCCGTGCAGCTGCGCAAGGCCGGTCAGACCCTGCCCATCCTGATCTTAGGCCATGTGCAGCCGGAATATGCCCAGACCCTTATCAACGAGAAGATCACGGTGGCCTGCTACTCCACCGAGCAGGCGCAGAACCTTTCCGCCGCAGCCGTAAAGGCAGGCGGCCGGGTGAAGATCCACCTCAAGGCCGACACCGGCATGGGGCGCATCGGCTTTGCCCTGCGAACCGATTTTGACGCCGCCGTCCGCGAGATGCTGGCCGTGTGCGAACTGCCCGGGCTGGAAATGACCGGCCTGTTCCAGCATTTCTCGGTGGCCGACGACACCGCCGAGGAAAACATTGCCTACACCGCCGAGCAGCACCGGCTGTTCGTGCAGGCCTTTGAAGCGCTGAAAGCCGCCGGGCACGAGCCGAAGACCGTCCATTGCGACAACTCCGCCGGTGTGATGCTGCACCCGGACTGGCCTGCCGGCCTGCCCCGGGAGCGCTGCATGGCGCGCCCCGGCATCATCCTGTACGGCTACGACCCCAGCGACGAAGTGCGCTTCGGCCTGTTCAAGCCGGTCATGACCCTCAAGACCGTGGTGAGCATGGTCAAGGAGATGCAGCCCGGCCAGTGCACCAGCTACGGCCGCTGCTTCACCGCAGAAAAGCCCACCATGGTGGCCACCCTGTGCACCGGCTACGCCGACGGCTATCCCCGTCAGTTGAGCTGCGGCAAGGGCGTGGTGGAGATCCACGGCAGGGCCTGCCCCGTTCTGGGCCGGGTGTGCATGGATCAGATGATGGTGGACGTCACCGGCATCCCCGATATCCACGAGGGCGATGAAGCCATCCTGTGGGGCGGCGCCGTCAGCGACGACGCCGAGACCATCGCCCGCAAGACCGATACGATCTCTTACGAGGTGCTGTGCGGCGTTTCCCGCCGCGTGCCCCGCGTCTACCGCGACCACGGACAGATCGTGGCCGTGGAGGACTGGATCCTGGAAGCATAAATCCCCAACGGAGGAACTACATGGCAAGAGACAACATCCGCAATTTCTGCATCATTGCACACATCGACCACGGCAAGTCCACCCTGTCGGACCGCATTCTGGAACTGACCAAGAGCGTGGACGAGCGCACCATGGAGGATCAGATCCTCGACAACATGGACATTGAGCGCGAGCGCGGCATCACCATCAAGGCGCGCGCCGTGACCATGAACTACACCGCCAAGGACGGCAAGACCTACGAGTTCAACCTCATCGACACCCCGGGCCACGTGGACTTTGCTTACGAAGTCAGCCGCAGTCTGGCCGCCTGCGAGGGTGCCATTCTGGTGGTGGACGCCACCCAGGGCGTGGAAGCCCAGACGCTGGCCAACACCTACATGGCACTGGAGCATGATCTGGAACTGGTGCCCATCCTGAACAAGATCGACCTGCCCAGCGCACACCCGGACGAGGTAGCGCAGGAAGTGGAGGACGTGATCGGCCTGCCCTGTCTGGACGCGCCCCGCGTTTCGGCCAAGACCGGTCTGAACGTGGATCAGGTGCTGGAACGGGTGGTCAGCGACATCCCCGCTCCCACCGGCGACCCGGATGCCCCGCTGAAAGCTCTGATCTTCGACAGCATCTATGACAGCTACAAAGGCGTCATCGTCTATATCCGCGTGTTTGAGGGTACGGTCAAGCCCGGCGACACCATCCGTCTGATGGCCACCGGTGCCGAGTTCACTCTGGTGGAAGTGGGCCACATGGGTGCCACCAGCCTGACCCCCTGCGCACAGCTGCAGGCCGGCGAGGTCGGCTATCTGACCGCCAGCATCAAGACGGTGCAGGACACCCGCGTGGGCGACACCGTCACGCTGGCGAACAACCCTACTCCGGAAGCTCTGCCCGGCTACCGCCAGGTCAAGCCCATGGTGTTCTGCGGCATCTATCCCGCCGACGGCGCAAAGTACCCCGACCTGAAGGACGCGCTGGAAAAGCTGCAGCTGAATGACGCTTCCCTGACCTTTGAGCTGGAGACCAGCGCCGCGCTGGGCTTCGGCTTCCGCTGCGGCTTCCTCGGCCTGCTGCACATGGAGATCATCACCGAGCGTCTGGAACGGGAGTTCGATCTGGACATCATCACCACCACGCCCAGCGTGCGCTACCGCCTGACCCTGACCGACGGCACCGTGGAGATGATCGATAACCCCTCCAGTTATCCGGACCCCTCCAACATCGTCAAGCAGGAAGAGCCGTTCGTGGACGTGCACCTGTACACACCCAACGATTATGTGGGCGGCCTGATGGATCTGTGCCAGAGCAAGCGCGGTGCGCTGATCGATATGAAGTATCTGGACGATGTGCGTGTGGATCTGCACTACGCTCTGCCGCTGGGCGAGATCGTGTACGATTTCTTCGACGCCATCAAGAGCCGAAGCCGCGGTTACGCCAGCTACGACTATGAGTTCAAGGAGTACCGCGAGAGCGATCTGGTCAAGCTGGATTTCCTGCTCAACGGCGACCCCGTAGACGCACTGTCCATGATCGTATTCCGTGACAACGCCTACGCCAAGGGCCGCCGCATCTGCGAAAAACTGCGGGACAACATCCCCCGCAACCTGTTCGAGATCCCGGTGCAGGCCGCCATCGGCGGCAAGATCATCGCCCGCGAGACGGTCAAGGCCATGCGCAAGGACGTGCTGGCCAAGTGCTACGGCGGCGATATCTCCCGCAAAAAGAAGCTGCTGGAAAAGCAGAAGGAAGGCAAAAAGAAGATGCGTCAGCTGGGCAGCGTTTCCCTGCCCAGCGA
>CAKSZM010000099.1 GCA_934525735.1 uncultured Faecalibacterium sp. | reverse complement strand
CCACCAAAAAAGCACGAAGGTTCCAGCCTTCGTGCTTCTTTTTTGCTCATTCGTACAGTTCCTTGCTCATCTGATTGCGAATCTCTTTGCGCCGCTTGTCATAGACCTGCGTGTAAATTGCAAGGGTAGTACTGGGCTGTGCGTGTCCGGCTTCTGCGGCGACTGTCGCCACACCGATATTGGGATTGGACAACAGAATGCTGACGAAGGTGTGCCGGAACATATGCGGATGAATTTTTTCAATGAACCCCGGACAGTACCTCATCACAAACCAGTAGCAGGATATCATCCCGCTGGCTTCGGCTTTGCACGACATCGGCAAGATCGGCATCCCGGACAGCATCCTGAACGGAAAGTGCGGCGTGTTCACCCCCCCTGATGGAATGCCTGCGCCAGATCGAAGGCACCCTGCAGCAACGGTTGGACGGCAGCACTGTCTTTTCGCCGCAGGAAAAATTATGAGACGCAAAAAAGGGGCTGTTGCACATCGTTTTAGCCGAAAGTGCAGCAGTCTTTTTCAAAATCAAACGTATAATCAAATAATTCAAAAAAGCATGTGCATCACAAATCCATCGAAAATTTCTGTTTTTCGAGAAAATTTGTTGCACATGCTTTTTTGTTAGACATTGATACTGTTTGATTCTTACGCCTATTCGTACAAAAATAGAGGCTGTCGCATGTGCAACAGCCCCTTTTTGTTTATTTCAGATCACTTGCACCACTTGGCGAACTCCTCGTCGGTGCACTTGACATAATGGCTGCCGCCCACATGGTGGTTGGTGCCCTTGTTGTAATCGATGCCGGAGGTGGCGTAGTCGTAGGTCTCAGCCACGCGGCGCTTTTCCACAACCGGGTTCGGCAGCGGGATTGCCGACAGCAGGCTGCGGGTGTAGGGGTGGATCGGGTTCTCGAAGATCTCTTCGGTGGTGCCCGTCTCCAGCAGATGACCCAGATGCAGCACGCCGATGCGGTCGGAGATGTACTTGACCATGGACAGGTCATGGGCGATGAACAGGTAAGCCGTGCCGGTCTCCTGCTGGATATCCTTCATCAGATTGACCACCTGAGCCTGAATGGACACATCCAGCGCCGAGATGCACTCATCGGCAATGATGAGCTTCGGGTTCATGATGAGGGCGCGGGCGATACCCACGCGCTGGCGCTGACCGCCGGAGAACTGATGCGGGTAGCGCTCGGCGTGCTCCGGTGCAAGGCCGACCTTGGCCAGAATTTTTTCCACCTTTTCGCGGCGTTCATCCTTGGTCTTGTACATATGATGGATGTCCAGACCTTCGCCGATGATGTCCTCCACCTTCTTGCGGGGGTTCAGGGACGCCATGGGGTCCTGAAAGATCATCTGCATCTGGGTGCGCAGGGCATCGTTCTCGGTGCGGTTCAGCTTGCCGCTGATATCGTGGCCGTCAAAGGTGATCTTACCGGCAGTGGGGTCATACAGGCGGATGACGCTGCGGCCGATGGTGGACTTGCCGGAGCCGGACTCGCCCACCAGACCGTAGGTCTCGCCGGGGTAGATCTCGAAGCTCACATCGTCCACAGCCTTGACGGTATAGCTTTTGCTCACGCGGAAATACTGCTTCAGGCCTTCCACCTTCAGCAGCGGAGCAGTGTTCTGTTCTGCCATTTATTCCGCCTCCTTGATCTTTTCTGCTTCCGCCTTCATGCGGTCGATGCGTGCCTTGAGTTCCGGCGGCATCTCCACCTTGGGCGCGCGGGGATCCAGCAGCCAGGTAGCCGCATAGTGGGTATCGCTGATCTTGAACATGGGCGGATCCACTTCGTCGTCGATGTTCAGGGCGTAGTGGTTGCGGGGCGCAAAGGCATCGCCCGGTTTCTCATGCAGCAGGTTCGGCGGAGAACCCGGGATGGTATACAGGCGGTCATCGGCGGTGTCCAGATCGGGCATGGCGGACAGCAGGCCCCAAGTGTAGGGGTGGCGCGGCTCGTAGAAGATCTCGTCGATGGTGCCGGTCTCCACGATCTTGCCCGCGTACATGACGTCCACATAGTCGGCGACCTTTGCCACAACACCCAGATCATGGGTGATGTAGATGACCGAAATACCGCGCTCCCGCTGGATGCTGCGGATCAGCTCCAGAATTTTGGCCTGAATGGTCACGTCCAGTGCGGTGGTGGGCTCATCGCAGATCAGCAGGTCGGGGTCGCAGGCCAGTGCAATGGCAATGACCACGCGCTGACGCATACCGCCGGACAGCTGGTGCGGGTAGCTCTTCATACGCTTTTCAGCGTCGGTGATGCCCACCTCTTCCAGCAGCTGCACAGCCTTTTTATAGGCGGCGTCCTTGGGCATCTTGAAGTGCCACAGCATACCCTCCATGATCTGCTTGCCGATCTGCATGGTGGGGTCAAGGCTGGTCATGGGGTCCTGGAACACCATGGCGATGCGCTTGCCATTGATGTGGTGGCGGATCCACTTCTTGTCTTTTTTCAGGATATCCACGGTCTCCGGGGTACCGTCGGCATGGTGATAGCTGAACTCGATGGAGCCGCTGTTCACGGTGGCGTTCTGGGCCAGAATGCCCATGGCTGCCTTCATGGTAACGGACTTGCCGGAACCGGATTCGCCCACCAGAGCGACCGTCTCGCCCTTGTACAGGTCGATATTCACGCCGCGGATGGCGTGCACCTGACCTGCGGTGGTCTTAAAGGTAATATCCAGGTCTCGCACCGCGAGGACCTGTTCTTTGTTCTTTTCAGGCATCGGGTGTTCCTCCTTACATGCTCTTCATCTTGGGGTCCAGAGCTTCGCGCAGGCCGTCGGCCACGAGGTTGAAGCTGAGCATCAGCAGGCTCATGACCACGATGGGCGGGATGATCTGGTAAGGGTGGGTGGTGAAGCTGTTGTACAGCTCACTGATCAGGGAGCCCAGCGAGCACTGCGGCACCGGGATGCCCAGACCGACGAAGGACAGGAACGCCTCGGTGAAGATGGCGGTGGGGATGCTGAACATGACCTGCGTGATGATGGGTCCGATGATGTTGGGCAGCACTTCCTTGAAGATGATGAAGAAGCTGCCTGCGCCCAGCGTGCGGGAGGCCAGAACGAACTCCTGATCCTTCAGCTTGAGCATCTCGGCGCGGGCGATGCGGCTCATGCCCACCCACTCGGTCAGCATCAGGGCAAAGATGATGGTGGCCATGCCGGGCTTCAGCACCAGCAGAAGCAGCGTGACGATGACCAGACGGGGGATGCCGTTGGCCACTTCCAGAAAGCGCTGCATGACCATATCCACTTTTCCGCCGAAGTAGCCCGAGATCAAACCGTAGCTCATGCCGATGACCATATCGATGACAGCGGCGGCCACGGCGATGATCAGCGAAACACGGGCACCCTCCCAGGTACGGGTCCAGATATCACGGCCGTACAGGTCGCTGCCGAACCAGTAGTAGACATCGTCCTTGCCCTTTTCCTGATAGGCATTGACGGTCTTGGAGCCGGTAGTGGTGCTCATCTTTTCGTCACCGTTCAGGATGCCGAAGTTTTCCAGCACCTGCACACGGGGCGCAAAGTTCTTCTGGCTCAGGTCCTGACCGGAATAGGTGTACTCGTTCACGCCCGGGCCGAAGATGGCCAGCAGCATGATGAGGATGATCAGGATCATGCCGAACACGGCGCTCTTCTTGCGGAAGAAGCGCACCCGCACATCCTTCCAGAAGCTCTGGGCCGCAAAGTTGGAGTCCACGGCAATCTCGTCGTCGTTGTGCTTGAGGGTGAAGTCCTTCCCGCTGAAGGTGTGCTCGGAATACATGGTATCCACGGCGCTGACGATGGCGTCAGCAGTGGATTCGCCGCCAAGGCGAATTGCTTTTTCTGCCATATCAGTCGTCCCCCTTTGCCAGACGGATGCGCGGGTCGATGATGCCGTACAGCAGGTCAACGACCAGCATGATGCCAATGTACATGGCACTGTAGATAAAGCTCAGGCTGATGACCACATTGTAGTCGTTGGACTGGATGGCCGTCACCAGCAGGCTGCCCACGCCGGGAATGGCGAAGATCTTCTCCACCACCAGCGAGCCGGTCATCAGGTCCACGATCAGCGGGGCCAGCACGGTGATAATGGGGATCAGCGCATTGCGCAGCGCGTGGCGGAAGATCAGCGCCGGGCCGGAAATGCCCTTGCTCTCGGCCAGCAGCATGTAATCGGAATCCAGAACTTCGATCATCTCACTGCGGGTAAAGCGGGCAATGGAGGCCATGGTAAACATGGACAGCGAAATGCTGGGCAGAATGCTGGAACCAAACACATCCTTGGCCGAGAACAGCATCGGGAACCACTTCAGCTTGAAGCCGAAGGTGTAGCTCAGCGCCAGTGCGAACACATAGGAAGGCACCGACACACCGATGACCGAGATGATGGTGGCCAGAGTGTCGAAGATGGTATCCCGCTTCAGAGCGGCGACGACGCCCAGGATCAGGCCCACAATGGCGCCCAGCGTGACGGCCATGCCGCCCACACGGATGGAGATGGGCAGACGGGACTGGATCAGCTGGGAGATGGGCGTGTTCTTGGAGATGTTGTAGCTGACGCCGAAGTCGCCGCGCAGCATGTTGCCCACATAGCGGAAGAACTGTACATAGATGGGCTGATCCAGACCATACTTTGCGTACAGGGATGCGCGCATTTCCGGCGTCAGCTTTTCATCGTTGAAAGGCGAACCGGGCATCAGCTGCATGAGGATGAACAACACCAGCAGGATGGCCAGCAGCGTAAACAACGAAGTGATGAT
>CAKSZM010000098.1 GCA_934525735.1 uncultured Faecalibacterium sp. | reverse complement strand
CGTGAAGAGGTCGATATCCGCAACGGTGCCGACCAGATGGTGTTCCAGACCGAGAAGATGCTGAAGGAGAACGGCGATAAGCTGCCCGCAGACGTGAAGAGCGATGCCGAGGCAAAGCTGGCCGACCTGAAGACCGCTGTCCAGTCCGGCAATGTGGACGACATCAAGGCAAAGCAGGAAGCTCTGAGCCAGGTCTTTGAGAAGATGTATCAGGCTGCTGCCGCTGCACAGCAGGCCGCAGGCGCACAGCCCGGCCCCGATGCAGGCGCAAACAGCAATCAGACGAAGCCCAGCGATGACGGTGTCGTCGATGCTGACTTCAAGGAAGTCTGATCCAACTGAAATGAGCAGTGTGTGCCCGGCCAAACCGGCGGACACACACGCATGAATAGCAAAAGCCGCTCCGGTTTTGGCCGGGGCGGCTCTTGCTGGTTATAGAGCGAGGAACCACCGGGAACAAGTCCCGGGGAGGACGTTCCCGGAGAGGTGAGTGGATATGGCACAGGAAAAGCGTGATTACTACGAAGTGCTGGGGGTATCCAAAACGGCGACGGACGCGGAGATCAAAAAGGCCTACCGCAAGCTCGCTATGAAGTACCACCCGGACTACAACCCCGGCGATAAGGACGCCGAGGAAAAGTTCAAGGAAGTCAATGAGGCAAACGAGGTGCTTTCGGACCCGAAAAAGCGCCAGCTGTACGACCAGTACGGCTTTGCAGGCGTTGACCCGGCCTACGCAGCCCAGAACGGCGGCGGCCCCGGTGCGGGCGGCTTCGGCGGTTTCGGCGGCGACGGTGTGGATCTGGGCGACATCTTCGGCGATATCTTCGGCGGTGGTTTCGGCGGCTTTGGCGGTTCGTCCCGTCGGGCCAATCCCAACGCCCCCCGCAAGGGTCAGGACATCCGTGTGCGTATCACCCTGAGCTTTGACGAGGCCGTGCACGGTTGCAAGAAGAACATCACCATCACCCGCCAGCAGGAGTGCACCGAGTGCCACGGCAGCGGCTGTGCCGCCGGTACCAGCCCCGAGACCTGCCCGGACTGCGGCGGCCGCGGCTTCGTGATCCGTCAGCAGCGCACCCCCTTCGGCGTGATGCAGACCCAGCAGCCCTGCTCCCGCTGCGGCGGCAAGGGCAAGCTGGTCAAGAACCCCTGCAAGGTCTGCCATGGCAGTGGCAAGGTGGCAAGCAAGAAGACGCTGGAGGTGTCCATCCCCATGGGCATCGACGACGATCAGAGCTTTGCACTGCGCGGCATGGGCGATGCCGGTGCCAACGGCGGCCCCTCCGGTGATGTGATCGTCATGGTCACCGTGCGGCCCAGCGAGGTGTTCCAGCGCGACGGCTACGATGTGTGGGTCACGGTGCCCATCACCTACAGTCAGGCAGTGCTGGGCGACAGCATTCAGGTGCCGTCCATCGACGGCAAGGTGGAGTACACCGTGCCCGAAGGCACCCAGAGCGGCACCACCTTCCGTCTGCGCGGCAAGGGCATCCAGTACCTGAACGGCCGCGGCCGCGGCGACATGTACGTCAAGTGCGAGGTGGAGATCCCCAAAAAGCTGAACAAGACCCAGCGCGACGCCCTGAAGAAATTTGAGGGCACCCTGAAAGAGGAAAACTACGAAAAGCGCAAGGGCTTCTTCAAAAAGCTGAAGGACATGTTCAACGCATAACATAAAAAATTCCCGGCACCGGAAGGTGCCGGGAATTTTTGCGTTTACGGGGCAGGAAAACCGGTTCAGCAGCCTTCCTTTTCGGCCAGCTTGCGGCCCATGAGCACGCCCATGACCGAAGCCATCATCAGGCCGCGGGTCCAGCCGGAAGAGTCGCCCAAGCAGTGCAGGCCCTTGATGTTGGTGTCGAGATTCTCGTCCATCTTGACCTTGTTGGAGTAGAACTTCAGCTCCGGGCTGTACAGCAGGGTCTCGGTGGCGGCAAAGCCGGGCACCACCATGTCCAGCATCTTGATGAACTCGATGATGTTGGTCATGGCGCGGTAGGGCATTGCAGCGGTGATATCACCGGCCACGGCGTCCTTCAGGGTGGGCTTGACGTTGGACTGTGCCAGTTCCTTCTGCCAGGTGCGCTTGCCGTCCAGAATGTCGCCGTAGCGCTGCACCATGATGTGGCCCGCGCCCAGCATATTGGTCAGCTCGCCCACCTTCTGGGCGTAGGCAATGGGCTGGTTGAACGGCTCTGTGAAGTTGTGGGACACCAGAATGGCAAGGTTGGTGTTCTCGCTCTTCTTCTCCTTGAAGCTGTGGCCGTTGACCACGGCAAGGTCGTTGTCGTAGTTCTCCTGCGCCACAAAGCCGCCGGGGTTCTGGCAGAAGGTGCGCACCTTGTTCTTCCAGGGCTTGGGGTAGCCGATGAGCTTGGACTCATACAGCACCTTGTTCACCTTTTCCATGACCTCGTTGCGGCACTCCACGCGCACGCCGATGTCCACGGTGCCGGGCTTGTGGGCAATGTGGTGCTCGGCACAGATCTTCTCCAGCCAGTCCGCACCGCGGCGGCCGGTGCCGATGACCACTTCGTCCGCATAGACGCTGCGCAGGTTCTCGCCGTCCTTCAGCAGAACGCCCTTGCACTCCTCGTTCTCGAGGATGATGTTCTCGCACTCGGTGTTGAACAGCAGCTCCACGCCGTTGTCGGCCAGATAGTTCTGGATGGCCAGATACAGCTCCTGTGCCTTCTCGGTGCCCAGATGGCGGATGGGGCAGTCCACCAGCTTCAGACCGGCGTGGATGGCATTCTTGCGGATCTCTTTGATGTCCTCGCCGGTGTAGATGCCCTCCACATGGTGGTCTGCGCCGAATTCCAGATAGATCTTGTCGGTGTAATCGATCAGCTCCTGTGCAAAATCTTCGCCGATGAGGGTGGGCAGGTCGCCGCCAACCTCATGCGACAGGCTCAGCTTGCCGTCCGAGAAGGCACCAGCACCGGAGAAACCGGTGGTGATGGCGCAGGTGGGGCGGCAGTTGACGCAGTGGCCGACCTCTGCCTTGGGGCAGTGGCGCTTTTCCACGGGCTTGCCTTTTTCCACCAGAAGGATCTTCTTCTTGCTGCCGTGGCGCAGCAACTCCACGGCGGTAAAGATGCCGGCCGGGCCGGCGCCAACGATGATCAGATCGTACTTTTCCATTTCTCTTTTATCCTTTTTCTGTTATAGATTTACTCATTTATGCTTTTGGGCAGCGTGCTCGCCCTCTCCGTCACGGCTTACGCCGTTCCACACTCCCCCTTTTGTCGCTACGCGACATCTTCCCCCGGCGCGGGGGAAGTCTTTCCTCAAAGGGAGAGGCCTTGGCAAAGAGATGAACCTTGTGTGGACTGCCAAGGGCTCCCACTTTGGGGGAGCTGGCGAGCAGAGCGAGACTGAGAGGGCAAGCCCGTTAATTTTTCTCGTTCTCCTGCTCCACGGCGGCACTCTCGTCCACCTCATCCAGCTCCACAGCACTGGCTTCGGCATCGGTGCGGGTCACATCCGGGGCAACCACGCCGTCGCCGTTCAGGTCTTCGCCGGTCAGGGATTCCAGCATGGACTGGGTCTCCGGGTGCAGCTTTGCAAAGCGGCGCACCGCCAACACCGTGTACAGGGCGCTGAGCAGGTTGATGGCGCCCTCGATGATCAGGATGACGCCGATGGCCATCACCAGCGTTTCCATTGCGCCGAAGGGGTTGATGATGAGCACCACGCCCAGCACCACGCTGAGCACCGGCAGCAGCAGAAAGCCTTTCCAGCTGGAGTAGCCGCAGCGGCGCAGATCCAGCGCGTTCTGCACCCGGCCGATGGCGTCAAAGATGACGAACAGGCCGAACACAATGGGCAGGATGCTCACCACGATATCGCTGCGCAGCAGCAGGAAAGCGCCCAGCGCCAGACAGATGATGCCGGAGATCAGGGTGAGCTGGCTCTGGAACACACCGCGTTCCACCACAAAATAGCGGATGAGCTGCACGGCTGCGCAGACCAGCACCACGCCGCCCAGCGCGTAGCAGACGATGTTGAGCGCCGTGCCCGGCTTCATGACCAGAAAGATGCCCAGGCCGAGGTACAACAGGCTCATGAGGACGAGATTCCATTTCAGCTTTTTTACCATAGAGTTCACGTTCCTTTCGTTTGCAGGGCTGTCTGCCCGCACCCGGGTCAGTGGTACAGGGGTGCGATGGTCGTTTTGTTGATACGGGCATAGAAGGCCAGACTCATCAGGACACTGACGATCTCAGCGATGAGGAAGGCCCACCAGACATTGTTGACATTGCCGGTCTGTGCCAGCAGCCATGCAGCCGGCAGCAGGACGAACAGCTGACGGCAGACCGAAACGATGAGGCTGAAGATGCCGTTGCCCAGTGCCTGAAACACCGAGCCGAGCACGATGCTGGCACCCGCCAGCAGGAAATGCAGGCAGATGATGCGCATGGCCGGGATGCCGATGGCCAGCATGGCATCGCTGGCCGCAAAGATGCCCAGCACCTGCCGGGGCGCGAACTGGAAGATGCAGAAGCCCACCAGCATGATGCCTTCGGCGTAGCACACCGCCAGCTTGATGGTCTTTTTCACGCGGTCCGGTCTGCGGGCGCCGTAGTTGTAGCTGATGATGGGCACCATGCCGTTGTTCAGGCCGAAAATGGGCATGAACACGAAGCTCTGCAGCTTGAAGTAGACGCCGAACACCGCCACCGCCGTAGCCGAGAAGGCCATGAGGATCAGGTTCATGCCAAAGGTCATCAGGCTGCCCACGCACTGCATGGCGATGCTGGGCAGACCCACCGTGTAGAT
>CAKSZM010000097.1 GCA_934525735.1 uncultured Faecalibacterium sp. | reverse complement strand
ATGCCTGCGTTCAGATGATAAAGCCAGCCCATAGCAGCATCCTCTTACAGCAGCGTCTTGACGTATGCTGCCAGCTCTTCGTCCTTGCAGGAAGCAAAGAACAGCTCGCTGAACTTTTCACCGGCCACTGCGCCTTTCAGCAGATCCTGATCGATGCTCTTCAGGCACTCGATCAGCGGCTTGAAGGTGGCAGCGCGCACGCCGTCCAGGATCTTCTTGTTGCGCTGCTCCGGCTCCACACGCTCCTTGGGGTAGCCCTGACCGTGGCCGAAGCCGAACAGCTTCTCGAAGCAGTATTCGAGGTTCAGCTCGCCGCCCCAGCCGAAGCCCTTGGCAAAGGGCATGGCGACGGCGTTGCCGTCGTTGACATGGGCAAAGGTGTAGGCGTCCACAGGATCCTCCACATGGCCGCAGATCACGCCGGGGAAGCTGTTCAGCGCCAGCATGGCACCCTCGCCGGTGCCGCAGCCGGTGATGACGTAGTCGGCGGCGCCGCTGTTCAGCAGGATGGCTGCCAGAATGCCGCACTGGACGTAGGTCAGCTGGGCAGCATCGTCGGCAGCGTACATGCCATAGTTGACCACCTCGTGGCCCATAGGCTCCACGACCTTCTTCAGGGCGGCTTCGATGATGCCGTTCTTGGCAGCCTGACTGTTTTCGTTGATGAGTGCAATTTTCATGATTTGTTTTTTCCCTTCTTCTATTCCCTGCCTGTCGGGCAGGCAGTTATACAAATTCATCCCGCATGGGGGTAAAGAAGTCCAGCAGCACACCGGCTTCCAGACAGACGCAGCCGTGCATGACGCCGTTCTGCTTGAGCAGCGTATCGCCGGGGCCGACCTCGCGGGTCTCGTCCCCGATGGTAAAGCGGAAGCGGCCGGAGACCACATAGCTGATCTGGGTGTGGGGATGGCAGTGCATGGCACCCACACCGCCGGTCTCAAAGATGTTCTCCACGCACATGGCGTCCTTGCTGTAGGCCAGAACGCGGCGCTTCACGCCCTGTCCGCATACTTCCGGTTCGATCTCAGCATGGGGCACCCATGCGGCGTCCTTATGATTCTTTTCCATTATAGCATAACATCCTTTCCGGTACAAATGCAAAACGGCGGCAGCGGGACAGGACTTGCCCGCCCGGCTGCCGCCGTGCTTGGTTCTTCGGAGTCTCCTCAGCGATTACTGGGGCTGCTTACCGATGTAGGCCAGGATGCCGCCGTCGACATACAGGATCAGGCCGTTGACAAAGTCGGAAGCCTCAGATGCCAGGAACACAGCGGGTCCGCCCAGATCCTCTGCCTCGCCCCAGCGGCCTGCAGGGGTCTTGGCAACGATGAAGCTGTCGAAGGGATGCCGGCTGCCGTCGGGCTGGCGCTCACGCAGAGGTGCGGTCTGCGGGGTGGCGATGTAGCCGGGTCCGATGCCGTTGCACTGGATGTTGTACTGGCCGTACTCGGAAGCGATGTTCTTGGTCAGCATCTTCAGGCCGCCCTTGGCTGCAGCATAAGCGGAAACCGTCTCACGGCCCAGCTCGCTCATCATGGAGCAGATGTTGATGATCTTGCCGCCGCCCTGTGCGATCATATCGGGAATGACAGCCTTGGACACGATGAAGGGCGCGTTCAGATCCACATCGATGACCTGACGGAACTGCGCAGCGCTCATCTCGGTCATGGGGATGCGCTTGATGATACCGGCGTTGTTGACCAGAATGTTGATGTGGCCCACTTCCTCGGTGACCTTTGCCACCAGAGCGTTGACAGCATCCTCATCGGTAACGTCGCAGACGTAGCCGTGTGCCTTGATGCCGGCTTCCTCATAAGCAGCCAGGCCCTTATCGACCAGCTCCTGCTTGATGTCGTTGAACACGATGGTAGCGCCGTTGGCTGCCATTGCCTTAGCAATCGCCATGCCGATGCCGTAGGATGCGCCGGTGATCAGCGCGACCTTGCCGGTCAGATCAAAAGATTTGGGAGTGCACTGTGCCATAATAGAGTCCTCCAATCAGATTGTTCTTTCAGCGGGGAAATGCCCCATACTTGCTTTGCCGGGTGCAGCCGCAGCAGCTGCGCGGCCGAACCTCTCTTGTATACTAGACTAACATTCTTTTCCGGCGCTGTCAAGGCATTTTCTTTTACAAATTGACCGTGTTTTCTTTTTGTGCTCAGATTTTTTCGTAAAAAATTGCAAAATTCACTCAAGAGGCCATTTTGTCTTGTATACAATCTTTTACACACAATCGGAACGCACAAAAACGGCTGCAGATTTTTGGGCTTGTTGCCAAGGGTGTCCTTTTTGTCTTTTATCCCAGCTTTTTCTTCTGCTGCCGGGCCACGATGGGCATCAGCAGCGGGGTGGGCACCAGCTTCTGCACCGATGTGCACAGCCGCATGAAGGCCGACGGCACGATGATGGTCTTGTGGCGCATCATGCCCAGCAGTGCTTCGTCCACGCAGAACTCCGGCGTGATGCCCTTGAGTGCAAAGATAACGCCTGCCCGGTCGTTGAACTCGGTGTCCACCGGCCCCGGGCAGAGGGCGCAGACATACACCGGGCTGTGCATCTGGCGCAGCTCTTCGGCCACGCCCCGGGTCAGGCTGGCCACATAGGCCTTGCTGGCGTAGTAGCCCGCCATATACGGCCCGCCGGGCAGCAGTCCTGCCGAGGACGCCACATTCAGGATGGTGCCGCCGCCCTCCGCCTGCATTTTGCGCACAGCGAACCGGAACAGCCGCGCCATGGCTTCCACATTGACCCGGACCATTTCCTCTTCCTTGGCAGCATCCGTTTCCAGATAGCTTCCGCAGACGCCGAACCCGGCGTTGTTGATGAAAATATCCAGCGTCTCCCCTTCCAGCTCCTTGCAAAGGCGGGTGCACTCCTCCTCGCAGGCGAGGTCTGCCGTCAGGATACGGCAGACCGTACCGTGCGCCTGTTTCAGCTCTTCTGCCAGCGCTTCCAGCCGGTCGGCGCGGCGGGCGGTGAGGATGAGGCGGCAGCCCATCTTTGCGTAGCGGCGGGCAAACTCGCGGCCGATGCCGGAGCTTGCGCCGGTGATCCATACCGTTTTCTGCATCATTCTTCTCCAAATCCCGAAGCCTTGTCGATGGCTTTCAGCTCTTCTTCGGTAAAGCTTGTATTCTCCAGCGCCTTGATATTATCAAGGATCTGTTCCGGACGGGATGCGCCGATCAGTACACTGGTCACCTTGCCGTCCTTCAGGAGCCACGCCAGCGCCATCTCGGCCAGCGTCTGTCCGCGGGCGGCGGCGATCTCGTTCAGTGCGCGGATCTGCGCCAGCTTATCCTCGGTGAGGGCAGTTTCTTTCAGGAAACGTCCGTCGGTGCGCACCCGGCTGTCCTCCGGGATGCCGTGGAGATAGCGGTCGGTCAGCAGGCCCTGCGCCAGCGGGCTGAAGGCGATGATACCCTTGCCCAGACGGTCAGCCGTTTCCTTCAGGCCGTTCTGTTCGATGGTACGGTCAAAAATGGAGTAACGGTTCTGGTTGATGACAAAGGGCACATGCAGTTCCGTCAGGATGGCCGCGGCCTTTTCCAGCGTCTCGCCGTTGTAATTGGACAGACCCGCATACAGCGCCTTGCCGCTCTGCACGGCCGTGGCCAGTGCGCCCATGGTCTCTTCCAGCGGAGTGTTGGGATCCATGCGGTGATGATAGAAGATATCCACATAGTCCAGCCCCATCCGTGTAAGGCTCTGGTCAAGGCTTGCCAGCAGATACTTGCGGCTGCCCCAGTCGCCGTAGGGGCCGTCCCACATGGTATAGCCCGCCTTGGTGCTGATGATCAGCTCATCGCGGTAGGGGCGGAAGTTTTCCCGGAAAATACGGCCGAAGTTCTTTTCGGCACTGCCCGGTTCCGGGCCGTAGTTGTTGGCCAGGTCAAAGTGGGTAATGCCGTGGTCAAATGCCGTGAAACACAGTTTTTCCATGTTCTCATAGCGGGCGGTATCGCCGAAGTTATGCCAGAAGCCCAGCGAGACGGCGGGCAGCAGCAGGCCGCTCTTACCGCAGCGGTGGTACGGCATGGAAGAATAACGTGCGTCGGAAGCCTGATACATGATAGATCTTTTCCTTTTTTTGAAATCAAAAAGAGGCCGTCACACAGTATAGCAACCGTGTAACAGCCCCTTTCGCGTTTTATTTCAGCAGGTTATCGTTGTCGAAGTAGTCGATGCGCATGGACTTGCGGACGTCGGCGAGAGTGGCGGCGGCGGTCTTTTCAGCGTAGGCGCTGCCAGCCTTGAGGATCTCGACGACCTCCGGCAGGCGCTGCTCCCACTCCTTGCGGCGGGTGCGGATAGGCTCCAGCTCGGTCTGCATGACGTTGTTCAGGAACTTCTTCACCTTCACATCGCCCAGGCCGCCGCGCTGATAGTGTGCCTTCAGCTCATCGAGGTTCTGGTACTCGGGCAGGAACTCGGCAAAATGCTCCGGGCGGCAGAATGCGTCCAGATAGATGAACACCGGGTTGCCCTCCACCTTGCCGGGATCCTGCACCCGCAGATGATCCGGGTCGGTGTACATGGACATGACCTTCTTCTTGATGTCCTCGGGTTCCTCGGACAGGTAGATGCAGTTGCCAAGGCTCTTGCTCATCTTGGCCTTGCCGTCGATGCCGGGCAGACGCAGGCAGGCAGCGTTCTGAGGCAGAACGATCTCCGGCTCCACCAGAGTTTCGCCATACACAGAATTGAACTTGTGCACGATCTCACAGCACTGCTCGATCATGGGCTTCTGGTCCTCGCCGGCAGGCACCGTGGTTGCCTTGAAGGCGGTGATGTCGGCCGCCTGGCTGATGGGGTAGCAGAAGAAGCCCACCGGGATGCTGGTCTCGAAGTT
>CAKSZM010000096.1 GCA_934525735.1 uncultured Faecalibacterium sp. | reverse complement strand
GAAGGAGCGGTAGCGCCCGGATAGATCTTATAGATGTGCTGGCAGCTAATCGAAGCCATAATCGTTTGCCTCCATAAATTTTCTGTTTGGCATGCCCTTGACGGCATGTTGTTTCGTTGGTACTATAATAACAGATAATTTTGTGATATAAAATAGCATTTTATTGATTAGAGGTGTCAGATATTGCTGTTTGACTGGAATGCCGTCGCCGCCCCAGCTTCGGTGCAGGATCTTCAGCTTTCCTCCGTTCTCACCCTCTCGGGCGAGGGGCTGTGGGTGTGCCTTGTGTCCAGCGGCAGGTGCACCGCCTCCGTACCGGGGGCCGGGCCTTCGCCGGCCGGCGCTGCGCTGATCCTGCCGCCCCAGACCGTGCCTGCCGGGCACCTGATCCTCAGCCGCGC
Source organism: uncultured Faecalibacterium sp. (assembly GCA_934525735.1). GTDB lineage: Bacteria > Bacillota > Clostridia > Oscillospirales > Ruminococcaceae > Faecalibacterium. Next base: position 4,817 of record CAKSZM010000096.1, on the reverse strand, counting down.
CCCGCTGGCCCTTGCCCCGGCACAAGCTGACGCCTGCCACCTGCTCTGCGTGCAGCTCACCGGGCAGGCCGCCGGGCAGTTTCTCACCGGTCTGCGGGAGCTGCCTTTCCTTGCAAAAGGCGGCTCCTGCCCCGCCGCTGCCGAACTGATGGGCCGGCTGGCCGAGGAACCTGCCGGCCACAGCCGGGCGCGCAGCCAGCTGGCCTATGCCCTGCTGTGCGAACTGGCCGATGCCGACAGCGCCGCCCCGGCCCTGCCGCCGCTGGTGCAGGCCGCCATCGAAGATATCCGCGCCAACTACGCGGGACTTTACGGTGTGGAGGAGCTGAGCGAACGGCTGGGTGTCTCCAAGAGTCATCTGGTGCGCACCTTCACCGCTGCCATCGGGGTTCCGCCGGGGCGCTACCTGACCACCGTGCGCATCGAAGCCGCCCAGCGGCTGCTGCTGCACCGGGAGTACACCCTTGACGTGGTGGCCAGCCTGTGCGGCTTTTCCGGTGCCAACTATCTGTGCCGGGTGTTCAAAAAAGAAACCGGCCAGTCCCCCGCACAGTGGCGGGCGATGGCCGGTCATGCCGCGCAGTCCGGGCTTTCCCCGGAGGAATCCCTGCGCGAACAGGAGCTTTATATTTAAGGATTCATACAAATTACTCTCGTTTCTATGGTTAAGATTTTTAACCATCTGCTTTCCCACGCTCAGTATGCCTATTTTTCAGTAGGCTTCAAGCGGAACCGGAGTTTTGGGCTTTTTTTCTCCCAAGTCAACGGAATTTCAGTTGTTTTTCCCTGCGCTTTTCCCGTTTCTGCCACGCAGCAGCAAAAAGAGGGTCAGCAGCGCCGTGAGCAGCTCCGATGCCGGGAAGGCCGCCCACACGCCGTTCATGCCAAACAGGCGGCTCAGGACCAGCGAACAGGCCACAATGGCTACCATACCGCGGCACAGTGAGGTGACCGAGGCTTCCGCCGGGCGGTTGGTGGCGCTGAGATAGCCCGCCGCTGCGATGTTGAACCCGGCAAAGAAGTACCCCACGAAGTACAGCCGCATGCCCATGTGGGCAAACTGGGCCATCTGGGCGGAGTTTTCGCTGTTGAACACCGCCACCAGCGGGTCGGTGGCACCGAACACCACCGCATACAGCGCTGCCGCAAGCGCCAGCGCCGTGCAGCTGCCGAGAATGAGCAGCTTTTTCGCACCGGCGCGGTCGCTCTTGCCGTAGCATTCGCTTACCAGCGGCTGCGCGCCCTGTGCCACGCCGTTGAAGATGGCCGTTGCCACCAGTGCAAAGTTTGCAATAACGCCGTAGGCCGCCACCGCCACATTACCGGCCAGACCCAGTAGCAGGAAGTTGAACACCGTAGTGGTGACGCCGGAGCTCATCTCGCCCACAAAGCCGGAGATGCCCAGCTGGCAGCTTTGGCCCAGCAGCTTCGCCGAGGGCAGCTGCCGCACAAAGGCGATGCTGTTTTCCTTTTTAAAGAAGTGGCGGCTGCAGATAGCGATACTGAGTACCGGGGACACCGCCGTCGCCAGCGCCGCGCCCGGCAGCCCCAGCCCCATGGGGAACATGAAGATGTAGTCGAACACAACATTGAACAGACTGCCGCTCAGGGTCGCCACCATGGCAAGGGACGGGTCGCCGTCGTTGCGGACAAAGGCCGAAACGATGTAGTTGCACATAAAAAACGGCGTGAACATGAGGAAGATGCGGGCATAGCCGGTGCCCAGCGCCACGATCTGTGCATCGCCGCCCATGAGCCGCAGCAGCCCGCCGGGCGCAAAGATGCCCACCAGCAAAAAGGGGATGCTCAGCACGCAGGCACAAAACACAGCATTGGAGAAATAGCGCTGGCAGCGCCCGTCGCCCTGCGCCTTCAAGATGGCGTAACGGGTGGCCGCGCCAAGGCCGATCATGGAGCCGATGGCAAAGATAAAGTTGTACACCGGCAGGCAGAGGTTGAGCAGGGTGACGCCGTCGGTGCCCGCCGCCTGTGAGATGAAATAGGTGTCGGCCAGAATGTAGCACGAGGTGCCCAGCAGGCCGAAAATATTCTGGGATACATATTTAAAGAACTGTTTTGTCAGATCCATCCAAGTTTCCTTTCGCTTTTTCTGCATACATCGGCATATTCTAGCACACCGGCCCGGGCAAGTCAACACAAAAAAGCCCTGCAGCGCGCAAAAACGTTGACAATGCCGCTCTGCACGGTTAGACTGGAATCGATCACAGATTCAAGGAGGCATTCCATGAACATCACCGAGTTTGCACAGTACGCCGGGGTCTCCAAGGCTGCCGTGAGCCGCTACTTCAACGGCGGCTATCTCAGCGCCGACAAGCGGGCCGTCATCGAAGCGGCAGTGGAAGCCACCGGCTACCATCCCAGTGCGCAGGCACAGATGCTGCGCACACGCCGCACCCGGCAGATCGGCGTCATCCTGCCCAAGCTCTCCAGCGACAGCTGCCCCCGCATGGTGGAGGGTATTGGCAGCGTGCTGGAAGAATCCGGCTATCAGCTGCTTCTCGTCAACACCGCCAACGACATCAAAAAGGAGCTGCGCGCGCTGGACACTCTGCGTCAGAACACCGTGGACGGCATCATCCTCATTGCGACGGTGTACACCCCGGAGCACAAGGCTGTGCTGGAGCATTTGCATGTGCCGGTAGTGGTTTTGAGCCAGAATTTCCCGGGCTGCTGCTCGGTTTATCACGATGATGCCGGGGCTGCCCGGGCCGTCACGTCCCATATGCTGGCAAAGGGCCGCCGCGCCCCCGGCTACATCGGCGTGACACTGCTGGATGCCGCCGCAGGCCAGCAGCGCCGGGCCGGTTTTGAAGCTGCCCTGAAAGATGCCGGACTGCCCCTGCACCCGCAGCGGATGGCCGTGGCAAAGTTCAACTCCGACTCTGGCTATGAGCAGGCCGGAAAGCTGCTGGAGCGCGATCCGCACATCGACTGCCTGTTCTGCGCCACCGACGCCATTGCGCTGGGTGCCATGCAGTATTGCCGGGAGACCGACCTGCGCATCCCGGAAGATCTGATGATCGCATCGATGGGCGACAGCAAGGTGGGGCGCAGCGCCTTTGTGCCGCTGACCAGTGCGCATCTGCACTACAAGACCGCCGGGCGGGACGCCGCCGCCCTGCTGATGGAGCTGCTGAACGACCCCCACGCCGTGCCCCGCAGCCAGATGCTGGGCTATGAGCTTGTCTGCCGGGAAAGTACGGGGGACTGAATCGCCTTCCCCCGTGGGGGAAGCCTTTTCCTGTCACCCTGCACAGTACACAATATGAAACCATGTGAAATCAATAACAGAACCAGCCTGAACTTTATGCCCTCTGCGAATGGAACTATTTTGCTGTTTATCGTATAATAGTGTCAATGAAACCGATTTCAAATCAGGACATCAGATCACCCACACTCAGGAAAAGGAGAAGCAGTATGGATTACAAACACGCGGCACAGCAGGTTCTGGACTGCATCGGCGGCAAAGAGAATATTGTCTCGGCAGCGCATTGCGCCACCCGCCTGCGTCTGGTCATCGCAGACAACTCGAAGGTCAACAAACAGGAGCTGGAAAATGCCGAGGGAGCCAAAGGCGTCTTTGAGGCACAGGGTCAGCTGCAGATCATCTTCGGCACCGGCACGGTGAACAAGGTCTACGACGAGTTTATCCAGCTGGCCGGCATCGAGGGCGGCACCAAGGAAGAGGTCAAGCAGGCTGCCGCCGCCAAGGCACCCTGGTATCAGCGAGCCATCAAGACGCTGGGCGACATCTTTGTGCCCATCATCCCCGCCATCGTGGCCTCCGGCTTCCTGATGGGCATCATGGAAGCGCTGAACTTCATGGTGAACAACGGCTTTTTGAACATCGATACCACCGGCTCGGTGTACGTGTTCGCAAAGCTGTTCTCCAACACGGCCTACACCTTCCTGCCCATCCTCATCGCCTACTCCGCCGCAAAGGTGTTCGGCGGCAACCCGTATCTGGGCGCGGTCATCGGCATGATCATGATCCACCCCGACCTGCAGAACGCATGGACGGTTTCCAACGGCGTCAACGTGATGCAGCCCGTGTTCGGCGGCCTGTACTCGGTGCCGCTGGTGGGCTATCAGGGCCACGTCATCCCGGTCATCATCGCGGTGTGGCTCATGTGCCAGATTGAAAAGCGGCTGCACAAGGTCGTGCCCGCCATGTTCGACCTGTTCGTCACCCCGCTGGTGTCCGTGTTCGTCACCGGTTATCTGACCCTGGCTGCCATCGGCCCCGTGTTCACCAAACTGGAAAATGGCATCATCACCGGCGTACAGGCACTGATCACCATGCCCTACGGCATCGGCTCCTTCATCATGGGCGGCCTGTATGCGGTCACTGTGGTCGCCGGTATCCACCACATGTACACCCTGATCGATCTGGGTCAGCTGGCCCGTTACGGCTACACCTACTGGCTGCCGCTGGCCAGCGCCGCCAACGTGGCGCAGGGCGGTGCCGCTCTGGCCGTTGCCCTCAAGAGCAAGGACACCAAGGTCAAGTCCATGGCTCTGCCCTCTGCTCTGTCTGCCTGCATGGGCATCACCGAGCCGGCCATCTTCGGCGTGAACCTGCGCTACTTCAAGCCCTTCCTCGGCGGTCTGGCCGGCGGTGCCTGCGGTGCGCTGTACGCCAGCATCGTGGGGCTGGGCGCCACCGGCACCGGCGTCACCGGCATCTTCGGCATTCTGCTACACCTGCATATGCCCCTACAGTACATCATCATGATGGCCATCTCCTTCGGCGTGTCCTTCGCCGTGACCTGGGTCATCTGGAGCCCTGAGGAGGT
>CAKSZM010000095.1 GCA_934525735.1 uncultured Faecalibacterium sp. | reverse complement strand
TCTGTCAAGACCTCCGGCCCCGCACAACAAAAAACACCCGTTCTCCGGGGAAAATTCCCCAGAAAATCGGGTGTTTTGCGGGTTCAGGTCTCAGCGCTTGTACTTGGCAGCAGTCTGCAGACGCTGCATCGCGCGGTTGAGTGCGATCTTGCTCTGATAATATTCATGCATGCTCTGCTGGTGCTGCAAACGCTCCTGCGCGCGGATGCGTGCTTCCTCAGCACGGTTCCTGTCGATGTCCTCCGGGCGCTCGGCGCTGTCCACCAGCACCATCACATACGAAGGGGTCACCTCGGCAATGCCGTCGCCCACCAGCACATCACGGCTTTCGCCGTCCGCCTCGAAATGCAGGATGCCCATGTGCAGGGCCACCAGCACCGGGCTGTGCCCGGCCTGCACGCCGTACACACCGTCGCCGGTGGGCAGGGTCAGGTCCTCGCAGTAGCCCTGATAGAACTCGCCGCTGGATGCCGTGATGTTCAGGATGAACTTGTCCATCAGACGGCACCGCCCTTTTCCTCAGACAAGGTCTGTGCAGCCTTCTGGCGGGCATCTTCCAGCGTACCAACGTTGAAGAACGCCCACTCGGGCAGGTCGTCAGCCTCGCCGTCCACAATGGCGGCAAAGCTGCGCACGGTATCCTTCAGGGGCACATACTTGCCCTTCAGGCCGGTAAAGTTTTCTGCCACCGAGAACGGCTGGGACAAAAACTTCTGCAGCTTGCGGGCACGGGCCACGGTGAGCTTGTCGTTGTCGTCCAGCTCATCCATGCCCAGAATGGCGATGATATCCTGCAGTTCCTGATAGCGCTGCAGGATGGACTGCACCTTGCGGGCCACGCGGTAGTGCTCCTCGCCCACAATATCTGCTTCCAGAATGCGGGAGGTGGAGGCCAGCGGGTCCACAGCCGGGTAAATGCCCTGCTCCACGATCTTACGGGACAGCACGGTGGTGGCGTCCAGATGGGCGAAGGTGGTAGCGGGAGCCGGGTCGGTCAGGTCATCGGCGGGGACGTAGACGGCCTGCACCGAGGTGATGGAGCCTTCCTTTGTGGAGGTGATGCGCTCCTGCAGAGCGCCCAGCTCATTGGCCAAGGTGGGCTGGTAGCCCACAGCCGAAGGCATACGGCCCATCAGAGCCGACACCTCGGAACCTGCCTGCACGAAACGGAAGATGTTGTCGATGAACAGCAGCACATCCTTATGGGTCTCCTCACGGAAGTACTCTGCCATGGTCAGGCCGGTCTCCGCCACGCGCATACGTGCTCCTGGCGGCTCATTCATCTGGCCGAAAACCAGTGCGGTCTTGTTCAGAACGCCGGAAGCGTTCATCTCACCCCACAGGTCGCAGCCCTCGCGGGAGCGTTCGCCGACACCGGTGAAGATGGAGTAGCCGCCGTGCTCGGTGGCCACGTTGTGGATCAGTTCCTGGATCAGCACGGTCTTGCCGACGCCTGCACCGCCGAACAGACCGATCTTGCCGCCTTTTGCATACGGAGCCAGCAGGTCGATGACCTTGATGCCGGTCTCCAGGATCTCGGTTGCGGGCTTCTGATCTGCAAAGCTGGGAGCCTTGCGGTGGATGGGCCAGTGCGGCACATCATCCACAGAACCCTTGCCGTCGATGGGGCGGCCCAGCGGGTCGAACATACGGCCCAGTGTGCCCTCGCCCACCGGCGCGGTCAGACCGTGGCCGGTGGCCTGCACGGCCATGCCCTTTCCGAGACCCTCACTGGCGGAAAGCATGATGCAGCGCACCGTCGTTTCGTTGACGTGCTGCGTCACTTCCATGGTGCGCTCGGTGCCCTCAGCGGTCACGGTCAGCGCCTCCTGCAGGGCAGGCAGCTTGCCTGCGGTGAACTGCACATCCACCACAGGGCCGGCTACACGAATAATAGTTCCCTGTATCATATAACGATTGCCTCTTAATTATTGTTTGTTGCTACTTTCTAGCGACTCCGCCCTCTCCGTCAGCGCTGATGCGCTGCCACCTCTCCCAAAGTGAGAGGCTTTGGCATTCCACGCAAAGTTACCGGTTTTGCCAAGGGCTCCCCCTTTGGGGGAGCTGGACGCGAAGCGGCTTGAGAGGGCGAATTTTATTCTACGCTCTGTCGGTTCTGCACCGCAGCCGCGCCGCCGATGATCTCGGTGATCTCCTGCGTGATAGAGCCCTGACGGGTGCGGTTGTATTCCAGCTGCAGCTCACGGATCATATCGTTGGCGCTCTTGGTGGCGGAATCCATGGCGGTCATGCGGGCGCTCTGCTCGGCGCAGTAGCTCTCGGTCATGGCGCCGAAGATCATGCCGTGCATGTAGATGGGTGCGGTCTGTTCGAACACCGTCCATGCATCCGGGAACATCTCCACCTCGCCGGTGGGGTCGCCCAGACCTTTGGGTGCGGGCTGCAGATGGTCGCGGTCCAGCGGCAGCAGACGCACCATGGTCGGCTCGCTGGTCAGAGCATTCTCGATCTTGGTGTAGACCAGATAGATCTCATCCAGCTTGCCGGACTTGAAATCATCGATGGCATCCACCGTGATATCGCGGGCGCGCTGCAGCGTAGGAGCCGTAGCACTGTAATGGAAATTCTCCACCAGACGGGGATCCCTGTGATAAAGTGCACGGTAGCCGGTCTGGCCGATCACATAGAACCGGTCGTTTTCATCGGCGTGTTCCTTGAGGAACTTGATGACGTTCTGGTTGTATGCGCCCGCCATGCCCTTGTCTGCCGTCAGCACGATATAAGCCCGCTTGGGGTTTTCGAAACCGCGCTCATGGAAGAACGGATGCACCGGCTCTTCCGGCAGATGGGGCACCACACGGGAAATGGTATCCCGCATACGGTTGAAGTAGGGCTGCACATTCTGGTAGTTTTTGCGTGCCTTGCGCAGCTTGGACGACGAGATCAGATACATGGCGTTCGTGATCTTCATCGTATCCTGAATGCTCTCGATACGCTCCTTGAGCAGCTTACTGGACGGCATAGCTGTCGCCTCCCGCATACGCTTTCCAGGCGTTCAGGATCGCATCGACCATTTCAGGCTCGAGCTTGCCGGTCGCGGTGATCTTGTCCATCGTGCCGGACACATCCGCGCGGAACTGACGCACAAATGCGGAGGTCTTGCTGCGCAGCTCTGCGGTGGGCAGGCTGTCCAGCATTCCATGGGAAGCCAGCACCAGCGTGACCACCTGCTCGGCGTCGGACTTGGGCTGGTACAGCGGCTGCTTGAGCATTTCCATCAGAGCCTTGCCGTGCTGCAGCTGGCGCTGGGTCTCAGCGTCCAGATCCGAGCTGAACTGTGCAAAGGACTCCATGTCCTTATACTGTGCCAGCTCGATACGCAGGTTCGCGTTGGCCTTCTTCATGGCCTTGGTCTGAGCAGCACCGCCCACACGGGACACCGACAGACCGACGTTGACGGCCGGGCGGTTGCCTGCGTTGAACAGGGCGCTTTCGAGGAAGATCTGACCATCGGTGATGGAGATGACGTTGGTCGGGATGTAAGCGGAAACGTCGCCTGCCTGGGTCTCGACGATGGGCAGGGCAGTGATGGAACCGCCGCCCAGATCGTCGCGCATGCGGCAGGAGCGCTCCAGCAGACGGGAGTGCAGATAGAACACGTCGCCGGGGTAAGCTTCACGGCCCGGAGAACGGCGCAGCAGCAGCGAGATGGCACGGTAAGCCACTGCGTGCTTGGACAGGTCGTCGTAAACGATCAGCACGCTCTTGCCCTGCGCCATGAAGTACTCGGCCAGTGCAGTGCCGGCATAGGGGGCAATGTACTGCAGCGGAGCGGAGTCCGAAGCAGTTGCAGCCACGATGGTGGTGTAGCTCATGGCACCGTGCTTCTGCAGGTCGCCTGCCACGCGGGCGATGGAAGAAGCCTTCTGGCCGATGGCCACATAGATGCACAGCACGCCGGTATCCTTCTGATTCAGGATGGCATCGGTGGCAATGGAGGTCTTGCCGGTCTGGCGGTCGCCGATGATCAGCTCACGCTGGCCGCGGCCGATGGGGAACATGGAGTCGATGGCCAGAATGCCGGTGTGCAGCGGGGTATCCACGCTCTGGCGCTCCAGAATGCCGGGGGCCTGCTTTTCAATGGGGTTGTAGCCCACGGACTCGATGGGGCCTTTGCCGTCGATGGGGTCGCCCAGAGGGCTGATGACGCGGCCCAGGAAGCCGTCGCCCACCGGGATGCCCGCACGCTTGCCGCTGCGGGTGACCAGCGTACCAACGCCGACTTTTTCGATATCGTCAAACAGCATGATGCCCAGATGATCCGGCTCCACGCTCTCCACCATGCCCTTGGCACCGGTGTCGAAGGTGACGATCTCGCCGTAAACGGCCTTGTCCATGCCGCGCACTTCCACAACGCCGTCGGCAGCGGAAATGACCGTGCCGCCCTCAGAAGCCTCGGCAGCGGGCTTGTAGTCCTCTGCGCGGGTCTGCATGGTGGCCAGATCCGGGGTGCCTGCGGTGATGGTCTCCAGCATATGCTTGCCGGAGTTATCGAACACGCGGTCGCCCACCTGCAACACGTAGCCGGACATCAGCTCCGGCTCCACGCTGACGATCAGCTCAACTTCGGCAGCATCATACTGCTTTTTGAGCTGGGTGCGGATGCGCTCCACAGCCTCCTGTGCAGGGGTGCGGGCGCAGTGCAGATATGCTTTCAAGGTCTCAGCTGCGCTTGCCATCGCTGTCCCCCGCTTTCTGCAGCAGGTCGTCCAGCAAACGGGCGTCGTCCTGCTGCGTCAGGTTGCGTTCCAGCACCTTAGCGCACACGGTGCGGGTCAGGTCTGCGATCTGCGCATCGGCCTGACGCAGCTTGCTGGCACGCTCTGCCTCGGCAGCTGCCTTGCCCTCGGCCACAATGGCCTCGGCCTGACGCTGTGCGTCAGCCAGCAGCTGCTCTTTCTGTTTTTCGGCCTGCTGCTCGCTTGCCTCACGGCGGGCGGCAGCCTCGGTGTCCACATTGTGCAGCTTATCTTCTGCAGCAGTCAGGGCAGCCTGAGCCTTGTTCTTTGCGTCCTGCGCGTCGGCCATCTGAGCATCCACCATCTGCTGGCGCTTTGCAATGACATCCTGAACAGGCTTGAACAGGAACTTGCGCAGCAGCACATACATAATGAGGACGTTCACCACGGTCCACAGCAGGTTCATATCCAACTTCAGCATTCGTCCGCGCCTCCGTTACTGACCCAGGAACAGGATGATCAGCAGTGCAACGACGAAGCCGAAAATTGCAGTACCTTCTGCCA
>CAKSZM010000094.1 GCA_934525735.1 uncultured Faecalibacterium sp. | reverse complement strand
GATGCATGGTACGCGAATTACTTTACAGCGTTTTTCGGCTTTCTGCCCTTCGATTTTTATTCCACCGATTATTTTGCACTGCTGCCGTGGCTGTTTTTGTTCTGGGCAGGGTATTTCCTGCATGGTACGGTGGGCCGGGCGCGGATGGAACCGCTGCGCCGCTCGGTCTGCCCGGCACTGGGCTGGATGGGGCGGCACTCGCTGGTGCTGTATCTGCTGCATCAGCCGGTGATCTATGCGGTGCTGATGGTCTGGTATCTGATTTTTCGCTGAAAAGGCTTGACAGGGCAGGGAAGCTGTGGTATCCTATTGATAGTTAGAAAACACTAACCCATAGGGATGCGTCTGAAAAACCGGACGCATTTTCATGGGTCAAAGAGTTAGACAAACCTAACTAAATTTGATTTGAGAGAGGTCGATCTTTTATGAGCAAAGTAGCAGTTGTATTCTGGAGCGCAACCGGCAACACTGAAACCATGGCAAACTGTGTGGCAGAGGGCGCAAACGGCACCATCGTACCCTGCAGCGAGATGAACGCCGCCAAGCTGGCAGAATTTGACGCAGTGGCCTTCGGCTGCCCCGCCATGGGCGCCGAGCAGCTGGAGGAGAGCGAGTTCGAGCCGATGTTCTCGGATCTGGAAGGCTCCCTCAACGGCAAAAAGGTCGCCCTGTTCGGCTCTTACGGCTGGGGCGACGGCCAGTGGATGCGCGACTGGGTGGAGCGCGTGCAGGGCGACGGCGCACAGGTGCTGAACGGCGAAGGACTGATCTGCAACGAAGCTCCGGACGATGACGTGCAGGCAGCCTGCCGCAAGCTGGGCGCGGACCTGGCTGCATGGTAACAGGCAGACCGGCTCTTGACAAAAAGAGTTTGCTGCGTTAAACTATGAACTGCCGCTGGACGGCATTTTCATAGGATGCAAAGTTAGCGGATGCTAACTTTGCGGAAAACGCAGCCCTTCTGCAGGAAGATCGTATCACACGGCGGCAGGGGAGACGGGCAGACAACAGCCCGGCCCGTGCCGCTTTTGTTTTTCAAAAAGGCGGTGGATATGGCAGTGGTTGCAGCAATTGGTGTTACGGTAGGCTTTGCGATCCTGCGCGGTGCGGTGCGCCGTGTGGCGATCCGGTCGGGCCGTAAAAAAAGAATAACAAACAATACAGGAGGCCCGTCCCATGCAGGATACCCCGAAAAATCTGGATAAAAAACGCGCAGACGAAAAGCTGCTGGTCAGCGAGATGATCGCGCTGTACTGCCGCAAGCAGCACAAAATGCCCAAAGGCACCCTCTGCCCGGATTGCCGCGCCCTCAACGATTATGCGCTGGCCCGCATCGACCGCTGCCCCTTCATGGAGACGAAGAGCTTCTGTTCCGCCTGCAAGGTGCACTGTTATCAGCCCGCCATGCGGGAGAAGATCCGCATGGTCATGCGCTGGGCAGGCCCGCGGATGCTGCCGGTGCACCCGGTGCTTTCGGTAAAGCACGTGGCTGTCACCCTGAAATCAAAATGCGAAGCAAAGCGCGCTGGCTGAATTTTCCAGCATAAAGCCCTTGCGCCCCGGCCATACTGGGAGCAGAGAGGTGATAAACATGGAAAACATCGGCGTGACCTGTGATGTCTGCGAGTGCTGCCACAACGTGGGCGGCTGCAAGTGCGACCTGCCCCAGATCAAGGTGACCGAGCAGTGCACCTGCAGTTCTCAGCAGGTGGAGACCCCGCACTACTGCCAGAGCTACGAGAAAAAGTGAAGCCCTGAAAAACGCCAGCAGCCCCCGCCGGACGGTTTGTCCCGGCGGGGGCTGCTGCGGTGTATGGCTGTTTCAGCGCAACGCGACGTTGCAGGTGGCAAGGCTGCGGATCAGGGTGCCTACGCTGTCCTTCATCTGGACACCGGCAAAGCCCATGGAAAAGGCGGCCTGCACGTTGGCCAGATTGTCATCGATGAACACGCATTCCTCAGCCTTCAGGCTGTATTTGTCCAGCAGTGCCTGATAAATGCGGGGGTCGGGCTTGTTGATGTGCACCTCGCAGGAGGCCACGCCGCCGTCAAACCGCTCAAAGGTGCCGCGCTGCTCCAGCAGCTCAAAGATGTCCTGCGGCATGTTGGTCAGGTAGTAGACGCAGTAACCGTGGTTCTTCAACCGCCGCACCAGCTCCTGCATCTTGTGGCGGGGGCGCAGGATATGGGTCCAGTCGTCCAGTACGCCCTGCACCTCAAACTCGCAGCCTGCGGCGCGGGCCTTTTCCAGCATGATGTGGTTGCCCTCAAAGCGGGAGATCAGCCCGGCGTCCAGCTTTTTCCACTCTTCACTGCCGAAGGTCAGGCCGTAGACCGTTTCCTCAGTTTTGGCGCTGCACAGCCGATCCACCAGATACCCCTTTGGGTCAAAGTCGATCATCACGCCGCCGATATCAAAAATAATGCTTTTATACATAAATAAAGATCCTCGATTCTCAGGTAAGGGTTTACCCCTACAGTATAGCACAACCGGCGCACCGGTTTCCACTGTTTTTGCATATCCGGCGGCACGCGGGCATAGGCTGTGGCAGAAAGGGGAGAGGGCCTGTGACCATCCGGGAACTGTGTGCAAAAGAGGTCGTTCAGCAGGAAAAAGGGGTCTGTCTCGGCCGGGCGGACGACCTCGCGTTCGACCCTGCCACGGCACGGCTGCAGAGCCTGATCCTGCTGGGGCGTCCAAAGCTGTTCGGTCTGCTGGGCCGGGACGAGGATCTCGTGATTCCGTGGCAGGAGATCGGGATCATCGGCGAGGATGCCGTTCTGGTGCACACGGCTCTGCCCGAGCCGCCGCCTGCGCAAAAGCCGGACTTCTGGCAGAAGCTGCGGGCAAAACTGCATCTGTAAAATTTTTGCGGTGTCAGGGGTGGACTTTTTCAGAAAAGTGACTATAATAATCGCAGAAGGATTGTGCAAAAAGTACAGAGAACGTAAAATGCATGTTTGAGATACGGAAAGGAATCGGATCCATGAAAACTCCAAAACCGCTTCTGACTCTGCGGATGATCTTCCCCGCGGCGGCATCGCTGATCGTGCTGCTGCTGGGCGAGTGGATTGCCCGCGGGAGTCTGGGCGCAGACGTCTTTACAAGTTTCATCTTCCCCCACGCACCGGCCTACCTTCTGGCATGGCTGATGCTGTTTCTGGTGTGGCTGCTGCTGGACTGGATCTTCCGGTTCCCGCCGCTGTCCACGCTGGGCATGGCGGTTCTGGGCTGCGCGCCCTGCGCCGTGAACTTCTACACCATGCAGCTGCGGGGTGAGCCGTTTTTGCCGTGGGATCTGGCGCAGGTGTCGGAGGCTGCAGGCGTGGCCTCGGCGGCCGGCATCAAGGTCCAGACCAGCATGGTCGTGACCATCATCATCGTGCTGGTGCTGACGGCGGGCAGCTTCTTCCTTTATAAAGGCCGGCACAAGCAGCGCTGGCTGCCCCGGCTGGCGGGCAGTGCCGCAACGGCTGCAGCGCTGTGCCTGCTGATCTTCGGCGTGTACCTGCGGCCTGCCGTTACGCAGGCCATGGGCATCGTGCCGGACGCATGGATGCAGGATCGCTATTACCGCTACTATGGTGTTGTCACCGGCTTTATGACTAACCTGTCCAATCTGGAGATCGACAAGCCGGACAACTACTCGGAAGAAACCGTGGATGATCTGCTGAAAAATGTGGACGAGAGCCAGAAGTTCTCCACAAGCCCCCTGTATCCCACCAGCTACGCCGCCACCACCCCTAAAGACGAGCAGAAGAAGGACCCCACCATCATCTATGTGATGGACGAGTCCTACTGGGATGTTTCCGAGCTGGAACAGTACGGCATCACCTTTGATACCGACGTTTCCAAGAACCTCCACGCCCTGCAGCAGACCAGCGCCTACGGCCAGGCCTACAGCCCCAGCTTCGGCGGCGGCACCTGCGATGTGGAGTTCGAAGCCCTCACCGGCTATTCGGTGTCCTTCCTGCCCAGCGGTTCCAAGCCCTACCAGCAGCATGTGACCAAACCCATGTTCGCACTGCCCAACTACCTCAAGGCCAAGGGGTACCAGGCGGCGGCGGTGCATTGCTTCTGGGCAAAATACTGGAGCCGCGACAAGGCTTACCCCAATCTGGGCTTCGATGATTTCATCAGTCTGGAAGACATGCATGGCGTGACCAAGGTCCGGAAACACTACTGGACGAGCGGCCTTGTCACCGACGATTCCATGGCAGACCAGATCATCGGCCAGTACGAGAAGATGAAGTCCTCCTCGGACGAGCCCATCTTCCTGCACGCCGTCACCATGCAGAACCACACCAATTATAATAAGGACAACTACCCCGACGACGAGCGGGTGAAGGTGCTGGAGCACCCGGCGGGGCTGAAGGCCAGCACAGTGGGCGCACTGGAAGATTTCGCCACCGGCGTCCGTGATGCCGATGCCATGCTGGGCAAGCTGACGGAATACTTCTCGCAGGTGGACGAGCCGGTCATTCTGGTGTTCTGGGGCGACCACTACAACCCCATCGACTCCAACTATGATGTGTTCACCACCACAGGCTACGCCAGCGATTCCAGCGCCGACCCGCGCCTGCACCAGACCACGCTGCTCATGTGGTCCAACTACAGCCAGCAGCAGGTGGACCTGGGCACGATTGCCGCCTACGACATCTCGCCGGTGATGATGGATATCTACGGTCTGGAACAGCCGCTGTACTTCCAGTTCCTCAACCGTCAGCTGCGGGTGGCCGACCGGGCTTACACCCGCGGCGTTGTGATGAACCGCGACGGCACCACCACGCTGGAGCCCACCGAGTTCCAGCAGCGCTGGAATCAGGAGCACTGGCTGCTGCAGTACGACTTGATGTTCGGCAAGGGCTACGCCCTCAGGCCCATGGGGCTTGCAGGGCTTTCCGGTGTGGACACGGGCAAATAAGCGAAAAAAGAACGTTTTCTTTGTAAAAAACAGAGAAAAACCCTTGCATCATGCCCGGGTTTGTGTTATTATAACAAAGCATTACACACGCATCACTATGCCCTTTTGTGCCCTGCACAAGGGTGGAGGGCAGTCCCGCACCGTCCGATACGGCGCAGGATCACGGTGTGCGGAGGCAAAACAATATCTGGAGGTATTTTTACTATGGCAGTCGTTTCTATGAAGCAGCTTCTCGAGGCAGGTGTGCACTTCGGTCACCAGACCCGCCGCTGGAACCCCAAGATGAAGAAGTACATCTTCACCGAGCGCAACGGCATCTATATCATCGATCTGCAGAAGACCGTGAAGAAGCTGGACGAGGCTTACAACTACGTGAAGGAAGTTGCAGCTGAGGGCGGCGACATCCTGTTCGTCGGCACCAAGAAGCAGGCTCA
>CAKSZM010000093.1 GCA_934525735.1 uncultured Faecalibacterium sp. | reverse complement strand
TCGCTGCTGCGGTAGATGTCGCTGTATTCGTGGGAGGCGGAGTGCAGTGCGATCTGGTGCCCGGCGGATGCAGCTTCAGTGAGCAGGGGCAGATATTTCTCGTTGTAGTCGGTGGCCACCACAAAAAAGGTGCCGTGCACCCCGGCGGCATTCAGGGCCGAGAGAACATCCGGCGTGGTCTTGCTGGGGCCGTCGTCAAAGGTCAGGCAGACCCACTTTTCCGGTGCAGGTCCGCCGCCGGTGCTGTCCGGCGCAAAGGCGGATGCGGCAGGGAAGAACACCGATGCGTCCGGCACCGGGGTCAGATCCTGCGTGCTGCAGCCGGTCACACGGGGCTGTGCCCCGGACGCGAACCCGGCAATCAGCGCAAACAGCGTGATGGCTAATACCCTCGCTTTCCTGCGCTGGAACCGATATTCAGAGAGTTTCATGGACAAAACCTCCCGTGTACGTTGTTTTGTATTTGAAACGGCTTTCTATTAAGATATGACTGCCGAAAATTTCTATGAAAAGCCGGAAAAGACTTGACGAAACGGGAGAAATGTGTTACTATATTCGAGCAGTCCGCTGGATGGCTCCAGCACCTCAGGGACCGGAGGGCTGCAATTGAATATGGTATGCGAGGGTGGCGGAACTGGCAGACGCGCACGTTTGAGGTGCGTGTGGTTTATCCTTGGGGGTTCGAGTCCCCTCCCTCGCACCAGAAATAATCCACGGAATGCCGATGAAAAATCGATGCTCCGTGGATTTTTTGTTCATAAGAAAAGAACCGGGTCACAGGACTACGATGCTGGAATCGCTTCCAACATTGACACTCCTAGCGGAAAGCGGAGAGCGGAATGCCGGGCGCGGCCGGGAAGCGGGCGAGACCATCAAGAAGGTGATGAAGCAGGCGCAGAATGCCCGGGTGAGCGACGAGAGCCGGTGGGATGCTGACTTCCCGGAGCTGCAGAAGATCGGAGCAGGATTATTCCCGGAAGAGACGCCGAGCAGCGCGGCGGACGCGCTGGAAGCGATGGCAGCGGCGCACGATGCCAACAGCCCCGCGGTTCCGTTTGGTTCCATGGGGCTGTTTTTTGTTTATTTCAGAAGCGCTTTCGGACGTCAAAAATAAAAAAGTAGGCCAAAAGTGTGGCCAGAGCATAAGAACAGGCGCTGATTTCTAACGAACCAGCGCCTGTTTTTGGTTATGCGGGTAGTGGGGGTCGAACCCACACGCCTTGCGGCACAGGAACCTAAATCCTGCGCGTCTGCCAATTCCACCATACCCGCTGATCTGTATTGATAAAACACTTTTAATATAGTAACAGCTCCGGGCAAAAATGTCAATCTCTGAGTGATCTGATATCCGGCCAAAGAACGGCACATACTACCGCGGAAGGACAAGCGGCGGCGTGCGTCGTCCGCAGGAACAGGAAGGAAGGCAGATCATGCAAAAATCAAAGATTCGCCGCCGGATTTGTTTTGCAGCGGTGTATGCATTCATTGCAGCGGCTGGTGTGCTGGGGTGGCTGTGGCACAGCCTGCCGCCGGAGATCATGCTGGAACCAGGACAACCGCTGTCACTGCCGCGGTTTTCGTGGGTGGAACCCCTGCGCCAGACTGGAAGCCGAAATGCTGCCAGTACGCGGGCCGCGGGCAGTTATCAGATGACCCTGTCCCTGGGCGGGTGGCTTCCGGTGCGTACCGTGCGGGCCTTTGTGGGCGAGCGTCCGGTACTGACCGTCTGCGGCACACCGTTCGGGGTAAAGATGTTTTCAGAGGGAGCGCTCGTGGTGGGATTCTCTGATTTGAGTACCTCTGATGGATTTGTAAATCCTGCAAAAAAGGCGGGGCTGAAACTGGGCGACCGGGTGATCCGAATAGGGCGGACGCAGACCGAGACCAACGATGAAGTGAGCGCCGCTCTTGACGCAGCCGGCGGCGCAGAGCTGGAAGTGGTCTATGTCCGCGGCGGCGAACAGCGGCAGACGATTCTGACCCCGGCGTGGGACGCTGAGGCCGGCCAATGGCGCGCCGGGATGTGGGTGCGGGACTCCTCGGCGGGGGTAGGAACTTTGACCTTTGTGACCGAAAACGGGATTTTTGCGGGGCTGGGCCACCCCATCAGCGACAGCGATACCGGCACCAGTGTAGCTCTGCGCAGCGGTGAGATCGTGCCTTGCCAGATCATCGGGTGCACCAGCGGGACCGCGGGCAGTCCCGGAGAACTGAAGGGGCGTTTCTTGAGCACACACGCCATCGGGACGATTCGTATCAATGGAGCGACAGGTGTCTACGGTATGGCACGGGCGGCGTTTTCCGGGCAGAAGATGGAGCTTGCCTTTGCGCAGGAAGTCGTGCCCGGCGACGCGGAGATCTGGGCCACAGTTTCCGGCGAAGCGCCAAAGGCTTACGCCGTCCGCATTGAGAAGGTGACAGACGCAAGCCAGACACGCAATATGGTTCTGCGTGTCACGGACCGGCGTTTGCTGGCGCAGACAGGCGGCATCGTGCAGGGAATGAGCGGAAGCCCCATTGTGCAGAACGGCCGCTTGGTCGGTGCAGTGACCCATGTTCTGGTCAATGACCCTACGCGGGGCTATGGAATTTTTGCGCAGACAATGCTGCGGCAGACACAAATGCTCGAAAAAACAGACACAGCATCGTGATTCGGGACAAAAGCAGAGAAGAAAAATCATACTTCTGACAATCTTTGCCATAATTTACCAATAAAAACCGTTGAATGATTTGGAAAAATATGGTAAAATCCATGGTGTTAAGGGAACTGCACACATTGGAGGAAACAACCATGGACAAAGTGAGATTTTTGATGTCGGATACCGGTGCTCAAATTACAGCTGCCTGCCGGGAAGCATTGGAACAAAAGGGCGTAGATGTGACCGTCGTGGAGAAAGACGGCAACAAGGTCCTGCAGAAGATGCTCGCGGTTCATCCGCAGGTGGTTCTGCTGGACGCCTTCATGCCCGGACTGGACGCACTTGCGGTCAAGCAGCGCTACAACGCGGCCGGGGAGCGGCACACATCTTTTTTCGTGACGGGCGCGTTCCAGAGCGAGGAAATGGTGCAGGAACTTCTGGACGAAGGCTTCGCGTATTATTTTGTCAAGCCGTTCGATGAAAACGTACTGGCATCCCGGGTGCTCAAGGTGGCTCTCGGACAGGAAAAACGCATCCTTCACACCAGCGTGGACAGTGACGAGCTGACCGTCACTGAGATCCTGCACCAGATCGGCGTTCCTGCCCACATCAAGGGGTATCAATTCCTGCGGGACGCCATCCTTCTCACTATGAACGAGCCGGAGTACATCAACGCAGTGACAAAGCGCCTGTACCCGGAGATCGCCAAGAAAAACGGCACCACCGCCAGCCGGGTGGAGCGCGCCATCCGCCATGCCATCGAGGTGGCGTGGGACCGCGGCGATGTGGATACCCTGAACAGCTACTTCGGTTATACCATCCACAACCTGCGCGGAAAGCCCACCAATTCGGAGTTCATTGCAATGATCGCGGATAAGATGCGGCTGGATAAAAGGCAGAGGGTGGGGTAAAAACCGTTCAACTTCGGCAAAGCAGTATATAAAATAGGAAAGGACACCGCCGCAGATGGAAGACCGCCCGTCTGCGGCGTTCAGCATATCAGTTCCGGACGGAGTGCAAAAAACGCCCCTGAAACAGCTGTGGCATGTCAGCCCGAAGAGGGAAGTGCTTCCGGGCTGAAACCGCCAAAAGCGCTGGGAAATTTGACAACTTTATCACAATGGCTTTGCTAAAAAGCAGCTTTCTTGCTCTTTTTACTCAAAGTATACAAGAATAAACACGGAAATTCGGCAATGCGACAATTGAAAAAGAATCACTGATATACTAGAATATAAGCAAGGGAGCGCGGCAGTCCGGCTGCGCGGAATAGCAAAGCAATTGAGAGAAAGACAGGAGGAACTTCCTATGCCTATGAAAATGGGTTGGCGCTGGTACGGCGAGGGCAATGATCCCGTCAGCCTGAGCGACATCAAGCAGATCCCCGGTGTTACCAGCATCGTCTGGGCACTGCATGACAAGATGCCCGGTGAGATCTGGGAAATCGACGAGATCCAGAAGGTCGCTGACCAGATCCACGCTTACGGCTTCGACATGGACGTGGTCGAGTCGGTTAATGTCCACGATGACATCAAGATCGGCCTGCCCACCCGTGATAAGTACATTGAAAACTACAAACAGTGCATCCGCAACCTGTCCAAGTTCGGTGTCAAGGTCATCTGCTACAACTTTATGCCCGTCTTCGACTGGACCCGTACCGATCTGTTCCATCCCGTGGGCGACGGCTCTACCGCTCTGTTCTACGAGAAGTCCAAGATCAAGGACGACTACAAGTCCATGGCTGATTATATCATGTCCTTCACCGAGAAGTACAACATGACCTTCCCCGGCTGGGAGCCGGAGCGGATGGCCAAGCTGGATGAGCTGTTCAAGGCCTATGCGCCTGTCACCAAGGAAAAGCTGTGGGAGAACCTGAAGTACTTCCTGGAAGCCATCATGCCCACCTGCCATGAGTGCGATATCAAGATGGCCATCCATCAGGATGATCCCCCTTGGGATATCTTCGGTCTGCCCCGCCTGCTGACCGATGCAGACGCCATCGACCGCTTCCTGAGCATGGTGGACGATCCGTACAACTGCCTGACCCTGTGCTCCGGCAGCCTGAACGCAAACCCCAACAACAACGTTGCTGAGATCGTCCGCAAGCACTGCGACCGCATCGCATTTGCTCACATCCGCAACATCCATCACTTCGACAACGGCGACTTCTGCGAGGCTGCTCACCGCGACTGCTGCGGCGAGACCGGCATCATCGAGATCCTGCGCGCTTACCATGACTGCGGCTTCGAAGGCTACATCCGTCCTGACCACGGCCGTCAGCTGTGGGAGGAAGGCCCCGGCAGCTGCCGCCCCGGCTACGGCAAGTATGACCGTGCTCTGGGTATCCAGTATATGCTGGGTGTCTGGGATCTGCTGGATCGTCTGGATGAAGAAAAGAAGGGCTGAGAAATATTATGAAGCTGTCTGAGATCAAGAACGGCAATCTGTCCGCCGAGTGGGCAGAAAAGGGCTATGAACTGCCCCAATTCGACATCGAGGCCGTCAAGGCCAAGACCCACGCCGAACCCACCTGGGTGCACTTCGGCGCAGGCAATATCTTCCGTGCATTCCCGGCTGCCATCCTCAACGAGGCGCTGAACAGCGGCGAGTATGACCGCGGCGTCATCGTGGCCGAGAGCTTCGACTACGAGATCATCGACAAGGCTTACCGTCCCTACGACAACCTGAGCCTGCTGGTCTGCCTGAAGTCTACCGGCGAGATCGAGAAGAAGGTCGTGGCTTCCGTCACCGAGAGCCTGAAGGCTGATCCCTCCTTCACCGAGGACTGGGCACGTCTGGTGGAGATCTTCCAGGCACCGAGCCTGCAGATGATCTCCTTCACCATCACCGAGAAGGGCTACGGCGTGGCTCCTGCGGACCTGGAGCGCGGCCTGAC
>CAKSZM010000092.1 GCA_934525735.1 uncultured Faecalibacterium sp. | reverse complement strand
GAAAATAGGTTCCGTTACAAGTTCTTTCGATATTGTTCAATTTTCAAGGTCCTGTGCGCTTCAGCCTTTCGGCTGACGACCTGTTTATTTTACCACCGAAGTGGTTTTTTGTCAAGTCTTTTTTCGAAGCTTTTGAACTTTTCTGAACTTGGATTGTTCTCAACATCTCGGTGTCAGCCGGTGTTTTTGAACGTCTATTGGTTCTTTTCAAAGGCTTCGTGCTGAGGCTTTGGAAGTCATTCTTTTGTCTCAGCGCTTGGCGCTCAAGTATAATACCATATTCCCGCTTCCCTGTCAACACTTTTTGACAAGTTTTTTGAAAGTTTTTTGCGTACACTCAAAACGGCAGCAAACCGCAAGGTAAAACAGCGCCGCAGCTGCTATGCAGCTGCGGCGGGGCAAAGCCCGTTTCGCTTGCAGTTTGCTGGCGTGTGCGCTATTATAAGTATATATTACATTGTATGCGCTGTCAGAGGGGGCTTTGGTTTCTATGATTCTTACCGTTAATATCGGCAACACCCACATCACGGTGGGCGGCTACGAACAGGACACGCTCCGTTTCTGCGGGCGGCTCCATTCCGACCCCGCCGCTACGATTGATGAATATGCCATCCGGCTGGTCAATCTGCTTTCTCTCCATGGTGCATCCCCTGCTCAGATCGAGGGCGGCATTCTGGGCAGTGTGGTACCGGTGCTCAGCGGGCGGGTGCTGGCTGCCCTGCAG
This sequence comes from uncultured Faecalibacterium sp., assembly GCA_934525735.1. Classification (GTDB taxonomy): domain Bacteria; phylum Bacillota; class Clostridia; order Oscillospirales; family Ruminococcaceae; genus Faecalibacterium. Next base: position 4,993 of record CAKSZM010000092.1, on the reverse strand, counting down.
ATCCTGTGCAAGGCCCGCATCCTGACGGTCGGCCCAGGGCTGAAGAGCGGCATCAAACTGCGGCTGGACAACCCCGCCCAGCTGGGTGCAGAGCTTCTGTGCGGCGCTGTGGCAGCTCTGGCCGAGTGTCCCGGGCCGCTGGTCGTGATCTCGGCCGACACCGCCATCTCCATGATGGCCGTCAATGAGAAGCAGGAGCTTGTGGGCGGCGTGATCCTGCCCGGGCCGCAGCTGTCTCTGAACGCGCTGGTGCAGAACACCGCCCAGCTGCCTCAGATCGATCTGGCTGCAAAGGTGCCTGCGTCCATTCTGGGCAAGTGCACTTCTTCCTGCCTGCAGAACGGTTTTGTGCTGGGCACTGCAAGTCAGATGGACGGTCTGGCCGAGCGCTTCCGTGCAGAACTCGGCCCGCAGACGGCCTTTTACGCCACCGGAAATCTGCCTGCTGCCATCCGGGACGCCTGCCGGACGCCCATCCGCTACCGCGAGACGCTGATCACCGACGGCCTGTACCGCATCTGGCTGCGCAACCGGAAGAGCTGACGAATTTCGTTTGCATTTTGCATCCCGATGTGTTATACTGTGTTGTACCAGTTCAGTGGTACAATTTGCGATCGTAGCTCAGCTGGATAGAGCGTTCGGCTCCGACCCGGAAGGCCAGAGGTTCGAATCCTCCCGGTCGCACCAAGAAAGTCCCAGCACACATTTGTGTGTTGGGACTTTCTTATTGCCAGGGAGGATCCGAACAGCACGACCCTGCGCAGCAGGGTAAGCAATCAGCCCGGTGGGCTGTTGCTTAGTGCGCGGTTCCCAACCTGTAGGAATGTCTAACAAGAGACCGTTTTTTCGTATGTCGGGGATTCTTTATGCTCCGGAGGATTCGATCGGGGCGGTGGCGCGATAGTACCATAGCAAAAGCACCCGTGTGGCTTTTGCTAGTGCGCGGTTCCCAACCCATAGGGAGGCCGCGCTGCAGAGATGTCCTGCGACTGGATTCTCCCTCTTGCAAAAGCTTCGCGCCTTTATATAATAGATGTGTGCCCCGGTGTGCGCGGGCACGGTTTTGTTTCAGGCAAAGGAAAAAAGAGAATATGAAGTCAACTACAACATCCCTGACCGAAGGCCCTCTGGCGAAGCAGATCTTTCTGGTCAGCCTGCCGCTGGCGCTTTCCAACCTGCTGCAGGTGCTGTTCAACATGTCGGACGTCGCCGTCGTGGGGCGGTTTGCAGGCTCTACGGCGCTGGGTGCCGTGGGTTCCACCAGCATCCTTGTCACCCTGTTCACCGGCTTTCTGATTGGCCTGAGCAACGGCATCAATGTGCTGGTGGCCCGGTTCTACGGTGCGCGGCATGAGCACGACGTAGAGAAGACGGTCCACTCGGCTGCCATCGTCAGCCTGATCGCCGGTGTGGTGCTGTTGTTCGTGGGTCTGCTGGGCTCGCCCTTCATGCTGCGGCTGCTGAACACCAAAGAGGATCTGCTGCCCGGTGCCATCCTGTACCTGCGGGTATACTTTCTGGGCATGCCGGCACTGGCGCTGTACAACTTCGGCAATGCCGTGTTCAGCGCCATCGGCGACACCAAAAAGCCGCTGACTTATCTGTCCATTGCAGGCGCGCTGAATATTGCGCTGAACCTGTTTTTCGTAATCGTCTGCGGCCTGAGCGTAGTAGGCGTTGCGCTGGCCAGCGCGATTTCCCAGTGCGTCTCGGCGGGGCTGATCCTGCGGGCGCTGACCCGGGTTCAGGACTGCTATGTGCTGGATCCACAAAAGCTGCACCTTGACCCGGTCACGACCAAAAGCATTCTTGCGCTGGGCGTTCCGGCCGGTTTTCAGAACGCCATTTTTGCCATTGCAAATCTGTTCATTCAGGCAGGCGTCAACTCCTTCGACTCGCTCATGGTCAAGGGCAACAGCGCCGCCGCCAACGCCGACGCCATGATCTACGACTGCATGGCCGCGTTCTATATGGCCTGCGCCAGCTTCATGAGCCAGAACTACGGCGCAGGCAAGCCGGACCGCGTGAAGAAAAGCTACTTCATCAGTCTGGGCTACTCCTTCGGCGTGGGACTGATCCTTGGCGGGAGCCTGTTCTTCTTCGGGCGCACCTTCCTGGCACTGTTCACCACCGAAAGCGCCGTCATCGACGCCGGCATGAAGCGCGTGGGCGTGATGGCGTTTGCCTACTGCATCTCCGCCTTTATGGACTGCACCATTGCCGCCTCCCGCGGGCTGGGCAAGACCGTGGTGCCCACCATCATCGTGGTGCTGGGTTCCTGCATATTCCGGGTGATCTGGGTGTACACCATCTTTGCCCACTTCCACACCATCCCCTCCCTGTACGCGCTGTACCCCTGCAGCTGGGCGCTGACGGCGCTGGCCGAGATCGTATATTTCGCCCACTGCTACAAACAGTCCATGGCTATTTTCAAGCATCCGCAGGCTGCATAAGCCTGTAACTGCAAGAGCGCCCTGTGTGAGACTTCACACAGGGCGCTCTCTTGTTTATTGCACTTTCACTTCTCCGGCCAGGACCCGCTTATAGTCCTCATAGTTGCGGGCCAGCAGAGCGGGTGTATCCAGCCCGTAAGGGCACTTGGCCTTGCACTGGTTGCAGTGCAGGCAGCCCTCGATCTTTTTCATCTTGGCCTGCCCTTCCGGGCTGAGATGTTCTGCGGAAGGCGAACGGCGCAGCAGCAGGCTCATGCGGGCACAGTTGTTGATCTCGATGCCGGCCGGGCAGGGCATGCAGTAACCGCAGCCGCGGCAGAACTCGCCGCACAGCTCCGCGCGGTCGTGGTCGATGACTGCCTTGATCTCGTCGGTCATGCGGGGCGGGTTGTCGATGTAAGAGAGGAACTCGTCCAGCTCCTTTTCCCGCTGTACGCCCCAGATGGGCAGCACGCCGTCGTACTGTGCCTCAAAGGCATAAGCCGCTGCACTGTTGGTGATAAGGCCGCCGGACAGGCCTTTCATCGCGATAAAGCCCATGTTGGCCGCCTTGCACTTGTTGACCAGTTCCAGCTCCTGCTCCCCGGAGATATAGCTGAACGGGAACTGCAGCGTCTCATACAGACCGCTGTCAATGGCTTCGTGCGCCACCTTCAGGCGGTGGTTGGTGATGCCGATGTGCCGGATCATGCCTTTGGCTTTGGCCTCCTGCATGGCCTCGTACAGACCGCTGCCGTCACCGGGCTTCGGGCAGAAGGCCGGGTTGTGGAACTGATACAGGTCGATGTAATCGGTGCGCAGGTTGGTCAGGGAAGTGTGCAGGTCCTTCCAGAAGTCCTCTGCATTCTGCGCCGCCGTCTTGGTGGCGATGTACACCTCCGTGCGGATGCCGTCAAAAGCTTCGCCCAGCTTGACTTCACTGTCGGTGTAAGCGCGGGCCGTGTCGAAGAAGCGGATGCCTGCCTTGTAAGCCTTGCGGGCCAGATACACAGCATCTTCCTGCGAGATGCGCTGAATGGGCAGTGCGCCGAAACCGTTTTTGTTCACGGTGATGCCGGTGCTGCCAAGGGTGACCATATCCATAGCTATTTCCTCCGTTCGGGATGATTTGCACTTCTGTTTTTATTATAGGACGCACCTGCCCGCCGCGCAAGAAGTTAGCCGCAACAAAAGAGCCTTCCTCGGAGCAGGGAAGGCTGCAAAATTTTTTACTGATAATCGTGGTTCAGGAACATGGCCTTGATGGCAACGACCTCGTCGTATTCTTCCTGCTCCACCTGCACGTCCGCATTCAGGGCCTGCAGGCGCTTTTCCACAGCGTCCAGTGCTTCGGGCACGGTGACGGCGCGGCCCTCCTCCACAGCATCGGTCATCTGCTTGAGCACGATGGGATGGGCGTAGCAGCTGGGCACCGGGAACGCCCCGCCCGGGTAATGCTTTACATATTCTGCCATGGCCGCTTCCGCCTTGTCGGCGCGCTTCATAATGGCATTGTGGTTGTTGCGGGCGGTGGGCAGCATGTTGTAGCTGGAGAACAGAAAGATGGCCGCGATGCCGAACAGCGTGAAGTAGATGCCGTAGCTGCCTGTATGGGTCGTGATCGAATACAGGCCGTAGGCCGCCGCCACAAAGCCCATGATGAAGATAGCCAGCGCCACATAACGGTATACCGGCTTGCTCTGCAGCTGGGCGCGCTTACGGCGTTCGGCTGCGCTCAGCTCCTCCGACAGTTCGGGCTTTGCCTCAAGGTATTCCTTTGCCTTGCGCAGGACGGAGACGCTGTGTTTTGCCTCATCCGTCAGCTGTTCTTCCGGCAGTTTGCGGGCAGCCTTTTCCGCTGCCTTCTTTTCCAGCGCCTGCTCTCCGGCTTCGCTCAGGGTGCGGATCTGCGGCTGCTCCTTGGCCAGCACTTCCAGGATCTTGTCCACATCCTGCTCGTACTTGAAGTTGCACTGCTTCTGTTTGCCGCCGTCGTACTCCACCACAAGGTAGGCCATGGAGGCGAACATGCCCTTGCCGGTAAAACCGCCGGAGCTCATGGCCACCCGCTTGTACACGCGGGAAATGCTGCCGTAGGGCAGATAGTAACGGCGGTCGATGTAAAAGCTGTTCAGGTACAGCGCCTTTTTGCCGACACCGCAGGGGCCGATTTTCCGGCAGGACTTTTTGTCCTCCTCAAGCTCCTGTTTGTCCAGTTTTGCCATACCCAGCTGTGCAGGTTTAAAGATCATGGAAGTTCCCTTCTTTACTCTTATTTTTCCGCTTCTATTTTCGCACCGGAAGCACCGAAATGCAACCCCTTTTCCTGCCAAGATTTGGCACAGAGGTTTGGTCGATATGACAAACACCCCCGTCACTGCACGAGACAGCGGCGGGGGTGTAGGATTCAGCTCAAAGCTGATGTGGCAGATCCATTATGCCTTCTGAGAAGCAGTGTGCTTCTTGGTAGCATGGATAAACAGAGCCAACATTGCGATGGCGAAGATGATGCCGATGGGGTAAGCAACGGCGGTGTTGTAGGCCACCAGCTTGCCGTCTGC
>CAKSZM010000091.1 GCA_934525735.1 uncultured Faecalibacterium sp. | reverse complement strand
TACTACACCACCCGCAACGGCTCGGCCATTCTGGCCTGGCGGATGCCCAAAGGCCCGCTCACCGGCTGGCACGCCGCCGCCAGCCACAGCGATTCGCCTACCTGGCGCATCAAGACTCTGGAGGGTGCCGACCACGGCTTTGCCCGTGCCGAGGTGGAGGGCTACGGCGGCATGCTGATGTCCACCTGGTTCGACCGGCCCCTGAGCGTGGCGGGCCGCCTGCTGGTGCGCACCGCCGACGGCGTGGAGAGCCGTCTGGTGCACCCGGAATGGGCACTGGCCTGCATCCCGAACCTGTGCATCCACTTCAACCGGGAGGCCAACACCGGCCTGAACTACAACCCCCAGGTGGACCTGCAGCCCATCTTTGGTGCCGAGGGCGGCAGCCTGAAGGAAACCCTTGCCGCTGAGGCCGGGGTGAAGGCAGAGGACATCCTGGCCACCGACCTGGTGCTCTGCATTACCGAAAAGGCCCAACGTGTGGGCCTGCAGGGCGAATATTTCATGTCCGGCCGCATCGACGATCTGGAATGCGCCTACGCCACCCTGTACGGCTTTTTGCAGGGGCGCGGTGAGGAAGCGGGCCGCGGCGACATCTGGGTGATGTTCGACAACGAGGAAGTCGGTTCTTCCAGTCGGCAGGGCGCACAGGGCAGCCTGATGAGCGATGTGCTGGCCCGCATCGAGGAGAGCCTTGGCGTGACGAAGGAGCAGAGCATCCGTGCCCGCACCAACTGCCTGCTGCTCAGCGCCGACAACGGCCATGCCATCCACCCCAACCACCCGGAAAAGAGCGACCAGAAGCTGCCGGTGAACATGGGCGGCGGCGTCATCCTCAAGTATAACGCCCGCCAGACCTACACAACCAGCGGCCTGACTGGTGCTGCCTTTACCGCCATCTGTGAAAAGGCCGGGGTGCCGGTGCAGACCTTTGCCAACCGTGCCGATGTGGCGGGCGGCAGCACCCTGGGCAACCTGCTGGGCCGCCAGATCCTGATGCCCATGGTGGATATTGGCGTGGGCCAGCTGGCCATGCACTCGGCGATGGAAACGGCCAGCTGCAAGGATGCGGAATATCTGGCCAATGCCTGCGCCGCCTACTACAACACCCCCATCTTCCAGCCGGAGGACGGGCAGTGGAAGCTGGGCCTGTGAGCGGGGCTGTCATCGGGCGCTTTGCGCCCAGCCCCAGCGGGCGGCTGCATCTGGGCAATCTGGCCTGCAGCCTGCTGGCCTGGCTCAGTGCCAAAAGCCAGGGCGGGCGCATCGTGCTGCGCATCGAAGATCTGGACGCCGAGCGCTGCCCGCGCATTTACGCGGACCTGCTGGAGCAGGACCTTGCGTGGCTGGGTCTTGTCTGGGACGAGGGCGGCAGCACCGGCGGCCCCCACGGCCCCTATTACCAGAGCGAATGCGCAGAGATTTACACTGCACAGTACAAAAAGCTGGAAGCGAAAGGCCTTGTGTACCCCTGCTTTTGCTCCCGCGCCCAGCTGCACGCGGCCAGTGCGCCCCACACTTCGGACGGCAACGTCATCTATCCCGGCACCTGCCGGGGCCTGACCTCCGCCGAGATCGCCGAAAAGCGCAAAAAGAAAGCTCCGGCCTACCGCCTGATGGTGCCGGATGAAGCGGTCACTTTCACAGACGGCTGCATGGGCACCCACACCGAGAATCTGCTGCGGGATTGCGGCGATTTCTATCTGCGCCGGGCAGACGGCGTGTTTGCCTACCAGCTGGCCGTGGTGGTGGACGACGCCCGCATGGGCGTGACCGAGGTGGTGCGAGGGTCGGATCTGCTGTCCTCCACGGCGCGGCAGCTGTACCTGTACCGGCTGCTGGGTCTGCAGGCACCGCACTTTGCCCACTGCCCGCTGCTGCTGGCTCCGGACGGGCGTCGGCTGTCCAAACGGGACGGCGATCAGAGCCTGGAAAATCTGCGTGCAAAGTACACCGCACCGGAGATCGTGGGCAAACTGGCCTATGCCTACGGCCTGCAGCCCGAACCCGCTCCCCGCACACCGGAAAGCCTCATCCCGGATTTTTCGTGGCAAAAGGTGCCCAAAACGGACGTCTGCCTGCCGGAAGGGCTATTCTGAACCGCCTGCAAAAGTCATACTGCTGCATATTTTTTGGCGAAAAAAATGTACAGACAGCAGTGCAAAAAGGCATGATTATCCTGATAAGAGCGCGCAGAATTGCCAAAAGGGGCCGTTGCATAATGCAACGGCCCCTTTTGAGGATATTGGTCGTAAGTAAGTTTAAACTCTCCGCACCTGCGGCAGATCGCTGCGGGCAAACGCCATGTTGAACAGCGAATCCAGCGCCAGCGCCAGCACGATGCCCAGGATCACATCGATGCAGCTGTGCTGCTTGAGCAGCATGGTGGAGCATACGATGGAGATGCACAGCACGGCGGCAGCGGGGCGCATCCAGCGGCGGCGGGGCTGCTCAAAAATACGGCTGCGGTAGTAGGCCAGCAGAAGGGTGACGGAGTTGAGCACATGGATGGACGGGCAGACATTCGTGGGGGTATCGGAGCTGTAAAGGAACCGTACCGTGCGGGCAAAGATGTCATTGCCCTGGACATAGGCGGGGCGCAGGTTCAGCCCGGTGGGCACGATGACGTAGCAGGCCAGCGCAATGGTCATGCCGGCGAACAGCGGCAGGCACAGCCGCCAGAAGTCCTCCCTGGGTGCCCGCCACAGCAGATAGAACAGGGTGAACGGGATCCACACAAACCATGCAAAGTAAGGGATGACCGCATATTTACAGAAGGGGATCAGGTCGTCCAGCTGGCAGTGCACCAGCAGATGGGGCATGGAGATCTGCGTCTCCAGAAAATTGAATGCTGTAAGATACAGCAGAAGATACAGCGCCATAAAGCAGACAGGATGGCGCGAGAACCAACTGCGTTTCATGGAAAAAGCCTCCTTTTTGCGTTTGGGCAAACTCTTAGCATTGAGCAATTATACGCCGCGATTGTGACAAAAACAAGAATGAAACCAGACAACATTGTTAAAAACATCGCGATTTATTTGTGCGATTTGCGTAAAATTGAGGGTAAATGCTGTTTTATCCCGCTGCCTGTAATACGATTCAGAAGGCCGGGATCCTGCACAGGACGCAAAAAAAAAGAAGCACGCTGCGGCGTGCTTCTTTGAAAAAACGGTTATTCCGCCAGACGGATGAAGGGCGCAATGGCGTTGGCGTCGCCGTGGCGCACGATGGAATAGGTGATGTCGCAGTAAGGCTGGATGGCGGTGCTCTTTTCCACGGTGGAGATGAGCAGCACCTGCAGCTGCAGGCGGCGGAACAGCTCCATCATGGGGCGGATACGGTCGCTGGTCATCTTGCTGAACGCCTCGTCCAGCAGTACCAGACGGATGCTGTTCTCGCTCTTTTCGTAGATCTGCAAAAGGCTGGCGCAGATGGCCACATAGAAGGGGGCCTGATTTTCGCCGCCGGAGGAATCGCGGCTGATGCGGGACAGATCGGCCTGCTGGCCCGTGACCCGGTTGGTCACCTTGATATCATAATCCAGATAGGTGCGGTAATCCACATAGTCCGAGAGGGTAACGCCGCCGGTGCGGCCCTCCTGCCGGGCGCGGGTGTTCTCGTCCACGTCAGCCATGATCTTTTCCATCAGCTCGTCCACCTGACGCTCATAGGCCGGGTCGGCGGTGGCGGCAAGGTTGTCCAGCGAGTCGCCGTTGGTCATCTGCTGGTTGCCCTTGTCCACGATGACCTGATAGAATGCCGCCAGCTGCGGGTCGCGGCTGGGGGACAGCTCAAAGCGGTAGACCTCTTCGCCGTAGGTCAGCTGTTCCATCACCTTGTTCAGCTCCCGGAACTGCCGCCGCGCGTTGAAGATATCGTCCTTCATGCGGAAGAGAATATCCCGGCGGAAGCGCTCCTTGCAGTCCCGCTGGGCCTGCTCCAGCCGGGCAGCATAGCGTTCCAGGTCGATGCGCACAAGGCTTTCGTGCTGGGCGCGGTACTGCTCCAGCCCGGCCAGTCCCAGCGGATAATCGCACACGTAGTGCTCGTTGTAGGCTTTCTGGGCCGGTTCCAGCGTGCCGGTCAGGTACACGGCCAGTGCATCGTCCAGCTTGGCCTGTGCCTTTTCGGCGGCCTGCGCGGCGGCGCGGGGCTTGTCGGCGGGGGCAAGCGCCAGCATCCGGGCGCGGGCCAGCGGCTCCACCAGCGGGTGCGCGGCAAAGAAGGCTTTGGCGGCTTCTGCGCTCTGTGCGGCGGTGTCGCCGGCCTTTTTCTGTTCGGCTTCGCAGGATGCGATCTGCTTTTCGCAGACACGGATGTCGCCGCCCATCTGCTCCACGGCGGTGCGGGCGGCCTCCCATGCGGCTTCGCGGGTCTCTTCCTCTTTGTAAAGCTCCTGTAGCAGCGGGTTTTCCCGGCATTCGGTGAGCTTGGCTTCCTGCCCGGCCACGGCAGCCTGTGCGGCGGTCAGTGCGGCGCGGGCGTCCCACAGGGCGGCAAGCTCGTCCAGCGCATTGCCGCGCAGCAGGGTCTGATACTGGCTGTAGGCGGCCTTCAGATTCTGCTCGGTCTGGGCGGCAGTGCGGGCTTTTTCGCCCAGCGCTTCCAGCTCGGCCGCCAGCGCTCCGGCACGGGCGCGGCGGGCGTCCAGACCGATATAGCGCTGGGGCGTGCGCAGGCGTTCCAGCCGGAAGGGATGATGCCGCAAAAGATCCCGGGTGGCGCTGTCCGGGTACTGCTCCAGCGTGTCGGGGGTGTCGCAGCAGACGATGCGCCCCAGAATGGTCTCCGCGTACTGCGCGGCCAGAGGGTTCTCGCTGGACACCTGCGCGGCAAGGCTGTCGGGGCCGTACTTGTCGGCGCGGCGGTTGGCCTTGCGGATGCCCGGGGTGTCCAGCAGGCTGATGGGGCCGACCTTGTCCTTCAATGCCACAAAGGCGCTCTTGGCGGCTTCGTAGTGGGCGGGCGGCACAAGGATGTCGAACCGCCGGTCGCCGAGACAGGCTTCCACGCAGTCCTGCCAGCTCTCATCCTCCACATTCAGCAGTTCGCAGAAGATCTTAGCGTCCGGTTTCATGCCGCGGCTCTGCAGCTCGGCATTCACAGCATCCCGCACCCGGGTGGCGGCGTCGCCGTGGGGATACACCCACTTACCGCCGGACACGGCGTCCAGCTCGGCGCGGCGGGCTGTCTGCTCCTGCTGCAGGGCGGCGGTGTTCTGCCGGGCTGCAAAGTAGGCTTCTTCCAGCGGCTTTTCCTGTGCGGTGAGCCAGCCGGAAAGCCGGGGCAGGGTGTCTGCCGTCAGTGCGTCTGCCTGCACCTCGGACGCAAAGCCGCACCGGCGCAGCACGGCCAGCAGGGCGGCGGTGCGCTCGGCGGCCTTTTCGGCGCTGGCGGCGCGGCGGGCGGCAGCATCCAGCGCAGTCTTGCGGCGGGCAAGCTCTTCTTCCATGGCGTCCAGCGCACGGCCTTCGCCGCTGGCTCCGGCGGCGCTGTGGGCGGCCAGATAGGCCCGGCGGGCTTCCGCTTCGGCGTTTTTCGCCTCGGCGTAGCGGGCATTCAGCTGTTCCAGCTGGCGGCGGCCTGCGTCCAGATGTTCCTGCCAGACGTCCTGTTCGCCGCCGTCTGCGGCGGCGCGGGCCAGCAGCGCCGTGCCACGGTTGACCAGAGCCTGCGTCTGCTTCTCGGCGGCTTCGCGGCCGAAGTTCACGATCTCTTCCAGCGCGTTTGCGCGGGTCTGGGCTTCGGCCAGCACGGCGTGCAGATTTTCCAGCTCCAGCCGGTCGCCCTGCAGTGCGTCCAGATCCAGTTCCGGCTGGGGCAGGATGTACTGGTACAGAAATTCCCGGAAGTTGGGGATCTCGTCCATGCTGGTGCCCATCTGGAACACCTC
>CAKSZM010000090.1 GCA_934525735.1 uncultured Faecalibacterium sp. | reverse complement strand
ATCGTGCAGATCACCATTGACGATGCCGAAAAGGCCGACGAAGCCTTTACCATCCTGATGGGCGATCAGGTGGAGCCGCGCCGCCGCTTTATCGAGACCAACGCCCAGTACGCAAAGCTGGACGTGTAATTGGAGGAAACAATGGAAGAAGATTATGTGATGATACCGGGCAGCGGAACCAAAAAGATCATCCGCGATGTGAAAAAGGAGATCGAGACCGCATTTCTGGACTACTCCATGTCGGTCATCGTGTCCCGCGCCCTGCCCGATGTGCGCGACGGCCTGAAGCCCGTCCACCGCCGTATTCTGTACACCATGCATGAGCGCGGCAACGACCCCAGCCATCCCTACCGCAAGTCTGCCGACACCGTCGGTGCGGTGCTGGGTTCTTACCACCCCCACGGCGACGCATCCGTTTACGACGCCATGGTCCGTCTGGCACAGGATTTCTCCCTGCGCTATCCGCTGGTGGATGGTCAGGGCAACTTTGGTTCTGTGGACGGCGACCCCCCGGCTGCCTACCGTTACACCGAGGCCCGTATGAGCCGCATGGCGGTGGAAATGCTGACCGATATCGAGAAGGACACCATCGACTGGGACCCCAACTTCGATGAGACCAAAAAGGAACCCAGCGTGCTGCCCTGCCGCTTCCCGAACCTCTTGGTCAACGGCAGCCAGGGCATCGCAGTCGGCATGGCCACCAACATCCCGCCCCACAACCTGAGCGAGGTCATCGACGGCTGTGTGGCCTATATCGACAACCCGGATATCGACCTGCCCGGCCTGATGGAATACATCAAGGGACCGGACTTCCCCACCGCCGGCATCATCATGGGCCGCAGCGGCATCCGCGCCGCCTATGCCACCGGCCGCGGCAAGATCACCCTGCGCGGCCGCGCCACCATCGAGGAGACCAAGAACGGCCGCACCCAGATCGTCATTACGGAAATCCCCTATATGGTCAACAAGGCCCGCCTGATCGAGAACATGGCGGATCTGGTCAAGGAAAAGCGCATCGAGGGCATCACCGGCCTGAACGATGAGACCAACCGCAAGGGCATGCGCATCGTGGTGGATGTGCGCAAGGATGCCAATGCACAGGTCATCCTGAACCAGCTGTACCAGTACACTCAGCTGCAGGACACCGTGGGTGTCATCATGCTGGCCATTGATCACAAGGTGCCCAAGGTACTCACCCTGAAGCAGATGCTGCAGAAGTACGTTGAGTTCCAGGACGAAGTGGTGCGCCGCCGCACCCAGTATGACCTGAAGAAGGCCAAGGAGCGCGCCCACATTCTGGAAGGCCTGAAGAAGGCCACTGACATCGTGGATGAGCTGATCGCCACCATCCGTGCCTGCAAGGGCGGTATGGCGGAAGCAAAGGCTGCCATCATGGAGCAGTTCGGCTTCGATGACCCGCAGGCCGACGCCATCGTCAAACTGCAGCTGGGCCGTCTGGCCGGTCTGGAGATCCTCAAGATCGAGGAAGAACTGTCCGGTCTGCACGCCAAGATCGAGAACTGGGAGGCCATTCTGGCCGATGATGCCCGCGTGCTGGCCATCGTCAAGGAAGAGCTGCTGGATATGAAGAAGCGCTTCGGCGACGAGCGCCGCACCGAGATCCAGTCCGTCACCGGCGAAGTGGATATCGAAGACCTGATCGCCGAGGAACAGTGTGTCTACACCCTGACCGAGGCCGGTTATATCAAGCGCCAGCTCAAGGCCACCTATCAGGCACAGCGCCGCGGCGGCCGCGGCATCTCCGGCATGACCCGCAAGGAAGAGGACATCGTGCAGGAAATGTTCGTCGGTTCCACCCACGACTATGTGCTGTTCGTCACCGATAAGGGCCGTCTGTTCCGCATCAAGGGCTACACCATCGCCGAGGGCAGCCGCACCAGCAAGGGCACCAACATCGTCAACCTGCTGCAGCTGGCTGAGGGCGAAAAGGTCACCAACATGATCTGCCAGTCGAAGGACGCCGACACCGAGGGCGGCTTTGTGACCATGGTGACGAAGCAGGGTCTGATCAAGCGCACCCCGCTGGAGCAGTACGCCAACATCCGCAAGAGCGGCCTGATCGGCATTGCCCTGAACGAGGGCGATGCGCTGGCATGGACCCGCCTGACCTCCGGCCACGATATGCTCATCGTTGCCACCCGCAACGGTCAGGCCATCCGCTTCAACGAGGCCGATGCACGTCCCATGGGCCGCAGCGGCCACGGCGTGCGCGCCATCCGTCTGGCCGAGGGCGATGAAGTTGTGGGTGTGTGCATCTGCCGCGAGGGCGGCACGGTGCTCACCGTCACCGAGAACGGCAAGGGCCGCCGGTCGGACATCGACACCTACCGCATCACCGCCCGCGGCGGCAAGGGCATCCGCAACTACGATGCCGCCAAGGATAAGGTGGCTGCGGTCAAGATCGTGGACGACGTGGATGATGTGCTGCTGAGCAGTCAGGAGGGCATCATCATCCGTCTGCACGCCAACGAGATCCCGCTGCAGAGCCGCTACGGCTCCGGCGTGCGGGTGATGCGTCTGGGCGAGAACGACAAGGTGATGGTGCTGGCACGCACCGACCACGACGACGAAGCGCAGACCGAGCAGATCGACGCTTCCGAAGCCGAGGCCGAGCCCACCGCCGAGCAGCTGGCCGAAATGGAAGCTGCCGACGCCGCAGCCGCCACCGAAGCCCCGGAGGCAGACCCCGAGGAGAAGGAATAAGGGACAGTTCCCCTCTACGACCCCTCCCGTGAAAATGGGTTTCAGGAAAGTCCGCAGACTTTCCTGAAACCCGAAATATCAAATGATTTTTCCGCTGAAAATGCCCAAAGCGCACGCGGCGGGCATTCTAAATAGTCTCGCCCGGTGGAAAGCGCATTTTTTGCGCGTTTCTACCGTCAGGTTTGTCTGGACTTCCCCTAAAAACTGTGATAAGATAAACAATATCACAATACCCGTGGGGGAGTAGCAGGCGCTTTGCAGGGCGCAGCAAGTCAACACAATGACTGTTTCGGTCTGGCTTGCTTTCATTTGCGAGACTCATGTGTTTTTGGTGCGTATTTGCTGCGCCCGGACACATGGAGCTGATTAAAAAATCACCCGGTTCCGGACGTACAGATACGTTCCGGAGCCGGGTTTTGTATTGTTCCCGATTTTGGTCAATTTCAGGAGGCAGACAATATGGAGTGGAGCTTTGTATTTTTCCTCAACAGCGCCCTGCTGGGCGTGGGCCTCGCGATGGATGCGTTTTCGGTGTCCATGGCCAACGGCCTGCATGACCCAAAAATGGGCAAAGACACCATGTGTAAGATCGCAGGCACCTTCGGCGTGTTTCAGGCGCTGATGCCCATGGCGGGCTGGGTGTGCGTGCATACAATCGTGGAGCTGTTTTCCAGCTTCGAAACGTTCATCCCGTGGATCGCACTGGCCTTGCTGGGGTACATCGGCGGCAAGATGCTGCTGGAGGGCATCAAGGGCGAAGAAGCAGAGGAAGCCACCGAGCTGAGCGCCGGCGCCCTCTTCATGCAGGGCGTGGCCACCAGCATCGACGCCCTTTCGGTGGGCTTTACCATCTCGGAGTACGGCTGGCTGATGGCATTGGCGGCTTCTCTCATCATCGCGGTGGTCACCTTCTTCATCTGCCTGGCAGGTCTGCGCATCGGCAAAATCTTCGGCACGAAGCTTTCCGGCAAGGCGTCCATTCTGGGCGGCGTCATCCTCATCGGCATCGGCCTGGAGATTTTCATCTCCGGGGTGTTCTGAGCATAAAGCCAAAAGGGCAGCTGCACAAGTTCGTGCAGCTGCCCTTTTCCATTGTTCCGCGTGGAACATTTTTTTTACTTTTCGGGTTCCGGCTCAAAATAGTCGGCGTATTCGCCGGTCAATTTGGAACCCAGCCGACGGATGCCGCCATAAAGGTGCCGCTCCACCAGCGGCTCAAAGGCGGCAAGGTCGCACCGCTCGATGGCGTCCAGCAGGTTTTGATGGTCTGCGATCACCTCGGCCAGCCCGCCGCTGGTCATGGTGTCCAGCATCCGGAACCGGCTGTAGTCGGCGTGGGCATTCTGCAAGGTCCTCCACAGATACATCTTGTCCATGGCGGCAAACCATGTCTCGTGAAAGCGGCGGTCGGCTTCGTAGAGCTTGTTGAAGTCCGGGCTCTCTGCCCGGGCAAGGGCCGCGTAGGCGGCAGCCCGCTCCCGGATCAGCGCCCGCTGTTCCGGGGTGCACTTCGGGGCAAAATCCCGCAGAACACGGGCTTCCACAGCAGTGCGCTCATAGATCAGCTCGTCCACGATGCGGCGGTTCAGCCGGGTGACGGTGGTGCCTTTGTAGGGCACGATCTTCACCAGACCGTTCTCCTGCAGCTTCTGCAGCACCACCCGGATCAGGCTCCGGGGCGCGCCGAACCGGGCGCACAGCGGGTTCTCGCTCAGCGAAGAGCCGGGCCGGATGGTCAGGTCGATGATCTCCCTCTCCAGCACGGCATAAATCTCAGTGTCGTTTTTGTATTGTTCCATACCTCTCACCCATTCCGTTCCTGTGCAAACGGCTCCCATGCACTCCCCTCGGGCAGGGGCAGGGAAAACTCCATCGGCCTGCCGGTGTCCGGGTGTACAAACTGCAGGCCGCAGCTCTGCAGAGCAATGCTTCCCTTCACCCGGCTGCCGTATTTGCCGTCCCCGGCCAGCGGATGCTTCCGCGACGCAAACTGCACCCGGATCTGGTGGGTGCGGCCGGTGTGCAGAGTGATGGCGGCCAGACTGCTGTTCCCCGCCGTCTGCAGGATGCAGTATTCCAGAACCGCTTCCCGCACCCCTTTGCGCGGGCGGCTGACCGGGAACACCCGGCCTTTGCGGCTGTCCTTGAACAGCCAGTCCCGCAGGGTGCCTTCGGCGGGCAAAGCTTCGTCCGGGGCACCCGCGATCACAGCCCGGTACTGCTTGATGAACTGCGGAGCTTCCGGCCTGCCCTCTGCCCTGCCGTCCTGCACGGCATAGGCGTTCTGGCTCTGCGTGACCTGCCGGCTCAGTGCTGCTGCCGCCGCAGGCGTGCGGGCAAACACCATCAGACCGGACACACCGGTGTCCAGCCGGTGCACGACCCCCACAAAGGCGTCCGGCGCATTCCAGTGCTCCCGCAGAGCGGCGGGAACGCCCTCTTCGCTGGAAAGCCCGGCAGGCTTGTCCAGCACTGCAATGGAAGCGTCCTCGTACAGGATGTTCACAGCTTGCCCTCGGCGATCAGGGCCTTGAGCTTCAGGATACCGGCAATGGTTTTGCCGTCCTTGATCTCGCCGCTCATGACCATCTCGTAAGCCTTGTCCAGCGGTACGCGATCCGGGGTCAGGAACTCGTCGTCGTCCAGATGCATCTTCGTCTCGTGCAGGCCGGTGGCTACCCATGTGTAGATGATCTCGGTGTCGTAGCCCACCGTAGGGTAGAACTCGCCCAGAGAAATGTACTTGTCGGCGGTCAGGCCGCATTCCTCGCCCAGCTCCCGCTTGGCGGCTTCAAAGGGGTCTTCGCCTTTTTCCAGCTTGCCGGCAGGCAGCTCCCACAGCTCCTGCTGCATGGCGTAGCGGAACTGACGCACCATGCAGATGGTGCCGTCCTCAAAGTAGGGCACGATGCACGCGCCGCCGTGGTGATGCACCACCTCGCGGGTGGCAGTCCTGCCGTTTTCCAGCAGGGCGGTGTCCTTGGTCAGGGTGATGACCCGGCCTTCAAAGAGCGTCTCGCTGGTGAGCGTTTTTTCGTAGTGTACGGTTTTCTCCATTTTATTACCCTCTTTGCCCGGCGCGGCGCCGGTTTTCTATGGCTTCAGTTTACGGCAAAGAGCGGTTTGTTGTCAATAATAAGATGGAGATCAGACGGCGATTTTAAAATTTTGGCAAAGACAGCTGCAGCAAACTGCCCCGGAACCGGAAAATCCGCGCCATTGCTCACTTTAATGCGCTAAAGACGTACAAAAGCGCTAAAAAATTTTTCTTATTTTTGTTGTGTTTGTTTGGCGGTTTGCGTTTACTTTGCGGGCAGAATTTGCTATTATAGTATACAAGCAATAGTGCCTTTATGGGGTTCTCCGGTCCCATGTGGGGCATATTGCCCCGCG
>CAKSZM010000089.1 GCA_934525735.1 uncultured Faecalibacterium sp. | reverse complement strand
GCCGAGGTCTCTGAGCAGATCTCTCTGGCAGGCACCGAGGCTTCCGGTACCGGCAACATGAAGTTCATGCTGAACGGTGCCATCACGCTGGGCACTCTGGACGGTGCAAACGTGGAGATCGCCGATGCTGCCGGCAAGGAGAACGAGCTGATCTTCGGTATGCTGACCCCCGAGGTGAACAACCTGAAGCAGGTGGGCTACCACCCCAACGCCTTTATCACGGGCGACGACGTGGCCAACTACACCCTGAACTTCCTGGAGCGCGGTTGGAACGGTGAGAGCTTCCACGAGGTGACTGAGAACCTGCGCACCAGCGACCCGTACATGGTCATGGCCGACTTCAAGGATTACCGCCGTGCACAGGCCGACCTGCAGAAGCTGTATGGCGACCGTGAGAAGTGGGCACAGATGAGCCTGAAGAACACCGCCAACAGCGGCATCTTCAGCGCCGACCGCGCCGTGCTGGACTACGCACGCGACATCTGGTACGCTTCTCCCGTCCCCATGGGCAAGTAAAAGCCTGTAAAAAAAACATGCAAGCCCCGGTGGCGTTTTGCCCGCCGGGGCTTTTTTGAGAAAGGACGACCGTTTTGTCTTGTCTGTTCAATAGTTACGATCCCTATTTCAAGCAGCCCTTCGGTGCGCTGCGGGCCGGTCAGACCGTGCGCCTGACCCTCTGCATTCCGGAAGAGCTGGGCTACGTTGACCCGCATCTGGTCATCCAGAAAGAAGGAAAATACGACGTACCTGTGCACTATCGCATGAAGTTTGACGGCCAGACCCCGCAGCAAAACCACTTTTCCATCGAGCTGCCGCTGAACGACCCGGGCCTGTATTTCTACTACTTTGACCTCTACACCGACTTTCGCCGCATCATGCGCGGGCCGGACAACTGCGGCGTGGTCAGCTGGCAGGAGGGCGAAAGCTGGCAGCTCACCGTCTACGAGCCGGACTTCCAGACGCCGGAGTGCATCAAGGGCAAGGTATTCTATCAGATCTTCCCCGACCGCTTCTGTGAGGGCATCGAGAACAAGCCCATGCCCTTCCCGGACCGGCTGTATCAGGCCGACAAGCACGCCGAACCCTTCTGGCAGCCCAACGAGACCGGCGGCCACCTGAACGAGGACTACTTCGGCGGCGATCTGGAGGGCATCCGTATCAAGCTGCCCTACCTGCGGGAGATGGGCGTGGATTATCTGTACCTGAACCCCATCTTTGAGGCGCACTCCAACCACCGCTACAACACCGCCGACTACCTGAACGTGGACCCGCTGCTGGGCACCAACGAGGAGTTTGAGGTGCTCTGCCGCGAGGCCGCCAAGTACGGCATTGGCATCGTGCTGGACGGCGTGTTCAGCCACACCGGCTCCGACAGCCGTTACTTCAACCGCGAAGGCCGCTACGGCGAGGGCGGTGCCTACCGCGATCCCAACTCCCCCTACCGCAGCTGGTACGACTTCGACCCCAAGTATAAGGGCGGCTACCGCAGCTGGTGGGGCTTCGAGACCCTGCCGGAGGTCAACGAGGAAACGCCCTCCTTTGTGGAGTTCATCACCGGTGAGGGCGGCGTCATTGATACCTGGCTGCGCCGGGGTGCCGCCGGTTTCCGGCTGGATGTGGCCGACGAGCTGCCGGACGCCTTCATTGAGAAGATCCGCACCGCCGTCAAGCGGGTCAGCCCGGAAAAGTTCCTGCTGGGCGAAGTGTGGGAGGATGCCACCACAAAGTTCGGCTTCGGCCACCGCCGCACCTATCTGCGGGGCAAAGGGCTGGACAGCGTGATGAACTATCCCTTCAAGAACGCCGTGCTGGACTTTGTGAAGGGCAAGCCCGCCGAGCAGGCCATGGGCGAGATTCTGTCCATCTGCGAGCATTACCCCGCCCCTGCCATGAACACCGCCCTGAACTTCCTGTCCACCCACGACACCGAGCGCGCCCTGACCGTCATTGCCGACGAGCCTGCCAACGGCCGCGGCCGCGAGTGGCAGAGCGGGCGCTGCGTCACCGGCGAAGCCTACGAGGAAGGCATGCTGCGCCTGCGCATGGCCTATGCCATCATCTATACCCTGCCCGGCGTACCCTGCCTGTACTACGGCGATGAGATCGGGATGCAGGGCTACCGCGACCCCTTCAACCGCGCCTTCTACTGCTGGGACAGCCACGAAAAGCGCCTGCGCCCGGTGCTGGCGCAGTTGGCGCAGCTGCGCCACAGCTGCGAGGCCTTCCGCACCGGTGAGCTGCGGGTGCTGCGTGCGCAGGACGGCATCCTGCACTACCAGCGCGTGGGCGAAGTGGAGACGGCAGAGATCATCGTCAACCGCTCCGAGCACATCATCGTGGAACCGCTGGCTTCCGGCAAGCATACCGAGGTGAACCCCATGGGCTTTACCATCGTGGTGGAAGAAAACGGCCACAACCCGGATCACAGCTACTACGATATCCAGTAACTTATTCCCTATTTCGTTTTCTGCGCAACGTTCCAGCAAAAAAGCCTTGACCTTCCCCCTGGGGGAACCCCTATAATAGAGGCATAAGGAGGGAATCCCCATGAATCCTGTTCCATTTCTCTGGCTGGCCGCTGCGGTGTGTTTCCTGATTTTAGAAGCCGCCACCGTCAGCATGACCAGCATCTGGTTCGCCGCCGGGGCTGCCACCGCCCTGCTCACCTGCCTGTTCACCGATTCGTTCCGGGTGCAGGCGCTGGTGTTCATCGTGGTGAGCATCCTGTGTCTGCTGGCGTTCCGGCCGCTGGCCGCAAAGCTGCGGCAGAAGTCCACCCCTACCAACGGCGACCGCAACCTTGGCCGGGAAGCCACCGTGCTGACCACCGTCACCGCCGACGTCCCGGGCCGTGTCCGGCTGGACGGCGTGGACTGGAACGCCCAGTGCGCTACACCCGGCGACACACTGGCCCCGGGCAGCCGCTGCCGCATCACCGAGATCCATAGCACCCTGCTCATCGTAGAACCCGTTCTGGCCGAAGTGTAACCCCCATACAACAAAAGGAGAACTGTTATGGTCATGTTTTTTCTGATCCTCGCACTGGTCTTTGTGGTCCTGCTGGTGGTCGTCACCAACATCGTCATTGTGCCGCAGTCCAAGGTATACGTCATCGAACGGCTGGGCAGCTATTCCGATACATGGACCGCCGGCCTGCACATCAAGATCCCGTTCATCGAGCGCGTTGCCAAAAAAGTAAGCCTGAAGGAGCAGGTCGCAGACTTTCCCCCTCAGCCGGTCATTACCCGCGATAACGTTACCATGCAGATCGATACCGTGGTGTTCTTCCAGGTGATGGACGCCAAGCTTTACACCTACGGTGTCAACCAGCCCATCGCCGCCATCGAGAGCCTTTCTGCCACCACCCTGCGCAACATCATCGGTGAGATGGAGCTGGACCACACCCTGACCAGCCGCGACGTCATCAACGGCAAGATCACCGCCATTCTGGACGAAGCCACCGACAAGTGGGGCATCAAGGTCAACCGCGTCGAGGTCAAGAACATCATCCCGCCGAAGGAGATCCAGGAAGCCATGGAAAAGCAGATGAAGGCCGAGCGCGAAAAGCGCGCCGTCATCCTGAAGGCCGACGGTGAAAAGCAGGCTGCCATCACCGCTGCCGAAGGCGAAAAGGAAGCCGCCATCCTGCGTGCCGATGCCGTCAAGCAGCAGCGCATTCTGGAAGCCGAAGGCGAAGCACAGGCCATTCTGGCCGTGCAGAAGGCCAACGCCGATGCCATCCGCCTGCTGAACGAGGCCATGCCCAGCGACAAGGTGCTGGCCATCCGCAGCCTGGAAGCTCTGGCGAAAGTCGCCAACGGCAAAGCCACCAAGATCATCATCCCCTCCGAGCTGCAGAATCTGGGCGGCGTGGTGCCCAGCATCAAGGAGCTGATGACTGACCCGAAGGACGCAGAGTAATCATTTCAGATCGGACAGCGCCGGACAGACTGCAGTCTGTCCGGCGCTGCATTTTCACGGGGAGACCCGGATCGGAAAGCATCCTCCTCCAGTTTCAACTCTTGCGTAAAAGAAAATGGGCTGTTGCACATGCGACAGCCCCTATTTTTGTACGAATAGGCGTAAGAATCAAACAGCATCAATGTCTAACAAAAAAAGCATGTGCAACAAATTTTCTCAAAAATCAGAAATTTTCGATGGATTTGTGATGCACATGCTTTTTTGAATTGTTTGATTATACGTTTGATTTTGAAAAAGGCTGCTGCACTTTCGGCTAAAACGATGTGCAACAGCCCCTTTTTACAGTTATATCAGGTGCTTAGTAGGCAATGCCCCAGTAGACCATCGTCTTGGCGGGCTTGCCGCAGCAGGGGCACACATCGCTCAGATGCTCCTGCTCGAAGGGCATGCAGCGGCTGGACAGACCAGCTTCTTCCTTCATCTTCATCTCGCAGGCCAGATCGCCGCACCACATGGTCTTGATGTAGCCGGTGTTGTTCTTCACCAGCTCCTTCACCTCGTCCATGGTGGTGGCAGACCAAGTGCGCTTCTCGCGGTTCTCGAGAGCGCGCTGGTACAGATCCTTGCGCAGAGCTTCCAGCTGAGCGGGGATCGCGGTCTCCAGCTCGTCCAGAGAGACAAACACCTTCTCGCGGGTGTCGCGGCGCACCAGCACGCACTGGTTCTTCTCCAGATCCTTGGGGCCGATCTCCAGACGCAGGGGCACGCCCTTCATCTCCCACTGGGAGAACTTCCAGCCGGGTGCGTTGTCGCTGTCATCCAGCTTCACGCGGGCATACTTGCTGATCTTTTCGGCCAGCTCGGCAGCCTTCTCGGAGACGCCGGGCTTGTGGGCGGCGATGGGCACCACGACCACCTGAATGGGAGCGATGGCCGGGGGCAGGATCAAGCCGTCATCGTCGCCGTGGGTCATGATGATAGCGCCCACCAGACGGGTGGAAACGCCCCAGCTGGTCTGGAACGGGTGATGCAGCTGGTTGTCGCGGCCGGTAAAGGTGACGTCGTATGCCTTGCTGAACTTGTCGCCGAAGTAGTGGCTGGTGCCGCTCTGCAGCGCCTTGCCGTCCTTCATCATGGCTTCGATGGTGTAGGTGGCCTCGGCACCGGCAAACTTCTCCTTGTCGGTCTTGCGGCCCTTCACCACGGGGATGGCCAGATCCTGCTCGCAGACGTCTGCGTAGCAGTTCAGCTGCTGCTGGGTCTCGGCCTCCGCCTCGGCGGCAGTCTCATGGATGGTGTGGCCTTCCTGCCACCAGAACTCACGGCTGCGCAGGAAGGGGCGGGTGGTCTTTTCCCAGCGCACCACGCTGCACCACTGGTTGTACTTCATGGGAAGCTCGCGGTAGCTGTGCAGCACGCGGGACCAGTGGTCGCAGAACATGGTCTCACTGGTGGGACGCACGGCCAGACGCTCTTCCAGCTTGTCGGAGCCGCCCATCGTGACCCACGCCACCTCCGGCGCGAAGCCATTGACCAGCTCGCCTTCCTTCTGCAGCAGGCTCTCCGGGATCAGCACAGGCATAGCCACGTTCTCATGGCCGGTGGCCTTGAACCGGGTGTCCAGATCCTTCTGGATCAGCTCCCAGATAGCCTGGCCGTAGGGGCGCAGGATGATGAAACCCTTCACGCTGGAGTACTCCACCAGCTCTGCCTTGACGCAGATGTCGGTGTACCACTGTGCGAAGTTTTCTTCCTGGCTGGTGATCGCCTGCACGAGCTTCTTGTTGTCTTTTGCCATTTTTGTTTTTTCCTCCTAAGGCCGTGCGCCAAACGCCGGGCGTTCCGCACGAACCAAAATAAAGCCCCGTCTGCAGCAGCAGCCGGGTGCCGCGCTGTAAGGGGCGGGGCTTTTTACCAAAATCAGTTGTTCTGCGTGTGGCTGTCCACAAAGTTTACCACATCGCCCACGGTGCGCAGAGACTCAATGGCGTCGTCCGGCACCTCGATGCCGAACTCGTCCTCCAGCGTCATCACCATGTCCACGATGTCCAGGCTGTCGGCCTCGAAATCGCTCATGATGTCGCTGTCCGGGGTGATCTTTTCCGGGTCAATGTCCAGCTGCTCCGCCAGCAATGCACGGATTTTTTCAAAAGTATCCATTCCTGTGGTCTCCTTTTTGCAGTTGTTTTGCATACGCGCACAGCGGGGTCTCTC
>CAKSZM010000088.1 GCA_934525735.1 uncultured Faecalibacterium sp. | reverse complement strand
TCCGGGCAGGAACTGGGGTCCAGCGGATGGCACCGCACTCCGGGGATCGTGATGATGTCCCGGTCACCCTGAAAACGGGTGTTCATCGCCCACAGCACATCATCGGTGTCAAAGATGTCCACATCCTCGTCCACCAGAATGACGTGCTTCAGCTCCGGGAATGCACTGAATGCCAGCAATGCAGCCTGCCGCTGCTTGCCCTCATCGGTATGCACGGTCTTTCTGCATTGCAGAATGGCCATATACTTGCCGCCGCCCGCACGGTGGGAGTAAACGTTGAGCACCTTGCCGGGCAGAGCCTTGTCGATCAGGTTCAGGATGCTGGCCTCGGTCGGGATGCCCGCCATGTTGACGTGCTCCTCGCTGGGGCCGATGCAGGTCTGCATGATGGGGTGCTTCCGGTGGGTAACCGCTTTGACCTTGAGCAGCCAGCACTCGTGGCTGGCGTGGCCGTTGTAACCGGGGAACTCCGGCATGGCATAGCCGGTGTGGCTGTTCTGATCCTCGATCACATGGTTACTGCCGGGCACGATCTCGCCTTCGATGACATATTCCGCGTTGGCGATGGCGTTTTCCTTCACGGTCAGACAGGGGCACAATTCCACCGGACGTTTGCGCAGCGCACCGGCAATGCTTAGCTCGTTGAAACCCAGCGGCGTCGTGGGTGGCTCGAAGCAGGCCGTCACCTCAATGGCCGGGTCCACACCGATGGAGACCGAGATAGGCAGCGGCTGGCCCAACTCTGTGGCACGCTCGGCCATGGCTCCGATGTGGCGGCTGCCCGGCTGCAGAAAGATGGAGAGTTCATCTTTGGACTGGATGCACATCCGGTGGATGGTCACATCCGAAAGCCCGGTGTCCGGGTGGGTGGCATAGCACATACCCAGCGTGATATACGGGCCGGCATCCACCGGGGTATTGGTCGGGGCGGGCACCAGCTTAAACAGGTCAAAATCCGGGTCGGTGGCACGGTGTACCACTTCCTGACAGGGAGCCGGTTTATCGGTCACCGTCGGCTGGATGGGCGCTTTGGCACACTCGCAGAGCAGGTGGCCCAGTTCTTCCTTTTTCACACCAAACAGGTTCGCCACCCGCTGACGGCTGGCCAGCACGCCAATGGCCACACTGGCGTCCGGGTGGCCTTTGATGTTGTGGAACACCATGGCAGGGCCATCCACTTTGGTGGGGCGTATGACCGTGCCGCCTGCGCCCACATAGCGGTACACACCGGACAGCTCTGCCGCCGGGTCCACTTCCACATCCGTTTCCACCAGCTGCCCCGGGGTCTGGCGCAGCACCTCCAGTGCCGTGCGCAGGTCCAGTATTTCCGTTCTATGATCCATCTTCATTTCCTTCTTTCTGATGTTACAGCCCCAAAATCCCCGGCCTGCCAATGCGGGTCGGGGATCTTTCCGTTTCAGGTCACAGGGGCGGAATTTTTCTTTACAACTTACAGCGGCGGGAGGTTCCCCATCGGGCCCGCGGACGGAGCCGGCAGATTGGCATAAACAGGGTTCTCGCTTCCTGCTGCAAAACCGTAAGGATACTGCACATAAGGCAGCTCCGTAGGCTGTGCCGTGTCGGTCGTCCAGCCGGACTGATAGCGCATCGTCCATGCCCACTGTGCACAGCTTCCGGTCAGGTTGTAGCCGGGTTCCAGAACGGCTCCGCCATCCTGCACGATCTGCGCTGCGTTCTTGGAGATCCGGGTGTTATAATTTTTCTCGAACAGAATGCTCTGTCCGTCTACGGTTTTTGCTTCCGTCTGGCCCATCCGGGTCTGGACAAACACCACGTTGTGCAGCACTTCTACATCACACTCCTGCTTGCCGGAAGCATCGTATTCCTTTGCTTCCTTTGTATCCGTACTCAGGTAGGCTGCGCCATCGGCATTTTCGCAGTAATACTGCGTTTCTCCGTCGATCTGTGCCGAAAGGGTGTAGGTTGCCTGCCCCACAGCATTTTCGTTCAGACCGGTAATGCCGTAGTAATTATAGCAGGTCACCGTGCCGTCCACCGGCACGCCGCCGCCACCGGTCTGCACCATATAGGCTGCCACCGAGGCCACATCATACGTTTTGGTATAGGTATGTCCATTGCAGTTGACTGCAATTTCTATCTGGCTGTAAACCGGATTTAGTGCCCACTGCTGATAGGTGATAAAGATCTCGGTTTCGGATGCCGTGGAAGCTACCGCATACTCCTGCTCACCGTAGGCATTCACCGGCTGCAGAGTATAGGTATCGCCGTAAGCGCTCTTCAGCGTGATTTTCACATCCTCGGCGGTCACATCTGCACCGTTGGTATACAGCGGCCAGGTGACAGAGAAGTAATCGGTGTAAGTATCGTTCAGATACGGTTTATCTGCTGCGGATTCTGTTCCTTCCGTGTACCATGTCCACTGCGGAACAAGGCTCTGCTGCTTTCCGCTGGTATAAGATGCATCGTAGGTGTTGGGCACAAACTCATTACGCAGGGCAAGGTCTGTCACGGTACGGCCATAGCAGTACACCGTCACCGGGAAGGTCACAGGGTCCAGCTCCTTCCCATCGTACCGGATGCCGCTGACTTCAAAGGTGAAGAAATAGTCGCCTGCGCCATCGCCGCCCATGATCGACCACTCACGGCCGCTATTGTAGTCGTTCCAGGTGTAGCCCCATGTATTCCATCCCAGATCCCCGGTATTCAGCGCATAGGTATAGGTGCCGTTCTGCCATGTTCCGTTCAGTGTGCTGGCGGCTGCGCTCAACACAAATTCATCCGCATGGTAAGTATTGCCGTCCACCAGCCGCACAACGGCCTGACTGCTGTCGATCTTGCTGTCGTCAATGTTATCGTCCAGCGAAATCAGCGCGCTGCCGGTGTACTGCACCGGGTCCAGCTGCACGACCGTGTCCGGTGCGTATTTTACCCGTTGACCGTCTGCATCGTAGTAGTAAATATCAATATCACCCGGGCCGGAGGTCTTTTGCAGGGTCTTTTTCAGCGAAGTCTTGTTGCCCGTGTCTGCAAGGCCCAGAATGTTGCTGGTCACGGTCACAGCCGGTTTGTCCTGCTGTGCAAATATGGACAGACAGTTTTCGGGGCTGTCCGGCCCAGCAGCCAGCGCCAGCGTACTCCCGCAGGAGAGCGCCAACGCGGCAGAAAGGAGAAGCGCCAGAGGTTTTCGGATCTGTTTCATCTTCAGCTTCCTTTCATTTATGATTTGGTTTTCAGCGGCACAGACCATCGATCCAGTCAAACAGTTCGTCCAGATCATAATCGCCGCTGTGGGGCAGACCCCAGGGGTAAGCAAAATCCACATCAAAGCCGTGATTTTGCAGGGTCGTTGCTAGGATAAACGGAATGGCCAGCGAAGTGTCTCGGTCGTAGGCTCCATGCCGGATGCGCCAGTGCTTTGCCGTATCCGCTTTGCCGATGAAGGTCAGCGGATTCATTTTGGCGATCAGCTCCGGTTCGGCCAGCGTACCGCCTGCGGTATCGTATGCCTGGCTGTATGCGGTAAAGTGGCAGCGCTCGATGCTTTCTGTGCCAAATTCCTCATTTTCCGGCGACATCATATCCAGTGCGTCAAAGGCCGGTGCGGTTTTCATGCGCAGGATCGCACCCCGGAAGCCGTCCCAGTCCAGTGCTGTCACCCGGCCATCTTTGATGGTCAGATAGGTCTGCTGCTCCACTTCACTGCCTTTGACCGCCAGCATGGAAAGTTTTTGTGCCGTGTGATGGGTCTCCAGTTCCCGCTGGGCCGACTGCTGCACAGCAGCCTTGACGGCTTCCAGAAAGCTGCCGTTCCCGTTTTCATCCAGCGTCAGCGGATGGCCTGCCGCATCCTTCAGCCCAAGGCTGTTCAGGTAGGCCGGGAACAGCGCTTTCAGTTCCCGGGAGGTCTGCTTCTGCTGCTCAGTCTGGGTGCCGGTGGTGCCCTTCTGGACGATCTTGCCATCCTTCACGCTCATGCGCAGGGTGCTGAAATCATCGTAACCGCAGAACATCCATTCGTAGGCTGTATCGGCATTTTCCAGATTGTGGATGGGGCAGAAGCAGTTCGCCGCAAAAATGTCGTCCCGTTCTGCCAGTGCACCGATTGCGGTCAGCTCTGCGGCATACGCTTCGCTGTTGCCGCTGGCACCGGCCAGTGCCGACAGAGCGCCGCCTGCACTGGTGCCATTGGTGATGATGTGCCCGGTATCACCGGGCAACTGTGCCTTGTTGTGCCGCAGCCAGCGGATGCCCGCTTTCAGGTCCACCACAAACGCCGGAGCCTTGCCCACGCTGCAGCCGGTTTCTGCTTCGGATTCCGCTGCTTTTGAGCCTTCAAAAAATTCCGTGTTCCGGTGGCCGGAGGTGCGTCCCCGCACGCCGATGCAGGCCACAACATAGCCATGCGCCAGAGCACAGAGGGCCGCATTCGGATGCCCGAAACGATCCGGCCCCGGGCAGTCCGCCGGGCCGGGCAGATAACCGCCCACCGTATTCGGCAGAAAAATGGGGGCCGTGTGCAGGGTATAGCCGTTGTGCTGGGCACCTGCGTAATAATCCTCCGGCACATAAAGGTTCAGCTTCTGGATGGGGTCGGCGGGTGCGGCACAGTACGGGATGCCCTCAAAGGCGCGATACCGGGCCGAAACGCCTTCCAGTTCTGTCTGCCGTACTTCATACGCTGCCGGATCAAAACACAGGTCATGATTCATAAAAAATGCTCCTTTTCTCAGGGGATAAGGTCCTCAGTCTGCGTCCTCGTCAAAGCCAATGAGGATCGTAGCCACACAACCAACGATCAGCGCCACTGCAGCGGCAATGGCTGCCCAGACCACATTGCTGACACTGCCGCCCACATACCCAAGGAAGTTGAGGAAGTTCATGGCCGGGGCCAGCTGATACACCGTAACACCGGCAATGCCGCCCACCAGACCGCCTGCAAAGCCGCCGATGATCTGTGCCAGCAGAGGTTTCTTGTACTTCAGGATAAAGCCGTACAGAGCAGGCTCGCCCACGCCGCCCAGGAAGTTTGCGATGAAGTAGGTGCCGATCTCGGCCTTGGTCTCCTTCTTCTTTGCCTTGATGAAGCCGCCCAGCAGCACGCCGTAGGTCGCAAAAGCAGTCAGGCCGGAAGCTGCCAGCACAAAGTTATCGCTGCCGGACTCCATGATGTTGACGAACGCCATGGTGATCAGGACCAGATGCATACCGCAGGCCAGCAGCAAACTCCACAGAGCGGTGACCAGTGCAAAGCCGATGGGGCCGGCCACATCATGCAGGCCATTCAGGAGCGCACCGACCAGATCGCCGATCCAGTAGCCCACCGGGCCAAAGAAGCAGAAGGTCAGCGGGATCATGACCAGAATGGTCAGCAGCGGGGTAAAAACGGTGGACAGGAAGTCCGGGATGTACTTTTTAAAGAAGCGTTCAATGTAACTCATTGCCCAGGTCGCCAGCAGCATCGGAACGATGGTGCTGCTGTAATTATGCAGGGCACACGGGATGCCAAACACTGTGAAGCTGGCACCCTCGGTGCCTGCCAGTGCAACGAACGTAGGATGAATGAGCATACTGCCCAGCAGGATACCAAGGATAGGGGTTGCACCAAATTTCTTTGCGCCGGTGTAGCCGATGGCGATGGGCAGGAAGTAGAAACCTGCATCGCCCAAGAACGTGAACAGTGTATACAGATCACTGTCCGGGCTAAGAATATTCAGCACGCCCTGTCCGAACAGGGCTGGCACCATCTTCAGCAAGCCAGCCACCAGCAGCAGCGGGATCAGCGGAGTCATACAGCCGGAAATGCCGTTGAGAATATTGCCAAAGAAACTCCTTACCGTCAGCTTTTCTTTCGGCTTATCCAGATTCTCACCAATGCCGGGCTTCTTTTCAAAGTTGCCCAATGCGCACAGTTCGTCATAGACCTTCGGTACGTTCTGACCGATCACCACCTGGAACTGCCCGCCGGAAACAACAACGCTCATCACGCCGCTGATCTTTTTTACTTCCTCTTTGTCTGGGATCGTATCGTCTTTCAGGGTAAAGCGCAGCCGGGTCATGCAATGTGTAACCTGCTGAACATTCTCTTTGCCGCCAACTGCTTTGAGCACGTTTTCGGCGATCTGTTTGTTGGTTGCCATGTAAAAGTCCTCCTTCGGTTT
>CAKSZM010000087.1 GCA_934525735.1 uncultured Faecalibacterium sp. | reverse complement strand
GAAAATAGGTTCCGTTACAAGTTCTTTCGATATTGTTCAATTTTCAAGGTCCTGTGCGCTTCAGCCTTTCGGCTGACAGCTTATTTATTTTATCACTCTCGTGATAAGTTGTCAAGCACTTTTTTAAAGTTTTTCAAAGTTTCTTGTCGAAGCTTTTCAATTCTTCGCGTTAGGACGTTCGTTTCGAAGTGTTTTATTCTGTCGGACGTCCGCCTGACATTAATGTATTTTAGCACAGGCTCTGACAAAAAGCAAGCCTTTCTTTTACATTTTTTGAAAGAAAGGCTTGCTTTTTACTTTTTCGCTAGTTTTTTCCTTTTTTTCTGGAAAGTATGACGTCTATTCTTCCATAAGACATCTGCGCAGAAGTGTCAGGATCTTCCGTTCCCGCCGGGAAATCTGCACCTGCGTGGTATGCAGTGCCTTTGCCGTTTCACTCTGAGTCTTGTTCTCATAGAAACGCAGCCGGATCAATTGGCGGTCCTGCTCCGGAAGCGTCTCGATCACTTCCCGCAGGCTGATCTTCTCCGCAAGAGCCTCCTCCGGCGAATCCACCGGAATATCCAGCTGGTGTTCTTCTTCTCCTGCATTCTCCGGGGTAAGGCTCATAGCCGGCTGTGCTGCCTGAATGGCCAGTGTGATGTTTTCCACCGATTCTCCCAATTCTTCTGCCAGCTGAGAAAGTGTCGGCTCCACCCCACAGACCTTCATATGATGTTCGCGGGCTGCCTGCACCCGCATTCCAAGCTCTTTCAGGGAGCGGCTCACCTTGACGGTGCCGCCGTCCCGGAACAGCTTTTTGATCTCGCCCAGGATCACCGGCACGGCATAGGTAGAAAAGCGCAGTCCCCGCTCCTCATCAAAATTATCATACGCCTTGATCAATCCCACGCAGCCCGCACTGTAAAGGTCGTCGTATTCGATGCCCCTGCCCCGGAATCGTCCCGCGCAGGAATGCACCAGCCCGAGATTCTGTTCGATAAAGCTTTCCCGCCGGGTCTTGTCCGATACCATACCTGCGACCGCCTTTCCTTTTATGTAGCGCTCCGTTCGGACAGATGCTTGACCAGAAGGACTTTGGTTCCCTTGCCCGGTTTTGAGGTAACTTTGACCTTATCCATAAAACTCTGCATCACGGCAAAACCGAGGCCGGAACGCTCTTCCGGGTTCCCGGTGGTGAACAGCGGCTCCATCGCCTGCGGGATATCCGGGATGCCGACGCCTTTATCGGTCACCGTGATGTGCACCTCACGGCCGGGATAGACTGCGATGCTCAGAACAACCGTTCCGATCCGGTCCGGATAGGCATGGACAATACAGTTGGTGACTGCCTCCGACACAGCCGTCTTGATGTCGGCAAGCTGCGGCACTGTGGGGTCATACCGGGCAAGGAACGCAGCAGCCACGCCCCGGGCATAGCTTTCGTTCACGCTGAGGGACTCGAACTGTACTTTTGTGGTGTTTTCTGCTTTCATGGTTCATTCCTCCTTCTGTCCTGCGTCCATGCAGGGGATCTGCGCCAGCTGCAATACCCGCGCCAGCTGAGCCGGGGTATGCTGCACCCGCAAAGCCGCTCCCAGTGTGCGTGCGACGCGCTGACGCCCCAGGATCAGCCCAACCCCGGATGAATCCATAAACCCGACCCCTCCGAAGTCCAGGATCATCGTCCGGGGGCTGCGGCTGACCAGCGCGTCATCCAACTGGATGCGCAGGCTCTGGGCTGCATCGTGATCGATCTCTCCCGCAAGAAAAGCATACAGTGTTTCGCCCGCCGGGCTGAAGTTCACCGTTGCCATGACTCGTCCATCTCCTTTGCAATAAAAAAATCCCGTACACATAGTTTCAGTGTACGGGATCTTTCGCTTATTTTTTAGGGAAGTGTGTCGTTCAGCTGTTTTCCAGCAGTTCGGCAGCTTCCAGTGCCGCGGCTTCGCTGCCGCAGACCAGCAGGCCGCGGCGGGTGTTGGCGTGGGCCAGCTTTACCGCCTGCGCCAGATCTTCGCAGAGTTCCGCATCAAAATGGAACTTTGCCTTCTCGGTCAAGCGGGCAGTCAAGGCGTCATCGCCGCCGGCAGGGGTGACGAGATACACCTTATCAAAGGGGTTCTCGCTCATGCCGGGCATGGTGGATTTATCCTTTTTCTGCTCCTCGGGGCTGAGGCCTGTCTCCAGTGCGGAGAAGAAAGCCTCTGCGCCTTCCTCTTCGGCAAGGCCGATGATGGCGCTCATGTGGCGCACTTTTGCCATGTTGAGCACGCGCAGCAGCGCTGCAGCCTGCTGCGGGGTGCGGCAGGCGTCCAGAATGACCAGCGGGCGCTGAGAGAGGACCCGGATGCTGCTGCGGTTTTCCACAGCGGCAAGCCCTTCCAGAATCGCATCGTCCGAGATATCGAAGCCCTTGCGGCAAAGCGCCAGCGCCAGCTCCACCGCCATAGCGGCGTTTCCAGCTGCATGACGGCCCAGAAAAGCCAGCGGAACAGTATATCCGCCGTAGTCCACCTTGCTGGCGAACTTTTCAGCTTCGAGGAAGGTGATATCCTCCGGGTCCGGCACCACCAGCTCGCAGCCGCACTTGCCTGCGGCCACGACCAGCTCGCTGAGCACAGCCTTGGGCTGCTCCGGTGCAGTGACACAGATGGAGTCCTTCCGCATGACACCGGCCGCCAGCGCCGCCAGACGCTCCACCGAGCGGCTGACACCGTCCGGGCCGACAGCGGTCACGGCGCACACCGGCATTTCGGGCAGGGCCTCCGCCAGACCGGCGTCCGGCAGCTCCACCACCGCCAGCGTACAGCCGGCCTCGCCGAAACAGCGGGCAGCGGCCGTCAGCTCAGCAGCATCCCTCGGCAGCGGTTCGGCAGCCGAAAGTGCTTCCGCCGTCAGGCCGAGCAGTCCCTCATCCACCGGTGCGCCGTCGATACGGATGCGCTTGGCCAGCGGTTCGCAGCCTGCATGGTACAGGCCGGTGCGGATGCCCTGCGCGTGCAGGGTCGCTGCCAGAAGCGCCGCCACGGCCGTTTTGCCCGCTGTGCCTGCCACGCCCACAAAGGCGACCTTCTGCACCGGAGCGGGCAGCAGTTCACGCATCTGCTCAACGGAAGCAAAGCCGTCCGGCAGGGACGCAAAATAAGAATCGATGGTCATTGGTTACTCCTTATCATGATGAAACAGCCATCCGCACAGCGCCAGCAGAACCAGCGCCGCAAGGATGCCCGCCAGCACGCCGGCCGAATCCAGCCAGACGTCCGTCACCTGACTGCTGCGTCCCGGCGAAAAGAGCTGGATGGTCTCGTCCGTCAGAGCAGTGAGCACACCGCCCAGCATGGGCACTGTAATATGCTTCAGCGGATGGCGGCTGTAGACCCGCATGCACAGCATGAGCAGAAAGCCTTCCAGCGTATACTCGCAGAAATGGGCCATCTTGCGCACGATGTGCATGGTCAGGCGGTTGGCAAGGCCCGGATGACCCAGACGGCGCAGGATGCCCTGCAGCAGCACGAGCACTCTGCCGCTCTCGCTGCTGGACACATCTGCCACCGCCATGGAGTTGGAAAAGATGAACGCAATACAGCCGGCCAGTGCCAGCGTGAACAGCACCTTGCCCGCGATCACCCACGGGGAGGTGCGTTCTGTATATTCGCCGCTCAAATCAGCCCAGAGCCTTGATGCTCTGCTCGATGTTGGCCAGCTTATCCTGGCTCTTGGCGTACTTGCCGCGGATCTCTTCCACCAGCGCAGCAGGAGCGCGTTCCACGAACTTGGGGTTGTTCAGCTGGTTTGCGAACATGCCCATTTCCTTTTCCGCCTTGGCTTTTTCCTTGTTCAGGCGGGCCAGCTCTTTGTCGCGGTCGATCAGCTCCATCATGGGGATGAAGCCGCGGGCGGCGTGGGTGGACACCTGCACCATGCCGTCGGTGCTGCCCTCGTACTTCTCGGTAAAGGTCACATCGGTGGCAAAGGCAAACTTTGCCAGATAGACCTGTGCGTTCTGGAACGGGGCAGCGTCGGCGGTCTCGATGATCATGCTGGTCTTTTTGGCGGGGTGGACATTCATCTCGGTGCGCATGGTACGCACGGCCTTGATGTAGTCCATGACCTTTTCAAAGGCTTCCTCTTCGTCGGCCCAGTTGTGAGCTTCGTCAAAGGTGGGCCAGCTCTGGGTCATGATGGTCTCGGCAGAGCCGGGCAGAGCCTGATACAGCTCCTCGGTGATGAAGGGCATGAAGGGATGCAGCAGCTTGAGGGCCTTGTCCAGCACATACACCAGCACACGGCGGGCGGTGTCGGCCTGCTCGGCGTCACCGGAGTTCAGGCGGGGCTTTGCGATCTCAATGAACCAGTCGCAGTAGACATCCCAGATGAAGCTGTTGATCTTGGCAGCAGCCAGACCCATTTCGTAGTGGTCGAGGTTGTCGGTCATGGCACCGGCCACCTGATTCAGCTTGGTCAGCACCCACTTATCGCTCATGTCCAGCTTATCCTCGCTGGGCAGGCCCGGCTCAAAGTCCTCGGGCAGGTTCATCAGCACAAAGCGGGTGGCGTTCCACAGCTTATTGGCAAAGTTGCGGGCAGCTTCCACCTTTTTCTCGCTGTAGCGCATGTCGTTGCCCGGGGTGGAGCCGTCGATCAGCATGAAGCGCAGGGCGTCGGCACCGTACTTGGCAATGACTTCCAGCGGGTCGATGCCGTTGCCAAGGCTCTTGGACATCTTGCGGCCCTGGCTGTCGCGGACGATGCCGTGGATGCAGACCGTGTCGAAGGGTGCCTTGCCGGTATAGGCCAGACCGGAGAAGATCATGCGGCTGACCCAGAAACCGATGATGTCATAGCCGGTGACGAGAGTGTTGGTGGGGTAGAAATACTTCAGATCCCCGCTGTCCTCGTTCGGCCAGCCCAGCGTGCTGAAGGGCCACAGGGCAGAAGAGAACCAGGTATCCAGCGTATCGGGATCCTGGGTCAGCTTGCTGCTGCCGCACTTGGGGCAGGTGCAGGGTGCGCTCTTGGCGACCACGGTCTCGCCGCAGTCATCGCAGTACCATGCCGGGATCTGATGGCCCCACCACAGCTGACGGCTGATGCACCAGTCGCGGGTGTTCTTCATCCAGTTCATATAGTTCTTGGTGAAGCGCTCGGGCACGAACTTGATATCGCCCTTTTCCACGCTCTCGATAGCAGGCTTTGCCAGAGGCTCCATCTTGACGAACCACTGCTTGGACACCATCGGCTCGATGGTGGAGTGGCAGCGGTAGCAGGTGCCGACTTCGTGCTTCAGCGGCTCGATCTCCTTCAGGAAGCCGCCCTCTTTCAGGTCGGCCAGGATGGCCTTGCGGGCTTCGAGGGTGGTCATGCCGGCATACTTGCCGCAGTCCAGCACTTCCGGCTCGTTGATGGTGTTCTTGCCGGCAGCAAACAGAGCATCGGCAGCAGCCTTGTCGGCAGCGCCGGTCATGTGGCCGTCGTAGGTGAACACGCGCACGATGGGCAGGTCATGGCGCAGGCCGACCTCAAAGTCGTTGGGGTCGTGAGCCGGGGTGATCTTCACGACACCGGTTCCCTTGGTCATGTCAGCGTGCTCGTCGCACACGATGGGGATCTCCTTGTTCAGCAGCGGCAGAACCACATGGCAGCCGTGCAGATGGGCATAGCGGGGGTCATCGCCGTTGATGGCAACAGCAGTATCGCCCAGCATGGTCTCGGGGCGGGTGGTAGCCAGCTCCAGCATCTCGCCGGTCTCCTTGACCGGGTACAGCAGGTGCCAGAAGTTGCCGTCCTTTTCCTCATACTCCACCTCGGCGTCGGAGATGGAGGTGTTGCAGTGGGGGCACCAGTTGACCATGCGGTTGCCGCGATAGATCAGGCCCTTGTCGTACAGGCGCACGAACACTTCCTTGACAGCCTCGGAGCAGCCCTCGTCCATGGTAAAGCGCTCACGGTCCCAGTCGCAGCTGCTGCCCAGCTTTTTCAGCTGGCTGACGATGCGGTTGCCGTACTTGGTCTTCCAGGCCCAGGCGCGCTCCAGAAAGCCGTCGCGGCCCACCATCTCCTTGGTCAGGCCTTCGGCGCGCATGGCCTCCACCACCTTGGCCTCGGTGGCGATGGATGCGTGGTCGGTGCCGGGCACCCACAGGGCGGCATAGCCCTGCATCCGCTTGGT
>CAKSZM010000086.1 GCA_934525735.1 uncultured Faecalibacterium sp. | reverse complement strand
ACGGCATCAAGTATAACCGCCCCGGCGGTGCGGTGCGCGTCACCCTGCAACAGGAAAAGCAGACCGCTGTACTGCGCATTACGGATACCGGCCCGGGCATCCCCGCAGACTGTCGGGACAGCATCTTCCAGCCCTTTTTCCGGGTGGATAAATCCCGCAGCCGGGAGATGGGCGGCGTGGGGCTTGGCCTTGCCCTTGTGCGGGAGATCGCCGTTCTGCACGGCGGCAGCGTGACCGTGGAGAGCAGCAGCGAAAACGGCACCACCTTTTCCGTCACCCTGCCGCTGGCACAGCGGTGCTGAAGCCCGGCGGACTGGGGCTTTCTTTTTGCGGGCGGGGAGAGTATACTGGTATCAGAAAATTTCATAAAAAGGAGACATAGCAATGCAGGCAACCATTCACAACGAATTTCTGACCCTGACCGTGGATACCCACGGCGCCGAAGCCGTCAGCCTGAAAAATGCGGCGGGCGAAGAGATGCTCTGGCAGGCCGACCCGGCGGTGTGGAAGCGCCATGCGCCCATCCTGTTCCCGTGGACGGGCAAGCTGCCCGGCGGCACCTTTGAGGCGAAGGGTAAAACGTACAAGGGCGGCCAGCATGGCTTCGCACGCGATCTGGAGCATACCCTGCTCAAGGCCGAGGGCGATACCATCCAGCTGGAGCTGCGCTCGGATGATGCCGTCAAAGCCGAACGCTTCCCCTTTGATTTTGTGCTCACCAGCACCTTCCGGCTGGAAGGCAAAACGGTACATCATACCCTGCAGGTGACGAACCCCGGCAGTGAAGAGCTGCGGTTCGGCATCGGCTACCACCCGGCATTCAGCATCCCGTTTGACGCAGAGCATACCACGACAGATTATGAGTTCCGCTTTGACCAGCCGGAAAGCCCGGTCATTCTGGACACTTACCCCAACGGCCTGCTGAGCGGCAAAAACCATTACCAGTGGAAGAACCAGCAGGCCATCCCGTTGACGGATGACCTGTTTGCCAACGACAGCTTCTGCATGGCGGGCCTGCGGACAAAGACCATCGGCATCTACGAAAAGGACACCGGACGCCACATTGTGTGCAACGTGGAAGGCTATCCCTACTCGCTGATCTGGTCGGCCCCGGCAAAACCGGTGCGTTTCGTGTGCATTGAGCCGTGGCAGAGCCTGCCCGGTGCTGAGGACGACCCGCAGGACTGGAACCAGCGTGCTGCTGCGGCCTGCCTTGCCCCCGGCGGGAGCTGGGCAACGACCCTGAGCACTACCTTTGACCGGTGACAAAAAGCACACAGCAGCTTTATGATGCGTACAGCTGCCGGAATGTTTTGAACGGAGGATTTTTTCATGATCTATGATACGCTGAATAATCTGCCCAACTATCTGGGCGTCAGCGACAACCTTGATACCGTCATCGAATATATCATGGCGCGCGATATCACCACCCTGCCCGCCGGGCGCACCCGCATCGACGGCGAAAAGGCTGTGGTCACGGTGAGCACCGTCACGCCCCAGACCTCGGACAAGGCACTGTTCCAGCGGCACGACCAGCACATCACGCTGGAAACCGATCTGGACGGCAGCGAGCTGTTTGAGGTGAGCCTTGCCGAGCTCACTCCGACAAAACCCGCCGATGAGGCATCTGACACCACCGTTGGCACCGCCGGCACCAGTATTGCCGGAATGCTCTGCGAAGGGCGGTTTGCGCTGTATCTGGCCGGAGAGCCGTATAAATCCGGTCTGAAGGCACAGGGCTGCGGCAAGCTGAAAAAAGCCGTGTTCAGCATCGAGCTGGACCCGGATGAGGAAGAGACGGAAGAATAATCGAAAGGAGACTTTCTGCATGGGATTTTTTGCTGTACTGGCTGCAAGCCTGTTCGCCGTGTTCCTCTTTACAGTGTTCGGCGGCTACTCCTTACTGCTCTGGTGTCAGCAATCCCTGTGGATGGTGGTTCCGCCTGCGGTGGTTCTGGCTGTTCTGGTGTGGACGTTCCTGAAAATGGACGATAAAATCACCGCCCTGCAAAAGCGGGTG
The DNA here is from genome assembly GCA_934525735.1 of uncultured Faecalibacterium sp. Taxonomy (GTDB): domain Bacteria; phylum Bacillota; class Clostridia; order Oscillospirales; family Ruminococcaceae; genus Faecalibacterium. Next base: position 4,201 of record CAKSZM010000086.1, on the reverse strand, counting down.
GGTGAACTGGAAGCCGCGCAGAAAACCGCCGAAAAGCCCGAGAAATAAATACAGCGCCGCCCTTACCGGAGAAGCTTTCCCGGCAGGGGCGGCGCACTTTTTTACACCTTACTTTTTATCCGGCGGGTCATCCAATCCTTTGAACATCACCATGCCCAGACTTGCAAAGCTGGCGCCCAGCACAAAACCGACTGTTCCCAGCGTCACACTGAACAAAACGCCCATAGCAACACCGAACAGGATGCCTGCGACCTGACTTTTCTTCATTTTACTGCTCTGCCTTTCCGTACCAGGCCACCGACAGCCGCCAAGAGAGGGAGTACAGCCCCAGAACGATCAGTACAATGCCCAGCAGAGCCAGTGGCGGAACGCCCTGCGGCAGAAGGTTCCGGGCCAGGCCGTCCTCATTGGCGGACACGCCAAACCCCATCAGAGCCGCAACCAGGCCGACCATAAGATAAAACGCATATTTTGCCTTTTCGTAGCCAAAACGGTAATTCAACGGCAGCAGAACGGCACTGTTCAGCAGCGTTGTCATGCCTACCTGCACCAGCGTGGAAACCACAAGCGCATGGTCCACAGCTGTCCAGTGCAGGCTTGCCACGCCAAGGGCTGCGGCGGCGAAGAGTTCCGCCAGCACCAGCCCGCACAGGCCAATGATGTATTTGCTGCCCACCAGCTGTTCTTTTGTCACCGGAAGCACGGCGCTGTACTCGCTGAATTTGCTGGCCTGATCATAGGCCAGCAGGGTCATGGGCATCATGCCCATCAGAAAGCCCGCATATACAATAAAGAAATTGGCCCCATTCATGATGGTAACCACGCCTGCACCCATCATGACCACGGCGGCCACAATGACACCTTTGGCATAGTGCCATATCTGATAAGCATCCTTTAGTAGCAAGCCTTTCATTCTGTACACTCCCCTTTCACCATCAACACAAACAATTCCTCAATACTTACCGGGGCAAGCTCTGCTCCGGCGGGCATTGCGTCCCGGCGCACAAGCGCCTCTGCCCCGTAGGGGGTGACCCGCTTGCCGTACACCCGTACATCCAGTGCCGCCAGCTGCGCCGCCGTACCGTGCCAGAGGGCGTATTTCTCCCGCAGGGCGTCTTTTTCCTCGCAGAGCAGCAGTTTGCCCTTATGCAGAAAGGCAATGGTGTCGCACAGCTTTTCGAGGTCACTGACGATGTGGGAAGAGATGAGGATGGAGTGTTCCTCATCCCGGGCGAAGTCCAGCAGAAGATCCACCACTTCATCCCGCACCACCGGGTCCAGCCCATTGGTGGCTTCATCCAGCAGCAGCAGCTTTGCGTGGTGGGAAAGCGCCACCGCAATGCAAAGCTTCATCTTCATGCCGGTGGAGTAATCTTTATACTTTTTCTTCGGCGGAAGGTCGAATTTGCTGCAGTATGCAGCGTAGGCATCCGCATCCCAGTTGTGATAGATGCCCGCCATCACCTTGCCCACCTCCACAGCGTTCAGGCAAAGCGGGATGCCGTCGCTGCCCATGACCACGCCGATCTCTTCCTTGGTCTGTACAAGATTCTCGCGGTTGTCCCGGCCCAGAATGCTCACCGTGCCGCCGTCGCGCTGCACCACGTCCAGAATGAGCCGGAGGGTAGTGCTTTTGCCCGCGCCGTTCTCGCCGATCAGCCCGCAGATGGTGCCGCCGGGCAGGGTCAGATCCAGCGGGCCGAGGGCGAAATCCTTATAATGTTTTTTCAATCCGCGCAGTTCCAGTGCGTTCATATTCAGCCCTCCCATAGCAGTTCCAGCATCTCCCGCAGATCGTCCCGGCTCAGCCCGCAGGACGCGGACAGACGGACGGCCTCGGTCAGATGCGCTTCGATCTTTTTCAGGTTCTCTTCCCGCAGCAGCTCGGTGTTTTTAGGGGCCACGAAAAAGCCCTTGGCCGGTACCGCGTAGAGAAAACCCTCTTTTTCCAGTTCATCGTAGGCGCGCTTTGTGGTAATGACGCTGATGCGCAAGTCCCGCGCCAGCCCACGGATGGAGGGCATAGCCTCGTCCGGCTGCAGTGCTCCGCTGATGATCTGCTGTTTGATCTGGGTATAGATCTGGTCATAGATGGGCGCGCCGCTTTTATTGTCAATAAACAGGTTCATCGGCAGCTCCTTTGTTTTTCTGTATATACACAGTATATACAGTAGATACGCGGTTGTCAAGGGGTACTGGAAAAATGGGCAAACAAAAAAGCCCCGTTGCACAGTTTGTGCAACAGAGCTTTCAAAAAACTCCTTCCGTCACGGCTTACGCCGTGCCACCTCCCTCATAGAGGGAGGCTTTTTTCGCAGCGGGCAGCTTTCCAGCTACGCCTAAAGGCTCTCTCTGTGAGGAAGCTGGCATCGCGCAGCGATGACAGAGGGAGTTTTCTTTTTTACAGTGCCTTGATGGCGGCCTTGATGCGCTCGGCGGCCACTTTGGTCTTTTCGGCATCGCCGAAGGCGGTCAGGCGGAAGTAGCCCTCGCCGCACTCACCGAAGCCCACGCCCGGGGTGCCGACCACGCCGCAGTTCTCCAGCAGCCAGTCGAAGAACTCCCAGCTCTTCATGTTGCCGGGGCAGCGCAGCCAGATGTAGGGGCTGTTCTTGCCGCCGCAGTACCACACGCCGCACTCGTCCAGTGCGTCGGCGATGACCTTGGCGTTGCGGCGGTAGTAGTCCAGATTGGACTGGATCTCAGCCATGCCGCTCTCGGTGAACACGGCAGCGGCTGCGCGCTGCACCACGTAGGGCACGCCGTTGAACTTGGTGGTCTGACGGCGCAGCCACAGCTTATTGATGTTCATGCCCTCGCGCTCCAGCTCGTGGGGCACCACGGTGTAGCCGCAGCGGGTGCCGGTGAAGCCTGCGATCTTGGAGAAGGAGCAGATCTCGATGGCGCACTCGCGGGCACCCTCGATCTCAAAGATGCTGCGGGCAAGGTTCTCGTCCGAGATGAAGCACTCGTAAGCGGCATCGTACAGGATGACAGCATCATTCTTCTTTGCGTAGTCCACCCATGCCTTCAACTGGTCGCGGGTGTAGGCGGCACCGGTGGGGTTGTTGGGGCTGCAGATATAGATGATGTCCGCCTTCACATTCTCGTCCGGCATGCCCAGGAAGCCGTTCTCCTGGCTGGTGCGGCCGTAGATGATCTTGCGGCCGTCGGTGACATTGTCGTCCACATAGGTGGGGTACACGGGATCCGGCACCAGCACGGTGTTGTCCACATCGAACAGGCCCAGCACGTTGGCCAGGTCGCTCTTGGCACCATCGGAGATGAAGATCTCATCCTCTTCGATCTTGGTGCCGCGGCCGGCATAGTAGCCCTGGATGGCCTGCTTCAGGAAGGGATAGCCCTGCTCCGGGCCGTAGCCGTGGAAGCCTTCCTTGGTGCCCATCTCGTCGGCAGCGTCATGCATGGCCTTGACCACGCACTTGGCCAGCGGCTGGGTCACGTCGCCGATGCCCAGACGGATGATCTCTTTCTCGGGGTGTGCCTCCTGATAAGCAGCCACTTTGTGGGCAATGTCCACGAACAGGTAGCTGGCCTTCAGCTCGTTGTAATGCTTGTTCATTTTCATAGTTACTTTCCCTCGATTCTATCTTATACGTTCGTCGTGCCTTCGCACACGGTCTCGGCTGCGCCGGTCATGAGCAGCTGGTTTTCCGGCAGAACGCGGATGGTCAGCACACCGCCCCGCAGCTGTACATGGATGTCCTCGCCGGCCGGGCAGATGCCCAGTTCAGTCAGGGCTGCCACGGTGGCGCAGGTGCCGGTGCCGCAGGCCCAGGTCTCGCCGCTGCCGCGCTCCCACACCCGCATTTTCAGGTGAGTGGCATCCGCCACCTGCACAAACTCGGTGTTGATGCGCTCCGGGAAGTTCGGGTGGTGTTCAAAGCCCGGGCCGATCTCTTCCAGCTTCAGGCTGTCCACATCCTCCACCACAGTCACGCAGTGGGGGTTGCCCACGCTGATGCAGGTCACCTGCCAGCGCCTGCCGTCCACGGTCAGGGGCTTATCCACCAGCGGGTCTTCGCCCATGTTCACGGCGGGCAGGTCGGCGGGCAGGGTGCTGTAAGCGCCCATCTCCACCCGCCACAGGCCCTCGCCCATATGGGTGACGGTCTTGAGGCCGCTGAGGGTATCAATGGCCAGCTGCTCCTTCTGCACACCGTGGGTGTACAGCCACTCG
>CAKSZM010000085.1 GCA_934525735.1 uncultured Faecalibacterium sp. | reverse complement strand
TCGCCGGCAAAGATCTTGGTCTTTTTCAGGATGATGCCGGAGCAGATGATGGCAGCCATGCCGATGAAGTAAGCGGAAACAGCAACCAGCGGAGAGCCGCCAAACATGGCACCTGCAATCAGGCCGATGATGGGCATCTTAGCGCCGCAGGGGATGAAGCAGGTAGTCATGATGGTCATGCGGCGGTCACGCTCGTTCTCGATGGTACGGGAAGCCATGACGCCCGGCACGCCGCAGCCGGTGCCCACCAGCACGGGGATGAAGCTCTTGCCGGACAGGCCGAACTTGCGGAAGATACGGTCCATGATGAAGGCGACACGGGACATATAGCCGATGTCCTCCAGGATGGACAGCAGGAAGAACAGCACCAGCATCTGAGGCACAAAGCCCAGAACTGCGCCGACACCGGCGACGATGCCGTCCATGATCAGGCCGTACAGCCAGCCTGCCACGCCGATGCTCTCCAGGAAGCCGCCCAGTGCGCCCGGCACGATCTCGCCGAACAGCACATCGTTGGTCCAGTCAGTGGCAAAGGTGCCGATAGACCAGCCGCCGTCTGCAATGGAGGTGCCCATGGACAGCGAATACATCAGGATCATGACCAGCGCGAAGATGGGCAGCGCCAGGATGCGGTTGGTGACGATCTGGTCCACTTTGTCGGAGATGGTCAGGTGCTCGACGCGGGCCTTCTTCTTGACAGCCTTGGAGACCACGGTGTTGATGTAGGCATAGCGCTGGTTGGTGATGATGCTCTCGGCGTCATCGTCCATTTCCTTCTCGCAATCCTTGATGTGCTCGTCGATGTGAGCGATCAGATCCTTGTCCAGCTTCAGCTCTTCCATGACCTTGTCGTCGCGCTCGAACAGCTTGACGGCGTACCAGCGCAGGAAGCGCTCGTCCACCTTGCCCTGAATGGACTCTTCGATATGGGCAATGGCGTGCTCGACGCTGCCGGTAAAGACGTGGGGCAGCTCGCCCGCCTTCTTGCCCTGTGCAGCGGTGATGGCAGCCTTGGCAGCAGCCTCGGTGCCCTCGCCCTTCAGGGCGCTGATCTCGACCGCCTCGCAGCCCAGCTCTGCGCTCAGCTTCTTCAGGTCGATCTTATCGCCGTTCTTGCGCACCAGGTCGATCATATTCACAGCCATGACCACCGGGATGCCCAGCTCGATCAGCTGGGTGGTCAGGTACAGGTTGCGCTCGATGTTGGTGCCGTCGATGATGTTCAGGATGGCGTCGGGCTTCTCCTTGACCAGATAAGTACGGGAGACGACTTCCTCCAGCGTGTACGGAGACAGCGAGTAGATACCGGGCAGGTCCTGGATGATGACATCCTTTTCGCCCTTCAGCTTGCCTTCCTTCTTTTCCACGGTAACGCCGGGCCAGTTGCCGACATACTGGTTGGAGCCGGTCAGGTTATTGAACAGGGTCGTTTTACCGCAGTTCGGGTTGCCGGCAAGTGCAATTTTAATGCTCATTGCTTAATCCTTCCTCCCTTTGGAATCAGACTACTTCGATCATTTCTGCATCGGCCTTGCGCACGCTCAGCTCGTAGTTGCGCACGGTCAGTTCCATGGGGTCGCCCAGCGGGGCCACCTTGCGGACATAGATCTCGACACCCTTGGTGATGCCCATGTCCATGATGCGGCGCTTGACCGGGCCTTCGCCGTGCAGCTTAGCCACAGTGACGGTCTCGCCGACTTTGACGTCTTTCAGAGTTTTCATTGTTAACCATCCTCCTCTGCTTGTCTTTATAGAGACTCTTCCAGTTTCGGAGTGTCCCGTAAACAGCGTTCCGGCGCTGTTCAGCCGATCATAATGCGGTTCGCCATGGTCTTATCCAGCGCGATGCGGCTCTCCTTGACCTGAATGATCAGATTGCCCGCGATCTCGTTGACCACAGTTACCTCGCTGTCCACCACGAACCCCAGCTCTGCCAGATGCAGCCGGACTTCGTCCTTGCCGGTGATCTTTTTGATGGTGACAGTCTCGCCTGCCTTTGCCATTGTCAGTGGCATCATAGATTCCGCTTCCCTTCTCTTTGAATCGGAGATGTGCGGCGGTTAGTCAGCCGCAACTATCAGCATGGATAGTTTACACTTACTAACCTGTCTTGTCAATAATTTTTTCATAATTTAAAGTTAGTTTATATAAACAAACAAATTTTATGCCTGATAGCCCTCCTAGATTTATCACAAATCAACAATAACTAACTCCAATTTTTGAGCAAAAGTTTATGCATATTAACACTTTTGTATCTGTTTTTTCGTGTGTTCCTGTGCACAACATCAAAACCTGTTTCCGGTCTTTCCTCTGAAAGCGACACAGCCGCGCGGTGCAGTGGTCAGTCTGCTCCGCGCGGCCGCGTGTCAAAAGGAGGATTTCTTCCCGTCTGTGCGTGGACACAAACGGGCGCCAGGATAAAAAGAGAGTATTTGAAAAGAGAATGTCAAAAGAAAGTTCAGGCTGCCACGGCAAGGCGGAGAATGGGCGTTCCGCTGTGGAACAGCCGCAGATACACCGCAGTGCACTTGGTCAGCTGGGCAAAATGCTGCTTGGCAATGTCCGGGTCGCCGTAAGCTTTCCAGCAGCCGCAACAGGTAAAGTTCTGCCCGCGGTTCTCGATAAAGCCCACCACATCCTTGAGCGGATAGCCCAGAAAAATGCCGATCTCATGCGGAAAATCCGCCGAGCAGCACAGCCGCCGGGAAAGCTGCGTCAGCAGATTGCCGACCTCCGGCACACCGGTTTCCGGCAGATGATAGCCCTCCTGCCGGAGAAAGTTCTGCACGCCTTCCTGCGCCAGAACGGCGGCAAGTTTGCTTTCCCGGTAGACATACACGAGATACTGCCGGGTGCGCACACAACCCTTGAGCACGCGGACCTGCAGCCCCTTGGGGTTCAACTGGGCGTTCCAGCTTTTCACCCGGCGGGCAAGATCTGCGCTGTCTCCGGTCTCATAGCGGAACAGCCCTGCCGGTTTCAGTCCAGCCAGCACAGGCGCGCACTGTTCCACCATGACTGTTTCAAAGTTTCGTTCCATGATGGCTGCCTCCTGTACTGTCGTTCCGGTTTCAGGATGCCCGGAATACGCTGTTTTATGAGTTAGGCTCTTCTAACTTGTTTTCCAAAAAGAAACGGCCTCCGGCAGGTTTTGTGTTCCTGCGTCTGTCGCAGCCGTTCCGGCTTTGCGGTTAGTTATTTCTAACGTGACTGTATCTTACCACATCCGGCGCGCTGTGTCAACACTTTTCTTCAAAAAAGTTATTCATAACAAACTATTGTTTTTTATTGTACGGCAGGCTGTTCTTTTTGCCGAAGTTGTGGTATAATGCCGTTATCTCATTTTTCAGAGCAAAGGAGTTGTTTTTATGGCTGAGCATCCTCTTCATCCCTACATCGTCCACTGTCTGGAGCAGCTTCTGGCCGGTGCTGCCGCGCCGGTGGTTCTGGCGCTGGACGGCCGCTGCGGCAGCGGCAAGACCACAATGGCTGCCGCATTGGCAGAGCAGTTCCCGGACAGCATCGTCCTGCACACCGATGATTTCTACCTGCCGCCCGCCCAGCGTGAGCCAGATTGGGAGAAAACGCCCTGTGCCAACATGGACCTTGCCCGCCTGCGGGACGAGGTTCTGGTTCCGGCCCGCGATGGGCAGTCCGTGCCTTACCGGGCCTACTCCTGCCGGGAAGGCGCGTACCAGCCTGTAAAGCAGCTGAAAACACAACCTCTGGTGATTCTGGAAGGCAGTTACAGCCAGCACCCCCTGCTGACCCCGTATGAGGACTTCCGGGTGTTCGTGACCTGTTCCGATGACGAGCAGTCCCGCCGCCTGCAGGCGCGGGAGGGCGGCTGCTATCAGAGCTTCGCTGCCCGGTGGGTCCCGCTGGAGGAAGCCTATTTCTCCCATTATCACATCGAGAACAAGGCAGATTTCGTGATGGATACCACGTCCAACTGAGTCATACACACAAAAAGCACCTGCCATGGAAAATCTCCATGACAGGTGCTTTTTTGCTTTACAGGCTGTTACTTATTCTTGTACATATCCTGATAGTAATTCTGGTAATCACCGCTGGTGACGTGATCCATCCACTCCTGATGGTTCAGGTACCAGTCGATGGTCAGCACGATGCCCTTCTCGAACGGGGTCTCCGGATACCAGCCCAGATCGTTCTTGATCTTGGTGGGGTCGATGCCATAGCGGCGGTCGTGGCCCAGACGGTCGGCCACGTGCTTGATGAGGTCCTCGCTGATGCCCTCGTCCTGCAGACGGTCGTGCAGCTGGCTGATGATGGTCTTGACGATGAAGATGTTGGGGCGCTCGTTGTGGCCGCCCACGTTGTACACCTCACCGATCTTACCGCCATTGGCCACCATGTCGATGGCCTTGCAGTGATCCTCCACATACAGCCAGTCACGGATCTGCATACCGTCGCCGTACACCGGCAGCTGTTTGTGGTGCTTGACGTTGTTGATCATCAGGGGGATCAGCTTTTCCGGGAACTGGTAGGGGCCGTAGTTGTTGGAGCAGCGGGTGATGTTCACCGGCATACCGTAGGTATCATGGAATGCCATGACGAACATATCGGCGCTGGCCTTGGAGGAAGAATAGGGGCTGTGGGGGCACAGCGGGGTGGTCTCCATAAAGTAGCCGTCGGCACCCAGTGCACCGTACACTTCATCGGTAGACACCTGCAGGTACTTCTTGCCCTCTTTCCAGGTCTTTGCGTCGGCATCGTACCAGGCTTCCTTTGCGCGCTGCAGCAGGTTGACGGTGCCCATCACGTTGCTCTGCACAAAGATCTCAGGGTTCTTGATGGAGCGGTCCACATGGCTCTCGGCGGCAAAGTTGATGACATAATCGAAATCGTACTTCTGGAACAGGCTTTCCACCAGCTCCTTGTCGCAGATGTCGCCCTGTACGAACACATGGCGGGGGTCGCCCTCCACGTCCTTCAGGTTTTCGAGGTTGCCCGCATAGGTCAGCTTATCCAGATTGACCAGCAGGATCTCCGGGTATTTCTTGAGCATATAATGCACAAAGTTGGAACCGATAAAACCGGCACAGCCGGTGATCAGATAGGTTTTCATAAGTTTATCCTCAAAATTATTCTTTCTGACAGCATCCTCGCCCTCTCCGTCGCCTTCGGTGCCACCTCTCCCAAAGGGAGAGGCTTTGGCAATCCACATAAAGCTCACGGTCTCGCCAGAGGCTCTCCCTTTGGGAGAGCTGTCAAATCCGTCCGGATTTGACTGAGAGGGCGATTTATCTCAGTCTTTCATCCCATTATCTCCGTCCCAGTGGGCGAAGAAGCAGGCCAGTGCATCCTTCCAGTCGCGGACATCGTTGCCCACGGTGCAGCGCAGCATCCGGTTGTCCAGTGCGCTCCACTTGGGGCGGTCGGCGCTTTCCGGGTGCTTTGCCTTGTACTCCTCGCTGGTGCAGGGAGCCACGGTGGCATCCACGCCGGACAGGCGGATGATCTCGGAAGCAAAGTCGTACCACGAGCAGATGCCCTCGCCGGTGCAGTGATACAGGCCATACTCATGGGTCACGCACAGCTGCAGGATCTCGTGGGCCAGATCCACCGCGTTGGTGGGGTTGCCGCACTGGTCGTTGACCACCTCCAGCTTGCCGAACTTTTTGCCGGCGTTGACGATGGTCTTGACGAAGTTCTTGCCGTAGTAGCTGTACAGCCATGCGGTGCGCACGATGAAGTGGCGGTGGCAGAACTGCTCCACATAGTGCTCGCCCATGAGCTTGGTGGAGCCGTAGGCGCTGATGGGGCCGGGCTGAGTAGCTTCGTCCTGCGCAATCCCGCCGTTCTCGCGGCCGGAGAACACATAGTCGGTGGACACATGCACCAAACGGGCGCCGGTCTTTTCGGCGGCCTGCGCAAGATTGCGGGGGCCGAGGGCGTTTGCCTTGAAGGCGGCGTCATGGTTCACCTCGCAGCCGTCCACATTGGTGTAGGCAGCGCAGTTGATGATGACATCCGGGCGGTTGCGGCGGATGAACTCATCCACCATCTTGTAATTGGAGATATCCAGCTCCGACAGATCCACTGCGATCACCGTGGCGCTCTGCAGCTTTTCCGGGATGGGGCCGATCTCGCTGCGGCCTTCCCGCAGCTGCTTGAGGATCTCGGTGCCCAGCTGGCCTTTGCAGCCGGTAACAATGATTTTCATACCAATGACACTCTCCTATGCTCAGTAACGCAGTTTGCCGTCGGCCACGTTCTTCAGGTGCTGGCCGTAGGGGCTCTTGCCGTAGCGCTCGGCGCTTTCCAGCAGGGTGTCGCGGTCGATCCAGCCGTACTTGAAGGCGATCTCCTCCGG
>CAKSZM010000084.1 GCA_934525735.1 uncultured Faecalibacterium sp. | reverse complement strand
AAAGTCCACAAACACTTCCCCTTATCCCGATGAAGTCATTGACCGTCTGGCGCGGGCATTCTACCCGGCCATCCTTGACTGCTGGAACAGCGAGGAAGGCCAGAGGGAGTTTGCCGCGTGGCAGGCGGAACAGGCTCATCATGCAAACAACGAAAAACAGGAAGTTCCCACTGGGGAACTCCCTGTTGTACATATCGCTATCGTATGTGGCTTTTGGCAGGGTGCGTCCGGGTGGACGCACCCTGTTTTTGTTTTATTCCCAGTTACAATTCAGCACCGTTCGTCTCAATGACCCGCTTATACCAGTAAAAGCTGTCTTTCCGCTCGCGGCTCAGGTCGCCGGTGCCATCGTCAAACTTGTTGACATAAATGAAACCGTAACGCTTTGCCATCTCGCCGGTGGAGGCGGAAACGAGGTCGATGCAGCCCCAGGGGGTATAGCCCATCAGATCCACGCCATCCTTGACAGCCTCGGCCATCTGCTCGATGTGCTGGCGCAGGTAGTCGATGCGGTAGCTGTCGTGCACCTTACCGTCCTCGCCCTTCACGTCATACGCGCCCAGACCGTTCTCCACCACCATCAGGGGGATGTGGTAGCGGTCATAGATCTCGTTCAGGGTATAGCGCAGGCCGATGGGGTCGATCTGCCAGCCCCAGTCGGAAGCCTTCAGGTAGGGATTCTTCTTTCCGGCAACGATGTTGCCGCCCACGTCCTCGGCATCCTTATGGGTGGTGATGCAGTTGGACATATAGTAGCTGAAGGTGTAGAAGTCCACCGTGCCCTCTTTCAGGATGGCGGCATCCTCCGGCTGCTGCCGGATGGCGATGCCATTCTCGGCGAACCAGCGCTTCATATAGCTGGGATACTCGCCGCGCACCTGCACATCAGAGCAGAACCAGTTGGTAACCTGCATCTTCTGCTGGTTGGCGATCACATCGGCAGGGTCACAGGTCAGCGGATAGCTGGTGATGAAGCAGATCATGTTGCCCATCTTGAACCGGGGATAGTTATCGTGGGCATACTTGACCGCCTTTGCACTGGCCACGAACTGGTGATGCAGTGCCTGAAAACGCTCCTGCTTGTTGTCGGGTACATCGGCGGTGGAGCCTTCAAAGCCCTTGATCGTGCCGGTCTCAAGGATCGCGCCCATGGGCATGGTGCCGCAGTTGATCTCGTTGAAGGTCAGCCAGTATTTGACTTTATCCTTATACCGCTCGAAGATCGCCTTGCAGTAGTTCATGTAGAAGTCGATCAGTTCCCGGGACGCCCAGCCGTTGTACTTCTCCACCAGTGCGTAGGGCAGTTCGTAATGGCTGATGGTGACCAGCGGCTCGATGCCGTGCTGTTTGCAGCAATCGAACACGCGGTCGTAGAACTCCAGCCCCTTCTCGTTCGGCTCGGTCTCCATGCCGGTGGGGAAGATGCGGGTCCAGTTGATGGAGGTGCGGAAGGTCTTGAAGCCCATCTCGGCGAAGAGGGCGATGTCCTCTTCGTAGTGGTGGTAGAAATCAATGGCCTCATGGCTGGGGTACAGACGGTCGGGGCGGATGCTGGTGGTCACCCATTTCGGGCTGGTGTGGGAACCGTTGGTGCACATATCCGGCACACTGGGACCTTTGCCGTCCACATCCCAGGCACCCTCGAACTGATTGGCAGCACAGGCACCGCCCCACAGGAAATCATCGCGGAAAATGCTCATTTTATTCTCCCTTATAATTCAGCGGCAGAGATTCCCAACGTTTTTTGAAGGTGAATGCTGCATCCTTGGGCTGACGCTGGCGCGTAAAGATGCCCTTCTTGTTTCCGTTAACGCGCATAACGCCCTCGGAAGTCTGGAAGTCTGCAAAATTCCAGACCAGTTCGCCCTGCACAAAATCGTAGCTGTCAAACACGCTGAAATTCATTGCCAGATACTCATTCTGGTATTCCTGACTCCACATGATAGCGGGCAGCTTGTGCTCAGTGGCAAGGGTGTCGGTGCCAAACTCAGTAAAGACGAACGGAACATTCAGCTTTTTTTCCGCCCACTTGTCCATTTCGGCACGGAACTTGACCTCGGCTTCCTCCATCTCGGCACCGCCGCTGATGTACCAGCCGTAATACCGGTTCAGACAGATGAAATCACACAGCTGATAACAGCGGCACTTGTCGGGCGCACTGTTCTTCTCGAACGCTCCGGTCAGCGGACGGTTCTGCGGGTCCAGTGTACGGGCAGTCTCAAAGACTTTCGTGAAGTAATCCTTTGCATACTCGCTGGTGGTTTCCGGCTCATTGAACAGGCTCCAAGCAAAAACGCTGGGATGGTTTTTGTCGCGCGCCATCATCTCTTTAACCTGCTGAATGTGATTTTTCAGCAGCTCCGGAACGGTAGGTGTCTCGAAAAAGTAGGTGTACTGGCCTGTGCCGGCTGCGGCAAAGTTGTGGGTCGAACGCATCATGCCGACAGCGGGGACTTCATCAATAATAAGGAAGCCCTCTTCATCTGCCATCTGATACCACTCTTCTGCATAAGGGTAGTGGCTGGTGCGGAAGCAGTTGGCATCCGTCCATTTCATGCACTCAAAATCCCGCTTTGCGACGGCCCAGTTGAAGCCGCGCCCCAGAATATCAAAATCCTCGTGCTTGCCAAAGCCTTTCAGGTAGACAGGCTTTCCGTTGATGAGGATCTTTGTGCCGCGAATCTCCACCGTGCGGATACCGATGCGTTCCCGGTACTCGTCCACAGGCAGGCCGTCCTTTTTCAGTGTGATGACGATGGTGTAAAGATAGGCGTTCCGCACCTGCCAGAGATGCGCGTTCTGCACGCAGAGCGCGCCTTCCGCACCGTTTGCTTCCGCCACCAGCTTGTTTTCCGCATCCAGCAGCTGCACTGAAATCTCTCCTGCACCTTCACAGAAAACCTTGTAATTCACCTGTGCATCCGCACCGTTCAGCGTATAGCGCACCTCATAGTCCTGAACGCTTTCTGCTGGAAGCATGACCAGATACACACTGCGCTGGATGCCGGAGTAGTTAAAGAAATCGAAATATGGCTTAACGATCTTTCTGCCGCTGGAAAGGATATTGTGTGTTCCGCAAGGCAGAGTGCTCTCGTTCAGGTCGTTGTTCACCCAGATACAGACCCGGTTCACCGCACCACGGCGGACAACGTCCGTGACGTCGGCGACAACGGGGAGAAAGCCGCCTTCATGCCGGGCGACCTCAACACCGTTGCAGAACACAATTGCACGGTGGGTAATGCTTCCAAAACGAAGCTGCACCTTGCTCTGCACCGTTTCAGGCACAAAAAAATCCTTCTGATACCAGAAATCGCCGCAGTAGTCCCGGTCAGGGCCGCTGGTGAAGAAATCAGAGAAGCTGGCAGGTACCGGCATGGAAATGGGAGACGGCAGACCGTTTTTCCAGTTCTCAGCGAAACCGCAGGACCTCGGGTCAAACTGGAACTGCCACATCCCGTCCAGCGACAGAGCCATGCGGTAACGGTTTGTAATGGGGTAAAGGACTGAGTTTTTCATCATAGAACGATGCTCCCGTTTTTGATTGTATTTATGGTCTGTTTACCAAAAATGCTCCGCAGCTGTTCATCCTTCAAGAAAAACATCTGCGAAGCACGGCGTTATTTTACTTGCTTTCTTTTTCCAGCATCTTATCGCTGTAACCAAACAGCCAAGTCAGGGCAAAGGAGCCGACAAAGGAAACCACGATGGCGACCACACCCCAAGGGCCATAGACCGCCCAGACTGCGGGGATCGTCAGCAGGTTGACCGACATCTGCACATTACGGGTGACATTGAAAATGCCGCAGATGGCGCCGCCGATACCGTTGACGAGGCAGACGATCACCATGGGCTTTTTGAATTTGAGCAGAACACCGTACACAGCAGGTTCGGTAACACCGCCGATCAGAGCGGAGATCACGTCAGGGCCGGCAATCTCTTTGAGTTCCTTGTTCTTGGTCTTCAGGAAAACCGCAAGGCAGGCAGCCGCAATACCAAAGTTGCAGCCAACGGTCAAGGGCAGGAGATAATCATAGCCCAGCACTGCCAGATTGTTCAGAGCGATGGGGACAAATGCCCAGTGGATACCGAAGATGATCATGACCGGCCACAGAGCAGCCATCAGGAAACCACCCAGCGGCGGGCAGAGGTGCATACCAGCCTCGATAATGGTGGAAAGACCATTGCCCAGCATATCCGTCACAGGACCCACGACGATAAAGGTCAGCGGAACAAGAATGAGCAGATCCAGCACCGGGATAAAAATGCCGCGCAGCATCTTGGGAATGACCCGGTTCAGCAGCTTTTCCAGCTTAGCCTGCACAAAACAGGCGGCAATGATGGGGAGGACAGAGCTGGTGTAGCTGATCATGTGGACAGGGATGCCAAAGAAGTCAACTGCGATGGGGGCGGTTGCACTGAACAGAGCAGTGATATTAGGGTAGACCAATGCAGATGCAATTGCCATTGAGATAAAAGGCTTTGCACCAAATTTTGTACCTGCACAGTACGCCAGGAAGATGGGCAGGAAGTAGAACACACCATCACCGGCAGCGTTCAGGATGGTATAGGTGGTAGTGGACTTATCCAGCACACCCAGCGTGACGAACAGAACCATAAAGCCTTTCAACAGACCGGCACCGGTAAAGGCACCCAGGAACGGGGTGAAAATGCCGGAGATCGTGTCGATCAGGACAGCAGATAGATTCTGCTTTTCCGCCGGGGCGGTATCGGCAGCCGTTTCCGCTGCCGAAGCCTGTGCCACACCTGCTGCGGTGATGTGGGTGGTTTTCAGGATAATGTCATACACGTCGCCTACATCGGTGCCAATGACGACCTGATACTGACCGGCGGCTTCCATGACCTTGAGTACGCCGTTCAGTTTTTTGATCTCTTCGGTCTTTGCCAGAGAAACATCTTTCAGCTTGAAACGCAGACGTGTAACGCAATGTGCCAACGAGACAACGTTCTCTTCACCGCCGACCAGCTCAACAATGCTCTTGGCAAGCACATCGTAATCTTTTGCCATGGTTCTCCTCCTAATGCTTTTCTTGTTTTTTCATATTTTCACAACGATCCTGCGGCAGGGGCCCACTGCTTTGAGATTCTAAAAATAGGATATCATTTTTTGAAAAAATGTGATAGAATAAAATACATTAGAATAGAATTATTTGCCATTCTCAATTAGAACAAAATAGTTCAGGATAGGATAAAACAATGACCTTAAATGAATGTTGTGCTCTTGCACAGGATATGACACGCATCCCCATCACCGTTTTGCAGACTCCTACGGACTGCATGCTCTTCTGCACACAGTATCAGTTTCATCCCTTGCAGGAATATCTTCTGCCGCGTACGATGGAACTGTTTCTGGAAGGGCTCTCGGAAAACGAAACGGTCTGCGTGACCGATCCCTTCCATATAAAAACCTTGTTTTTTCGGATTGGTTCAGTTCCTCTTGTGCTTGGCCCGTTCTGTACCGAGTTCTACTCCTTAAATGACTGTGAAAGCCTGCTGCGACAGATCGAGCTAAAAAATTTTTCCCCGGAAGAACTGGCCGCACACCGGGGCAAAATCCCGGTGGCATCAAAGTCCAGTCAGCAGCATATCATTCACTGCCTGTTCCGCGCGATGGAGACCCCCATTCCAGAAGATTTCCGCGAAATCAATTACGACAAAAAGAACGTCCGTACTATTTTTCAGGATGTTGACTCTACTGTTCCCTATGCGGAGCTTGTTGCACAGCGCTATGCGCTGGAGGCTGCGCTGATGACGGCTGTTGAAAACGGCAATGTCGTAAAAGCGCTGGAGAGCTGGAATGAACTGCACAATTCTGTTGCCTTTCTGAAACGGTTGGGACAAACACTGGAAAGCGCCCGGGTTTCAGCCGCCATTACCCGCACGGTGATCCGCATCGGTGCAATGCACGCTGGGATCCCACCGATTGTCAACGACCGGCTGTCCTCTGCCAGTGCTTCCATCATTCGGGATGCCCGCACCATCGACGAGATCAATCAGGAACATGAACGGCTGATCCGCGAATACTGTCAGACCATCCGGCGCAAAAAGACCACCGACTACAGCCACTTGACGATCAGTGCACTGTATTATCTGGAGCACTCCTATGCGCAGGCAGTCACCGTGCAAAGCATGGCAACCGAACTGGATGTTTCCCCAAACCATCTGATCTCGCAATTCAAAAAGGAAGTCGGGGTCACGCCGCTTGCCTATCTGAATCGCATCAGAATGCAGCACGCTGCGCACAGTTTGGCGCATAGCAAAGCGCCGATACACGAAATTGCAGAATCCGTTGGCATCATGGACGCCAACTATTTCGTCAAACGATTCAAAGCGGAATTTCAGAATACCCCCAGCCAATACCGTGCTAAATATTTTCAATAACTCCGTTGTGTTTTTCTCCGTTTGAGCAGCAAGAAAAGTGGGCAG
>CAKSZM010000083.1 GCA_934525735.1 uncultured Faecalibacterium sp. | reverse complement strand
CGACAAGTTCCAGTTTGCCGTACAGCGCCAAACAGCGGAAAAGCCCCTGCATTCCAAAACGGATGCAGGGGCTTTTTTGTTTACTTCAAGATAATTTCGCCGTTTTCACCGGCATCCACCACAAGGGTACTGCCGGAAGAAAGCGTGCCGTCGATGAGGCGCTCGGCGGCGGGGTCTTCCACGGCCTTGCGGATCACGCGGCGCAAATCGCGGGCACCGAACTTGCCGCCCTCGGCCTTTTTCACCAGTGCCTTAAGGGCTGCCGGGGTGTAGCTGTAGGCGATGCCCTTGGCGTCCATGCCGGGCTTGTACTCGTCCAGCATCAGGGCGGCGATGCCCTGCAGGGTTTCCTCGGTCAGGGGCTTGAAGGCGATCACTTCATCCACGCGGCCAAGGAACTCCGGCCGCAGGAACTGTGCCAGCGCCTTGCGGGTCTTTTCCTCGCTGCGCTGCGCCTCGCTCTTGTTAAAGCCAATGCTGCCCGCGCTCTGGTCGCTGCTTCCGGCGTTGGAGGTCATGCAGATGACCGTGTTGGAAAAATCCACCGTGCGTCCCTGCGCATCGTTGATCTTGCCTTCGTCCAGGATCTGCAGCAGGATGTTCATCACATCCGGGTGTGCCTTTTCGATCTCGTCAAACAGCACCACGCTGTAGGGGCGGCGGCGCACCTTTTCGGTGAGCTGGCCGGCCTCCTCGTAGCCTACATAGCCCGGAGGCGAACCGATCATGCGGGACACCGCGTATTTTTCCATATACTCGCTCATGTCCAGACGGATGAGCGGGTCCGGGCCGTCGAACAGCTGGTTTGCCAGCTGTTTGACCAGCTCGGTCTTGCCCACGCCGGTGGGGCCGACAAAGATAAAGCTTGCCGGACGGCGGCGGCCGGACAGGTCGGCGCGGCTGCGCTTGATGGCCTGTGCCACCAGATGCACGGCCTCGTCCTGACCGATGATCTTCTTTTTCAGCTCGCCCTCGAGGTTTGCCAGCTTTGCAAACTCGGTCTCACGGATCTTCACCGCCGGGATACCGGTCCACAGCTCGATGACCTTGGCCACATCGTCCATGGTCACCTGAATTTCGCTGGCTGCGGCCTGCTTGGCAGGCAGCTCTGCTTCCAGTTTGGCGATGCGGGTCTTGCGCTCAGCCACACGCTCGTAGTCGATGGGCTCATTGACATCCGCATTCTCCATATCCGCTTCTTCCTGCTTCAGGGCGTCCAGCTCCTTCTGCATCCCGAGATACTCGGAGATGACCGGGTGCGCCAGATTGCAGCAGGCGCAGGCTTCGTCCAGCAGGTCGATGGCCTTATCGGGCAGATAGCGGTCGGTGATATACCGCTCGCTCAGGGTGACGGTAGCGCTCAGCACGTCGGCAGGCACCTGCACATGGTGGTGCTGCTCGTAGTAGCGCTTGATGCCGTTCATCACGGCGAGGGTGTCGGCCACGCTGGGCTCTTCCACACGCACCGGCTGGAAACGGCGTTCCAGCGCCTGATCCTTCTCAATGTACTTGCGGTACTCGTTGAAGGTGGTGGCACCGATGACCTGGATCTCGCCGCGGGACAGCGCGGGCTTGAGAATGTTGCCGGCGTTCATGGCGCCTTCGCTCTCACCGGCGGACGTGATGGTGTGGATCTCATCGATGAACAGGATGACGTTGCCCGCCGCCTTCACCTCGCCCAGCAAACCCTTGACCCGCTGCTCGAACTGGCCGCGGAACTGGGTGCCGGCCACAAGGCTGGTCAGATCCAGCAGATAGATCTCCTTATCCTTCAGGCCGATGGGCACATCGCCCTTGGCAATGCGCTCGGCAATGCCCTCGGCGATGGCCGTCTTGCCCACACCTGCTTCGCCGATGAGGCAGGGGTTATTCTTCTGGCGGCGGCTCAAAATCTGGATGGTGCGGTAAATTTCGCGGTCGCGGCCGATGATATCATCCAGCTTGCCCTCCCGCGCCTTGCGGGTCAGGTTTTCACAATAGGTATCCAGAAATTTTCGCTTGGGCGGCTTTTTGCCGTTCTTTCGGTCGGCCTTTTTGTCGCCGTCCTTCTTTTCGCTGCTGGTAAATCCAAGCGGGAAGGTGGCGTTGCTGCCGGGCACAAGATCTTCGTCCATGTCATCCCCGTCGGCGTCTTCGCCGCCGTTTGCCATGTTCATCATCATGGAGAGGGGGTTCGCATCGCCCATCTCCTCCATCATGCTCTCCATGCGGTTCTCCATGTTGTCGAGATCCTGATCCGACATCCCGAACTGCTTCATCAGGTCATCCACCGGCTTGATGTGCAGCTCCCGGGCGCAGTGCAGGCAGTAGCCTTCCTGCTTCATCTGCCCGTTGTCCATCCTCTGGATGAAGATGATCGCCGGACGTTTCTGGCATCGAATGCAGACCATAGTTCCTCCTTTATGCAAAGCCCTTTATAAGAAAGGGTTGAAGAGATTGAAAAGTTTATAGTAAATGCTGCTGCTCATGACCGTATCGTTGAGCACGTTCAGGTTGCCGCCCGTGATGACGATGATGCCCCACAGAACGCACAGCACCAGATACAGATCCAGCAGAGCCGTCAGGCTGCCCACCAGCCAGCCGAGGCCGCGGTTCACCGTACCGATGACCGGCAGCTTGTTCACCAGCCCCAGCACCGTCACCAGCATGCTTACCAGCAGCCGGAGCAGTGCGTAGAACACGAAGAACAGCACCAGCGTGATCACCGGGGTCAGCAGCGGCTGCAAAACGTTCTCCACAATGGAGTCCGCCAGCACCACGGCGTTGTCGGCCAGCACCGCGCCGATGGACCGCTCAAAGGCAGCCACGATGGACGCCCGGAAGCTTGCCGGAAGAAAGCCTGCGTACTTTTCCGCGATGCCGGAAAGATCCACCACCCCGTCTGCGGAAAGGCTTGCTGCGATCTGTGTGCGGAAGCCGCCGGCCAGCATGTGCTCGAACACCCAGCCCGCGCACGCGGCGGAAAGCTGCCGCGCTCCGATCAGGCTGAACAGGTTGCCCACCAGCTGCACGATGGAGGAAAGAAATCCTTTGCGCGCATAGCGGACGACCAGTACGATCCAAACGACTGTACATATGATATCAAAAAGAAATGAC
The DNA here is from genome assembly GCA_934525735.1 of uncultured Faecalibacterium sp. Lineage (GTDB taxonomy): Bacteria > Bacillota > Clostridia > Oscillospirales > Ruminococcaceae > Faecalibacterium. The sequence continues at coordinate 3,454 of CAKSZM010000083.1, read as the reverse complement.
GGATTCTTGAACATACCTTGTTTTCCCTGTAATTTTTATCACTTTCTCCGCAAGAGTGCCAACATTTCCTCGGTTTTCCTCACGAAGCACTGGACGCCGCCTCCGGCGGGGTGAGCACCTGCGCGGTGTTTCCGGTGAGAACGATCAGCTTTTTGCCGGGGATCAGCGCCTGCGGCCGGGCCGAAAATGCCTGATTCCACTGGAATTCTCCGCTGGTATTGAAGCACTCCACCGTGCTGTCGGTCAGCAGATAGAACGCATCCGCCGTGCGCACGATGCTGTTGGCGGCAAGGACGCTGCCGCTGTACTGCACGCCGAGGTTTTTGTCCGTCAAAACGGCGGTGCAGGTCTGGCCGTTGCGCAGCAGAAGGGCCACACCGCTGCTGACGCTGGACACACTGGCCAGCGTTCCGCCGCCGAAATCATAACTGGCCTTTTCTCCGCCGGCGGCGTTGTACAGCACAGCCCGGTTCTCATAGACCGCCAGAATCGTGTCGCCGGAGAGCCATCCCAGCCACTGAGGCACGCTGTTTTCGGAAGTGACAAGTACCGGGTCCCCCTGCGAGAGACCCAGCACATAGAGATTTTCGGTCAGCTGTCCGCCGCTGGCGGTCACCGCCGCCACCGCGATGCGGCGGCTGTCCGGCGAGAAGGCCATGCGCAGAGGCGTGCCCTGCTCGCTGGTCAGGTTCCAGCTCAGCACCTGCTCCATGGCGGCATTGTAGATGGTCAGTTTTGCCACGCTCTCCGGGTCGTCGGTGGCAACAGCCACCTGCCCGGCATTGGCCACAGCGCACAGATAGATGCTGCTGTCCATGGTCTTGGTGTACAGGTTCTGGGTGCGGCTCTCCACCCGCAGCTCACTGCCGGAGCGGTTGTACAGCACAAAGCGGGTCTTGCCCACAGCAATGGCCGGGCGGGCATAGCCGCTCTGGATGCTGTTGAGCTTTGTTCCGTTCAGGCTGTAGACCGCGCAGCTGTCGCCGCCCAGCTCCACAAAACTGCCGGACATTGGCACCACGACATCCGGGTCCACGATGCCGGTCTGCTGCGGCCAGCCGGATGCCGGGGTCAGTGCGATGTGCACCGCGTCCACCGCATCCTTGGCCCGCGCAATGGAAGATCCCACCGCGCCGGTGGCAAACAGGATGAACAGCGTCAGCACCGCCACGATGACCACGGTGCGGCGGATATTTTTATTGCGGGCACGGGCACGGGCGGCTTCGAGGTATTCGACCCGCCCGGCCGAAAGCGGCTCGCTCCCATCCGAATGGGAACGGCCGCCGCGTCGGATTTTGCTCATGAATGGTTCTCCTTCATTTCCGGGTATTCCACGCACTTTAAAAACAGGCCCTTTGCAGGCAGGGTCGGCCCGGCGCGGCTGCGGTCGCGGCTGGCCAGAATGGCCGGGATCTCCTCCGGCTGCAGTCGGCCGGCTCCCGCTTCGCAGAGAGTGCCTGCCAGAATGCGCACCATATTATAGAGGTAGCCGTCCGCCGTCACCTCAATGTCGATCTCATCGCCCCGCCGGGTGACATGGCAGTCGGTGATGGTGCGCACCGTGTCGCCGTGAGCTGCAGCCGAGCTGCCCGCAGCGCACAGGGCCAGAAAATCGTGCCTGCCCATGAACTGCTGTGCTGCCGCCTGCATTTTCGCTTCGTCCAGGCGCTTCGGCACCCGGGTATAGTAGGCCGCGTCAAAGGGTGAATCGATGGGGTGGTTGTGGATGCGGTACAGGTAAGTCTTGGTGTGCGCTGCATACCGGGCATGGAAATCCTCCGGTACAAGCTGCGCATCCAGTACCCGGATATCCGGCGGCAGATGCTGGTTCAGCGCCAGCGGAAGCTTCTGGGTCGGGATGCGGGTGTCAGCGTGGAAGTTGAGCCGGAAGCCCAGCGCATGCACCCCGGCATCGGTGCGGCTGCAGCCCTTGATATCGGGCCGGGTACCCAGCACGGCTTCCAGCCCGTCCTGAAAGGTCTCGGCCACGCTGCGCCCGTTGGGCTGCACCTGAAAGCCGCAGTAGTTCGTGCCGTCGTAGGCAAGGGTCAGTAAAAAGTTCATGAATAAATGCTGCTTTCCCGTATCATCGTTTCAAATCGGAAGAACGCAAAAAGCGTCCGGCGATAGTGCCGACTGGCACAGCGCCAGCTTTTTGCGTTCTGACTTCAGCTTTGGGGTCTGAAAGGGGCGAGCAGCCCCTTTCTCGTCAGGGGTAAGTGGAGTCCAGAGGATGAGAGGGGCGCGTCGAAACGCCCCTCTTGTCCTCTGGCCCAGCGGAGCGTCATGCTCCCTTAAAAATTCGGGAACACCAGCCGGGAGGCCAGAATGACCGCAAAGCAGGCGATGCACACGGCAAGATCGATATAATCCTGCTTTTCGCACCGCAGCACCTTGAGCCGGGTGCGGCCGTCGCCGCCGCGGTAGCAGCGGCACTCCATGGCCATGGCCAGCTCGTCCGCCCGGCGGAATGCCGAGATGAACAGCGGGATCAGCACCGGCACCAGCGCCTTGACCCGGTCGGTCATCTTGCCGGTATCCAGCTGGGCGCCGCGGGCTTTCTGGGCGTTCATGATCTTGTCGGTCTCCTCGATCAGAGTTGGGATGAACCGCAGGGCGATGCTCATCATCATGGCCAGCTCATGCACCGGGAAGTGCAGCTTGCCAAGGGGCTTGAGCAGCTGCTCGATGGCATCGGTCAGCACGATGGGGCTGGTGGTGTAGGTGAGCAGGCTGGTGCCCGCGATCAGCGCCATCACGCGCACCGCCATCAGCACAGCATAGCGCACGCCCTCGGCGTAAATGGTCAGAAAACCCAGCTTGACCAGCGGGTCGCCCTCGCCGGTCACAAAGAACAGGTTCAGCACCGCCGTGAAGATCACGATGGGCAGGATGGGCTTGAGGCTCTTGAGGATCATTTTGGCCGGGATCTTTGCCACCTTGTACATCGCTGCAAGGAACAGGATGGAAAGAGCCAGCCCCAGCGGGTTGGACGCTGCAAACAGCAGCACGATGTAGGCAATGGTCAGCACCAGCTTCAGGCGCGGGTCGAACCGGTGCACCAGACTGTTGCCCGGGAAGTGCTGGCCGATGGTGATATCTCTCAGCATTTGTCAGCGCCCCCTTTCGTTGCATTCTCGCGGGGCAGCACAAGGCTTTCGCCCGCATCCCGGCGGCGCTTGGCCTCCAGGATCATCTTGACGGCATAGGGAACGGTGTACACGTCGGCCGGCACATCCACGCCCATCTGCCGCAGCTTGAGGAAAATTTTCGTCACCTGCGGCACGGAAAGACCCAGCTCCAGCAGTTCCGGCGCACGGGCAAACACCTTTTCCACGGTGTCGTACATGGCGATTTTCTTGTTGCTCATCACCAGCACGCGGTTGGCGTACTTGGCAATGTCCTCCATGCTGTGGGACACCAGCAGCACGGTGGTGCCGGTCTTTTTGTGGTA
>CAKSZM010000082.1 GCA_934525735.1 uncultured Faecalibacterium sp. | reverse complement strand
ATGGTCTTGCCCAGATGGGTGCGGCTCATGGCGCTGCACTCGATGTGCCAGCCCGGGCGGCCCATGCCGTAGGGGCTTTCCCATGCAGGCTCGCCGGGCTTGGCGGCCTTCCACACGGCAAAGTCGGCGGGGTCTTCCTTCAGGTCATCGTCCATCTGGCTGCGCAGCTCACGGTTGCCGCTCTCCAGATCGTCCAGCTTCAGGTGGCTCAGCTTGCCGTAGCCGGGGTCGCTCTTGACGCGGAAATACACGTCGCCGTTCTTGGCAACATAGGCGTGGCCGGAGTCGATCAGATCCTTGACGATGTCCAGGATCTGCTGGATGTGCTCGGTGGCGCGGGGCTGCACGGTGGGCTTTTTGCAGTTGAGCCCGGCGGCGTCCTTGAGGTACTCGGCCTCAAAGCGCTGTGCCACTTCCTTCATGGAAGTGCCCTCTTCCTGCCCCTTCTTGATGAGCTTGTCGTCGATATCGGTGATGTTGGAGACATAGATCACCTTGTTGCCGCGGTATTCCAGATAGCGGCGCAGGGTATCGAACACGATCAGCGGGCGGGCGTTGCCGATGTGGATATAGTTGTAAACGGTGGGGCCGCAGACATAGATGCGGTATTCACCGGGCACCTGCGGCACGAACTCTTCCTTCTGGCGGGTCAGGGTGTTGAAGATCTGCATGGTCAATTCTCCTTTTTGTGGCAGACAGAAGCCGCAAAACAAAACGCCCCCGGAGCGGTGCACAAAGCACAGCTCCGAAGGCGGTTTTTCATCAAAATCGCGGTTCCACTTCTGTTTGTCGCTCAAAGCCGGTAACGGCGGCACACCGCACGGCGATACTTCCCGTGGGGGTTCCCGCCGCGTGCTGTCCGGGCGCACTTTGCGGTGCGGTCTGCAAACAGGCTTCCAGCCTTTGACCTGTTCTCTCTGCGCAGACGGTGTGCACGGCTACTCTGCCCGGATAAACGCATTTATCCTTTTACCCCTTTATTATAGCGGTGCAGCGCAGGGAAGTCAAGGCGAAACGACAGAGCAGCGCCCCGGGCTTGCGGTCCCGGAGCGCTGCTCTGCTTTTGGGTATGGCAGGAAACTGCAGCACGGCTTGCGGACCCGCACCGCAGGGGGGTGGCGTTTAGTTCTGTCTGCGGCTCTTGCGGTCCAGCACAAAGCCCGCTGCCAGCAGGAAGATGCCGCTGATGGCACTGCCCACCACTGCCAGCCAGTTGGCACCGGTCTTGGGCAGGGCGGCGTTGGCGGTGATTTGCTGTTCACCGGAGGCCGTTGCGGTGGTCTGTGCGGTGGTGGCGTCCGGGGTCACGGCGGCGTCTGCCGGGGTGTCCTGTGCGGGGGTGCTCTGTGCGGGAGTGGTCTGTGCCGGGGCGTCCGGAGTCACATCCGGGGTGTCCGGGTCGGTGGGCGCGGGGGTCACAGGCTCTGCGGGGGCAACGTAGTCAAAGAACTCGTTGTAGTAGCCCTTGCAGCCGTCCACCGCGCAGTGGTGGCGCAGGATGCCCTGCTCAGTCGGGGTTGCCTGCCGGATGATCTCGGTGCTGCCCCAGATGTGGGCGTCCGTTTCCTTGTGCTCATCGGCGTTGTTGTCGTCCATGCCCACATACTTGCCGTTGTGCACGGTGTTGTAGTGGTCCTCGCCGCGGAAGAACCGCACCACGCCGCTGAACCGGTTGTTCAGCTTTGCCATGGTCAGGTCCTCGCCGCCGGTGATGGCTTCCCCGCTGCCCTGCGTCACCGCCGTCACGTCAAGGTCAGCATTGGTGGCGCTGATGTTCACGGTGGCGTCATGGGCGTCCTTTTCGCCGTTGCCGATGCCCGCAGCTTCGCCCGCGCCGCCGGTGGCAGCCACGGTGCCGCCGGTGATGGAAATGACCGAGCCGACGTCAGAAACATTGTTATAACCGTCGCCGATGCCTGCCGCGCCCGCACCGCCGTTGGCAGTCACAGTGCCGTTTGTGATGGTCACGCCAGCGCTGTCTGCTGTGCCTGCACCGGCCCAGCGTCCGCCGCCGATACCGGCTGCGCCGGCTGCGCTGCTTGCCGTGACCGTGCCGCCGGAGATGGTGATGCCGCTGCAGCCTGCACCGTCGCCGCCGCCGATGCCGGCACTGTTGCGGCCGCCCACAGCGTTCACGGTACCGCCGGAGATGGTGATGCTGCTGCCGACACCGCCGTCACGACTGTCAGTGCCGCCGCCGATGCTGGCGCCGCCGCCGATGCCGGCGCCGCCGGAGATGGTGATGCCGCTTTGGGAGTCAGACCCCTTGCCGCCGATGGCGGTCACATTGCCGCCGGAGATGGTGATGTCGGTGGCGCTGCCGGCTTTGGGCACCCTAACAGCTGACACACCGGAACCGCCGCCAATACCTGCAGCCGAACCGTTGCCGGTGGCGATGACCGTGCCGCCGGAGATGTTAATGTTGCTGGCGTTGCCTGCAGTGCTGTTGTTGACACCGCCGCCCGCACCGCCGCCGATGCCGGCACCCCCGAAACCGCCAGTGGCAGTGACATGGGTCTTGTCGCCGGAGATGGTGATGTTGCTGGCGCTGCCGGCTGCACTTTGGTAGCTGTTGCCGCCGCCGCCGATGCCTGCACCATGGGAGCCGCCGGTGGCGTCCACGGTGCCGCCGGAGATGGTGATGTTGTTGGCGGTTCCGGAATAACCGCCGCCGATGCCTGCACCGCCATCCTTGCCGGTGGCAATGACCTTGGTGTCATTGCCGGAGATGATGATATCGTTGGCACCGCAGTGATGACCGCCGCCGATACCGGCACCGCCGTAAGCATAAAAGTCGTTTCCCTCACCGCCGGTGGCGTTCACTGTGCCGCCGGAGATGGTGATGTTGTTGCCCTCGCCGAATCCACCGCCGCCGATGCCGGCACCGCAGCTCACGGGGCCACTGCCGGTGTTGCTGCCGGCAGTGGCAGTGATGTTGCCGCCGGAGATGGTGATGTTGCTGCCGCTTCTGGAACTTGCACCGCCGATGCCTGCTCCGCCCGCGCCGCCGGTGGCGGTCAGGGAGCTGTCGGTATCCTCTGCGTTGATGGTCAGGGAGCCGTTTTGGGAAGGTTCGCTGCCGTAGGTGTCGTTCTTTTCCAGACCTGCATGTCCGGAACCGCTGACGAGGGTGTTGTCTCCCTTCAGCTCGATCTCGGTGTTACCGGTACCCGTCACGGTCAGGGCAGCCTTGCGGTTGTCGCTGACGTCGATGTTCACGTTGTCCAGCGTGACCTTGGCAGTGCTGTCTTCTTCCGCGTTGATGGTGACGGTGTGCGACGTGCTTTTCTCTTTGTCATTGTTGGTAATGATGATGTTCTCATCATGATCTTTCATCTGATTGCTGCCGGCAGCATCGTAATAATTTACGCTGCTGCCGTTCACCTTGATATCACCGTAATCTACACAATACGTGTCTGCAAAGGCCGCCGTGGCAATGGAAGAGACCATTGCCATCAACGCAGCCGTAGAAAGCACCCGCAAGGCCAGCTTTTGTTTGGTTTCGGTTCGCATACCTGAAATCCCCCTTTGAAAATTGATTATTTCCGGAAACAGCTCTGCTGTTCCCGGAAACCTCGTCAATTTGACGTGATTTCGACGTTATATCGTCAAAAATACGCCGTCCGCTTTGAATAACACCATTATAGAGCGAGAATGATACCGCGTCAAGCCAAAACGGCACAAAAACCGGAAGCAGACGGAAAATATGTTAAACCTGCACACAAAAAAAGAACGACTTTACAGCAGTTTCAAAAGGTTTCGGGCAGGGTTTCGGGCGGGGAAAAGAAGGCCGATGCAGATGCGGTTTGTCTCCGCGTCTCTGCCAACAAAAACAGACCCCCGGAGCGTCCGCAGACGCTCCGGGGGTCCAAGATCAAACTATTTTTCCGCTTCAGCCGGGATACCGGCTCACTTCCAGAAGTTCTTCGGCGCGCTGTACCTGCTCTGCCGTAGGCGGCACCGCGTCCGGCAGCGGATAGGGGATGCCCAGCTTCTGCCACTTGAACAGACCCAGTGTGTGGTAGGGCAGCACCTCTACCCGCTGCACCGTGTTCAGGCTGCGGATGAAGTCCGCCGTCTTACGCAGGCCATCCTCGTCATCGGTCAGGCCGGGCACCAGCACATGCCGGATCCACAGCGGCACGCCCAGGTCGGAGACATGGCGGGCCATGGCCAGAATATTGGCATTGTCTTTGCCGGTGAGCTGCCGGTGGCGCTCCGGGTCGATCTCCTTCAGGTCGAGGATGACCAGACTGGTGGACTTCATCAGCCGGTCAAAATCGGCCAGATACGCCGGGTCATCGGGCCGGAAGGGCTGCCCGGCGGTGTCCAGCGCGGTGTGCACGCCTTTGGAGCGCGCCAGCTCAAAGAATGCCGTCAGAAACTCCATCTGGCGCAGCGGTTCGCCGCCGCTGACCGTGATGCCGCCTTTTTTGCCCCAGTAGTTGCGGTAGCGCCACACCCGCTGGAACAGGGTGTCCACCGTCCATTCGGTGCCGCCTTCCGCCCACGTTTCCGGGTTGTGGCAGTACTTGCACCGCAGGGCACACCCCTGCAGGAACACCACAAAGCGCACGCCGGGGCCGTCTACCGAGCCGAAGCTCTCCAGCGAGTGGACATAGCCGACCGGATTACAGGACGCCATGGCAGGTACGGGCCAGCACATCCATCTGCTGCTCGCGGGTCAGGTCGATGAACTTGACGGCGTAGCCGGAGACGCGGATGGTGAAGTTTGCGTACTCTTCCTTCTCGGGATGCTCCATGGCATCCAGCAGCTTCTCCTTGCCAAAGACGTTCACGTTCAGGTGGTGTGCGCCCTGATCGAAGTAGCCGTCCAGCACCTGCACAAGGTTCTCCACGCGCTCGCCCTCGCTGTGGCCCAGTGCCTCGGGGTTGATGGTCTGGGTGTTGGAGATGCCGTCCAGTGCCCAGTGGTAGGGCAGCTTGGCCACCGAGTTCAGGGAGGCCAGCAGACCGTTCTGCTCGGCGCCGTAGCTGGGGTTTGCGCCCGGAGCAAACGGGGTAAAGGCGGCACGGCCGTCGGGCAGAGCGCCGGTGTACTTGCCGTACACCACGTTGGAGGTGATGGTCAGGATGGAGGTGGTGGCCTCGGAGTTGCGGTAGGTGTGGCGTTTCTTGATCATCTCCAGGAAGGTGCGCAGCAGCCACACGCCGATCTCGTCGGCGCGGTCGTCGTCGTTGCCGTACTTCGGGAAGTCGCCCTCCACCTCAAAGCCGGTGGCAAGGCCGGTGTCGTCGCGCACCACCTTGACCTTGGCATACTTGATGGCGCTCAGGGAGTCGATGACGTGGGAGAAGCCTGCAATGCCGGTGGCAAAGGTGCGGCGCACATCGGTGTCGATGAGTGCCATCTCGGCTTCTTCGTAGTAATATTTATCGTGCATGTACTGGATGAGGTTCAGCACGTTGACGTACAGCCCGGCCAGCCAGTCCAGCATCTTGACGTACTTGGGCAGAACTTCGTCGTAGTTCAGATACTCGCTGGTGATGGGCGCATAGTTGGGGCCGCACTGCTCGTGGCTCTTTTCGTCCACGCCGCCGTTGATGGCGTACAGCAGGCACTTGGCCAGATTGGCGCGGGCACCGAAGAACTGCATCTCCTTGCCGGTCTGGGTGGCAGACACGCAGCAGCAGATGGAGTAGTCGTCGCCCCAGACGGGCTTCATCACGTCATCGTTCTCGTACTGGACCGAGCTGGTGTTGATGGACACCTTGGCGGCGTACTTCTTGAAGGCTTCGGGCAGGGCAGAGGAGTACAGAACGGTCAGGTTCGGCTCCGGGGCGGGGCCCATGTTCTCCAGCGTGTGCAGGAAGCGGTAGCAGTTCTTGGTGACCATGCTGCGGCCATCCATGCCGATGCCGCCCACTTCCAGCGTTGCCCACACGGGGTCGCCGGAGAACAGCTGGTTGTAGCTGGGGATGCGGGCGAACTTGACCATACGGAACTTCATGACCATGTGGTCGATCAGTTCCTGCGCCTGGCTCTCGGTCAGGACGCCCTTGTCCAGATCGCGCTGGATGTAGATGTCCAGGAAGGTGGAGATGCGGCCCACGCTCATGGCGGCGCCGTTCTGGGTCTTGATGGCGGCAAGATAGCCGAAGTACAGCCACTGGCAGGCTTCCTTGGCGTTCTTTGCGGGCTGGGAGATGTCGTAGCCGTAGGCTTCGGCCATCTTCTTCATGCCCTTCAGGGCATTGATCTGGCGTGCGATCTCCTCGCGCAGGCGGATGACGTCATCGGTCATGGTGCCGTCGCCGCAGTTGGCAAAGTCCTCCTGCTTGAACTTGATCAGAGCATCGATGCCGTACAGCGCCACGCGGCGGTAATCGCCCACGATGCGGCCGCGGCCGTAGGTGTCGGGCAGGCCGGTAATGATGTGGGTGTGGCGGGCGGCCTTCATCTCGGGGGTGTAGGCGTCGAACACGGCCTGATTGTGGGTGCGGGTGTAGTCGGTAAAGATCTTGTGCAGTTCGGGGGACGGCTGATAGCCGTAGGTGGTGCAGGCCTGCTCGGCCATCTTGATGCCGCCGTAGGGCATGAAGGCGCGCTTCAGGGGCTTGTCGGTCTGCAGGCCGACGATCTGCTCCAGATCCTTCAGGCTTTCGTCGATATAGCCGGGGCCGTAGGCGGTCAGGCTGCTGACGACCTCGGTCTCCATATCCAGCACGCCGCCCTTGGCGCGCTCGGCCTTCTGCAGCTTCTGCAG
>CAKSZM010000081.1 GCA_934525735.1 uncultured Faecalibacterium sp. | reverse complement strand
TATAACAGCGCACCCTATGATACCATATTTCGCGTACCAGCGCAAGCGTTTTTTTGATTTTTGTTTGGAAAAGTTTTAATTTTCCCATACTTTCTGCGTGCAGAGGGGTCTTTTGACCCTAAAACAGGCAGGAGGTGCCCGGAATATGCGTTCTACCGACATGGCCGACGAGCTGTTCAGCTCTGAAAACTCCCTGCCCGCCGGGGTGCGGCTGGCTACGGCAAAGCGGGGCGGAGTGGCGGTGACGCGGGTGGAGATCGCCCGCGAAGGGCTGGCCAGGCCGCGGGGGCGGTACGTCACGCTGGAAATGCCCAGTGTCAGCGTGCTGGACGAGCGGGACACTGCCGTCATCGAAGCCTGCGCCGCCGAGCTGCGCCCGCTGCTGCCGCCGGAAGGGCCGGTGCTGGTGCTGGGCATCGGCAACCGGCGGGTGACAGCGGATGCTCTCGGCCCCCGCACAGCCCAGAAGATCCTGGTCACGATGGGGCCGCAGCACACGCTGCCGGTACAGGGCATCCGGCCGGTGGCGGCCATCGCGCCGGGGGTGTCGTCGTCCACCGGGCTGACCTTATGTCAGCTGGCCGGGGCGCTGGTGCAGGCCGTGCGGCCTGCGGCTGTGATCTGCGTGGACAGCCTTTGCAGCAGCGAGGGTGCACGGCTGGGCCGGAGCGTGCAGTTTTCGGATACCGGGCTGTACCCGGCGCAGCCCGGCCACGCAAAACATCTGGACGCCGCCGCGCTGGGGGTGCCGGTGATCGCGGCGGGCATCCCCACCGTGATGGATTCCGGCGAAGGTGCCGACCTTGCGGTCACACCCCGGGCGCTGGACAGCGTCATTGCCCATGGGTCGGCGCTGCTGGCCGGGGCCATCAACCGGGCGCTGCAGCCCCGGCTCAGCGTGGCGCAGCTGTGCTGGCTGACCGGGTGAAAGCTGTTCTGAACAGCTCGCTGCGGCATAAATATAATAAGAACGGAACACACGAAAGGAGGCCGGAGCCATGCGCAGCAAAACCCCGCTGCCGGTGCGGGAACCGGGGCATCTTGTCCCCTTTCTGGAAGCCGCCGCCCTGTTCGCGGCGCTGTGTATTTTCGCCCGCAGCGCTGTGCTGGTGCTGGCGGCGTTCATCACGGCACCGCTGCCTGCCGTGCAGACGGTCATTCAGATGGGACAGCAGACGGCGCAGCAACAGCAGGCCGCATCCGTACCGGAACAGGCTGCCCTGCCGGAGGAACCGGCGTCCTCTGCCGCGCCGGAAGCAGTGCAGGTGCCGGCCGGCAGCATCGAGGACTATCTCGTGCCGCTTCTGGGCGAGGACGCCCGCCCGGCGGATGCCGGAGCCGTGATCGAAAAGCAGTATCCGCAGGGCAGCGGCGAAAAGTACATCCCCTGCGGGTCGGGCAGCATCAAGAACAACACCCGGCAGTCGGCGGCGGACATTGCCGATGAGATTGAAAACCCGCTGCCCTTTGCTATTGAAAAGGACAGCCCCGACCCGCAGGTGCTGGTGATGCACACCCACGCCACCGAGGATTACCGCCTGTCCGCCGGGCTGTGGTTTGCCCCTGGCGACGGCGCACGCAGCACCGACCGCAGCATCAACATGTGCGCAGTGGGCCGGGTGGTGGCCGATACCCTCAACGCGGCGGGCATCAACACCCTGCACGATGAAACGCTGAACGATTACCCCAGCTACACCGGCAGCTATGCCAACAGCCGGGCCGTGGTGCAGCAGTATCTGGCGCAGTACCCCAGCATCAAGGTGGTGCTGGACGTCCACCGCGACGCCATCGAGACCGAAGGCGGCTCCCGGTATGCGCCGGTGTGCACGGTGGAGGGGCGGCAGGCCGCGCAGGTGATGATCATCTGCGGGTGTGACAACGGCACCACTGTCCAGCTGCCGGGCTGGCGGCAGAACCTGCGCTTTGCCGCCGCGTGGGAGCGGGCCATGGAGGGCATGTACCCCGGCTTCACCCGCCCGGTGCTGTTCAGCTACCGGTTCTACAATCAGGATCTGACCGCCGGCAGCCTGCTCATCGAGATCGGCGGCCACGGCAACAACCTCAACGAGGCGCTCTATGCCGGGCAGCTGGCCGCAAAGGGGCTTGCGGCGGCGCTGCTGGGCGGTGCTTGACAAAATGCCGCCAAAGTGCTATTTTTTAAAGGTCAAATGCAATGATCGGGAAAAGTAACGCAGGGCGGTACAGCCCAGAGAGCGCGGCACAGCTGGGAGCCGCGCCTGTGCGCTGCGCGAACGAACACCCGGGAGCAGCAAACTGAACACGGCCTTTGCCGCCAGTAGGTGCGCCGCAGGTCCTGCGTTAACGGGACAGCGCTTTTTATCGCAAGAAAACTGAGCGCGTGAGCGACCGGACAGTTCCGGTAATTCAGGTGGCACCGCGGACATTACAAGACAGCTTGTTCGCCCTGAACTTTCAGGGAGAAAAGCTGTCTTTTTCATTTTATATCGGAGGAAAACAAACTATGGAACGCACCGAGATCGTTTCGCTGTTCAAAAACACCCCCGCCGACGGCACCGAGATCACCGTCTGCGGCTGGGCCAAGAACATCCGCGACTCCAAGAACATCGGATTCATCGCCCTGTCGGACGGCGGCAGCTTCAAGACCCTGCAGGTCGTGCTGGAAGCCGGCAAGCTGGCCAACTACGACGAAGTCATCCACACCGGTCTGTACAGCAGCCTGCGCATCAAGGGCAAGCTGGTGCTCACCCCGCAGGCAAAGCAGCCCTTTGAGCTGAACGCCGACAGCGTGGAAATTCTGGGCGACTGCCCCGCCGACGAGTATCCCCTGCAGAAAAAGAAAATGAGCATGGAGTATCTGCGCACCATGCCCACCCTGCGCCCCCGCACCAACACCTTCAACGCAGCTTTCCGCGTGCGCAGCACCGCAGCCTACGCCATCCACAAGTTCTTCCAGGAGAACGGTTTCGTCTACTCTCACTCCCCGCTGTTGACCTCTTCCGACTGCGAGGGTGCAGGCGAGATGTTCCGCGTGACCACCCTCGACCTGGAGAATGTGCCCAAGAACGAGGACGGCACCGTGGATTATACCAAGGACTTCTTCGAGAAGCCGGTCAACCTGACCGTTTCCGGCCAGCTGGAAGCCGAAGCCATGGCCATGGCCTTCGGCAAGGTGTACACCTTCGGCCCCACCTTCCGCGCCGAGAAGAGCTTCACCACCCGCCACGCAGCCGAGTTCTGGATGATCGAGCCGGAGATGGCCTTCTGCGACCTGAACGGCTATATGGACACCGCAGAGGCTATGACCAAGTACGTCATCCGCTACGTGCTGGACAACTGCCCCGATGAGATGGCCTTCTTCAACCAGTTCATCGACAAGGGTCTGATCGAGCGTCTGGAGCTGGTGGCAAACAGCGAGTTCGGCCGCATCAGCTACACCGACGCCATCGAGATCCTCAAGAAGAACAACAAGAAGTTCCAGTATCCCGTGGAGTGGGGCGTGGACATCCAGACCGAGCACGAGCGCTACCTGACCGAGGTCGTATTCAAGAAGCCTGTGTTTGTCACCGACTACCCGAAGGAGATCAAGAGCTTCTACATGAAGCAGAACCCGGACGGCAAGACCGTGGCCGCAGCGGATATGCTGGTGCCCGGCATCGGCGAGCTGATCGGCGGCAGTCAGCGTGAAGAAAACTACGACAAGCTGGTGGCCCGCATGGACGAACTGGGCATGGACAAGACCAACTACGACTGGTACCTCAACCTGCGCAAGTTCGGCGGCGTGGAGCACGCCGGTTACGGTCTGGGCTTCGAGCGCATGATCATGTACCTCACGGGCATCCAGAACATCCGCGATGTGCTGCCCTTCCCCCGCACCGCTTACGGCTTCTGAGAAGCGCGCATACTTTTACCGGGCTGCTGCATTCCGCAGCGGCCCGTTTTTGGTTGAACGTCCTCGCCCTCTCAGTCTTTGCTTCGCAAATCCAGATTCCCCCTTTTGTCACCTACGGTGACATCTGCTCCTCTCTTTGTCACCTGCGGTGACATTTCTCCCCGGCGCGGGGAAAATCTGTCCCGACCGGGGGAAGTCTTTCCTCAAAGTGGGAGCCCTTGGCATGGCGGCAAAGTTACCGGGTGAATTGCAAAGTTTCCGGTTTCGCCAGAGGCTCTCCCTTTGGGAGAGCTGTCACCGAAGGTGACTGAGAGGGCGAGGCCGCTTTCCTGCGGCGCACAGTATTTTAGATTACAAAAATCCCGACTTTTCAACAAGGAGCACAAAACAAGTGGAAAACATTTCTCCGGCGCTGCTGAACTGGTTCTACGCCAATCAGCGGGTGCTGCCCTTCCGCACCGACCCCAGCCCTTACCATGTCTGGCTCAGCGAGATCATGCTGCAGCAGACCCGCGTCTCGGCGGCATTGCCGTATTACGAGCGCTTCCTCGCCGCTCTGCCGGATATCCCGGCACTTGCCGTCTGTGAGGAGGAAAAGCTGCATAAACTGTGGGAGGGCCTTGGCTACTACAGCCGGGTGCGCAACCTGCAGAAGGCTGCAAAAATCGTCTGCGAACAGTACGGCGGGCAGCTGCCCGCCGACTACGACGCCCTGCGGGCGCTGCCCGGCATCGGGGACTACACCGCCGGCGCCATCGCGTCCATCAGCTTCGGCATCCCGGTGCCGGCGGTGGACGGCAACGTGCTGCGGGTGTTCTCCCGGCTGTACAACGACCCTTCCGTGACCACCGACCCCGCCGTGAAAAAGGCGTTCACCGTCCGGGTCATGGAGCACCAGCCGCCCGCCGCGCCTGGCGATTACAATCAGGCGCTGATGGAGCTGGGCGCGCTGGTATGCGTGCCCAACGGCGCACCTCTGTGTGAGAAATGCCCCCTTGCCGGGCTGTGCAAAGCGCGGGCAGCGGGCACCGCACTGGAGCTGCCCCGCAAGGCGGCCCCGAAGCCCCGCAGGCTGGAGCCGGTGACGGTGGTGCTGGCGGAAAGCCCGGAGGGCTTTCTGCTGCAGCAGCGGCCGGAAAAAGGCCTGCTTGCCGGGCTGTGGCAGCCGGTGCTGTGGGAGGGCGAGGCGCTCCCGGCAGAGGAAATTCTGTCCCGCCTGCGCGCAATGGGGCTGGACACCGGCACGGCTGCGCCGGAAGCCCTGCCCGCCGCAAAGCACATCTTCAGCCATATCGAATGGCACATGAACGGCATCCGGCTGGCTGTGCCGCAGCAGAGCGCCCCGGCGGGCTGCGTGTGGGCCGGCCGGGAAGCGCTGCAGAACGAATACACCCTGCCCGGCGCATTCAAGGCATACAAAAAGCGGATGTTATGAATTTTTAGGCTTTTCAGTTGTAATTTTTGGCAGGAACGGGTATAATAAGAGCCAACAAGCACTGAAAATAAGCTGAAACATTGTTTCGACCGAAAAAAGGAGTGTATTGAACTATGAAGAAATCCTGTCTGATCGCTGTGATCACCGTTCTGGCTGCTGTTGCCGGCGCACTGGCTGCTGTTGCTGTTTATCTGCACCGCCGCGAGAAGGAGCTGGACGAGTACGAGCGCCTGCTGTTCGGCGAGGACGATGCCGAGACCGTCGAGCCTGCTGCCCCCGCTGAGGAAGCTGCCCCTGCCGAGGACGCCGCAGAATAATTTTTCCACAATGAGCTTTCGGGCGCACCGGCTGTCTGCAAAAGACTGTTCCGGTGCGCCCTTTTTGTACATAAGGAGAAGATCATGAAGCGTTTTTTGCTCTGGCTCGTGGGTGTAGTGCTGGGTGTCGTTTTGCTTCTGGGCGCTGTGATGGGCGTGAGTTACGCCTTTACCACCGAGGGCAGCTGCCCGGACAGTGCAGCGCAGTTCGGTGCGGAAGAACTGGAGGTCAACGGTCTGTGCTGGCAGGTGCCGCTGATCGGTGGCAAGCTGGATAAGGTGTTCAACGCTCCCGCTACCCTGACCGTGCAGAAGCTTGGCACCCTGTACGACGCGCACCCGGCGCTTACCCTGCCGGACTGGGCGTCCTATTCCGTTTTGACCGTCCGGACGGATTCCGGCGAGACGGTGTTCACCGGGACAGCGAGCGAATATGCGGACTTTCTGTTCCCGGCCAACGGCGCATACAAAGCAGAACTGACCGTCTGGCGGGTGCCGAAGGGCGGCACTGTGCTGCAGTTTGAAGGCGGCAGCAACGGCGCGGTGCGCAAAAATCTTGGGCTGGAACGCCCTGCAAAGCCCACCGGATGGTACCGCTATTCCTTCCGGTTCACCCTGCAGGCCAGCGCAAACGTGGAGCTTTCGGCCGAGCGGGTGGAGCAGGGCGGCACGGTCGGCCTGCGCATCTCCGGCATGACCGGCGATACGGCCCCTGCCGTGGAGACCGACCTCGGCAGTGTGCAATGCGTGCGCGCCGCCGACGGCTGGCGCGCCTATATCCCGGCGGCCTACAACGCTTCCTCCGGCGGGCATGAGGTGAACATCACCGTCAGCGGCGAGGTCATCTCCCGCAGTATCATCGTGCTGCCGAAAGACTTCGGTACGGTGGAGACTGACCCGGAACCGGCTGCATCGGACGCCGCCAATACGGAATTCCGCAATGCAGTCTGGCCCTTGTACGAGCAGCCCGCGCGGGAAAAGCTGTGGGCCGGCGGCTTTGTCTGCCCGGCCGAAAGCTACACCACACTGGTGGACTTCGGGCAGGTGAAGGTGACGGGCGGCCAGCAGGGCAGCCGCTCCAACTCGGCTTTGCTGGAGACCATCCCCGGCGAGCCTTGCCGCGCCCCGGCTTCCGGTGTGGTGGTGCTGGCGAAAGAGCTGGCGCTCACCGGAAATACGGTGGTCATCGACCACGGCTGCGGCATGCGCAGCTACCTGTACGGGCTGCAGGCGCTTTCTGTCTCTTCCGGGCAGACGGTGGAAAAGGGGCAGGCCGTGGGCGTGCTGGGCGAGGAGCTGACCATGGACTTCAAGCTTGGCAGC
>CAKSZM010000080.1 GCA_934525735.1 uncultured Faecalibacterium sp. | reverse complement strand
TGAAAATTGCGAAACGCAGCGAAAAAGCTGAGAGCAAGAATCGTCCCGTGGCCACAAATTTTCAATTCTTGAAAATTCTTGCCCCTTTGGGACAGCTTCTTGTTGGGGCGTGCCTGCCCCAAACCCTGCTGGGAACGAGTACAGCAAACTGGAATTTTTGTTATTCTACGATACCTTCAATATAGCTGTAATCAATATTTCCCTTTGTAACAGAATAGAAAAATGGATCTTTTCTAATTGTATCATCTGAATTGATAATAAAATTATTCCAATCGCCTGCCTCGTTGCCATCAGACAAATAAATAGTAACTTTGAAACTATATCCCATATAACCCAAAGATGGCTTTGACCGCTTTACTTCGACACCATTCAAATTTTCGACAATATGCTGAATCTGCTCTTTGTCGGTAATATGTGTTGCGTTTCCGCTATTGCCATTGAAAACAACTATTTCCATGACCTCATTAGGGTCTAAGTCCATCAAGTCGAGTGGAATATTAAACCATACAACAATGCCCATCAAAAGAATTATCACAACAGACAGCAATATGATGATTTTCTTTTTCATATCAGCTCAACTCCTTTGCCAACTTCTTATTTGTTGAACTAAGCCGAGTATACCATACTCTCCAATGAAAGAACACCCCCGATATAGTGAAATTTTGTCATTTTTCTGCGTACGTGCGTACACGCGCCGCAGGGATTCCAAAGGGGTGCAGCCCCTTGGCACACAGACTTTGGCAGAAAGTCTAGTGTGTTACACCTCGCCGGAGATGTACAGGCTCTCAGTACGCACGTACGCAGCGATTGCCCCCAATGCGAACTTGATTCCGCAAAACAAAGGCAGGATACCATCGCCACGATGATACCCTGCCTTTACTTGTTTACCGCTCTGCGTACTCTCGCCGTAGAACCTCCTGCAAACAAAAAACGTACCCGAACCCTTTTTCATAAAGAATCGGGTTCGAGTACGAACTGAATGGTGGACGGTACAGGACTCGAACCTGTGACCTCCTGCACGTCAAGCAGATGCTCTACCAGCTGAGCTAACCGTCCATATTCTGTTTTTGCCGAAATCAGCTTGTTTATATTACCATACCTTCTGCCGAAAAGCAAGCCCTTTTTTCAAAAATTGTAAAACTTTTTTGAAACTCCGGCCAGAAACAGCTCTTTTCGGCGTGGCAGCGTCCATTCCGGGAGCAAATCCGGTGCGGCCTGTATTGCTCACACCGTTTTGGTGTGATATAATAAATAGGTTATAATAGGAATAGTATCGGAAGGAATCGCAGCATGAGAGTTTTGGGCATCGACCCCGGCTACGCCATCGTGGGCTGGGGCGTGGTGGATTATGCGGGCAACCGCTTTGCGCCGGTGGATTTCGGCGCCGTGTGCACCGACGCGGGCGTGCCGTTCGAGCGGCGTCTGGATGAGGTGTACACCGGCATCAAGGAGGTCATCGACCGCACGCAGCCGGAAGTGCTGGCCATCGAAAAGCTGTTCTACCAGCACAACCAGACCACAGTCATCGGCGTGGCGGAAGCCCGCGGGGTCATCCTGCTGGCGGCGGCGCAGGCAGGCCTGCCCATCTACGAGTACACCCCCATGCAGGTCAAACAGGCGGTCACCGGCTACGGCAAGGCCGTGAAAAAGCAGGTGCAGGAGATGACCCGGGTGCTGCTGCATCTGCCCGCCGTGCCGAAGCCCGACGATACCGCCGATGCGCTGGCCATGGCCATTACCTTCTGCCACACCAACGGCAACCAGCTCAATCGCTTTGTCCGCCGCGTGGCAGGGCCGATCTGACCGATAAAAAAGCTCTTCCTCCCGGGAGAGCGGGCAGTGCCAGAAGGCATTGCCAGAGAGGGTTTGTATGATCTACTGCTTAACTGGAAAAATCATCAAGAAAAGCCTGAGCGCGGTGGTGCTCAGCTGCGGCGGCGTGGGCTATTACACCCAGTGTCCGGCCAGCGTGGCGGCAGCCCTGCCCGGCGTGGGCAAGGAAGCAACGCTCTACACGGTGATGAGCGTCACTGAGAATGATGTGAGTCTGTACGGCTTTGCCACCGAGGAGCAGCAGGCCTGCTTTGAGATGCTGACCGCTGTGTCCGGTGTGGGGCCGAAAGTCGGCCTTGCCATCCTGAGCGTGATGGAGCCGGACCGTGTGGCGCTGGCCATCTCGGCGGGCGACCACAAGGCGTTCAAGGCTGCTTCCGGCGTGGGGCCGAAGCTGGCGCAGCGCATCGTGCTGGAACTGAAAGATAAGGTGGCCAAGGGCTTTGTGGACGGCATCTCGCTGGAGGATGTGGCCGGTGCTTCGGCCGATACTCCGGCATCGCAGGGCAGTGCACAGGCCATTGCGGCACTGGTGTCGCTGGGCTACAGCCAGAGCGAGGCCGCGCTGGCCATCTCCAAGATCGACGCGACGCTGCCCGTGGAAGAGATCATCAAGCTGGCTCTTCGCGGCATGGCAGGCAGGAGGTAAATGATGCAGGACGAAACTGCGCTGTACGGCGCAAAAATGATGCAGCCCGGCATGACGGCTGCGGACAGCGAAGAAAACAACCTCCGCCCGCAGCATCTGGAAGACTACATCGGGCAGGAAAAGGTCAAGCAGAACCTGAAGATCTATCTGGAAGCCGCCAAGCGGCGCGGCGAGCCGGTGGATCACATCCTGCTCTACGGCCCGCCGGGTCTGGGCAAGACCACGCTTGCGGGCATCATCGCCAACGAGATGGGGGTGCAGATCCGCATCACCAGCGGCCCAGCCATTGAAAAGCCCGGCGATCTTGCCGCCCTGCTGACCAACCTGCAGGAGGGCGATGTGCTGTTCATCGATGAGATCCACCGCCTGTCCCGTCAGGTGGAAGAGGTGCTGTATCCGGCGCTGGAAGACTACGCGCTGGATATCATGATCGGCAAAGGCCCCAGCGCCCAGAGCATCCGCATCAACCTGCCGCGCTTCACGCTGGTGGGCGCCACAACCCGCGCCGGCCAGATCACCGGCCCGCTGCGCGACCGCTTCGGCGTGCTGCTCAAGCTGGAACTATACAGCCCGGACGAGTTGAGCCGCATCATCCAGCGGTCGGCAGGCATCCTCGACCAGCCCATCACACCCGAGGGCGCCTACGAGCTGGCCAAGTGCAGCCGGGGCACGCCCCGCGTGGCTAACCGCTTTCTGAAGCGCATCCGCGACTTTGCCACCGTGCTGGGTGACGGCATCATCGACCGGGATGTGGCCCTGCTGGGATTGAAGCGGATGGACGTGGACGCGCTGGGCCTGGACGAACTGGACCGCAACCTTTTGCGGGCCATTATTGAAATGTACAACGGCGGCCCGGTGGGTCTGGAAACGCTGGCGGCAGCCCTCGGTGAGGAAGCCGTCACGCTGGAAGACCTGTGCGAGCCGTATCTGATGCAGATGGGCTTTTTGACCCGCACCCCGCGCGGGCGCTGCGTCACAAAGCTGGCATACGAACATCTGGGCATGAAAGCGCCGGAATCCGGCAGCCCGGAGGACAACGGACAGCAGAGTTTATTCTGAGAGGGGTATTGATTATGGGAAAATATTTTGGAACCGACGGCGTGCGCGGCGTGGCCGGTGCAGACCTGACCTGTGAGCTGGCCATGAAGATCGGCCGCGGCGCGGCAGCGGTGCTGACCGGCAGCACCGGCCACCGGCCCCGCATCCTGATCGGCAAGGACACCCGCCAGTCCGGCGATATGCTGGAAGCCGCCCTGACCGCCGGTCTGTGCAGCGTGGGCGCGGATGTGGAAAGTCTGGGTGTGCTGCCCACCCCCGCCGTGGCCTATCTGGTGGGCAAGTACAACGCAGATGCCGGTATCGTGATCTCGGCGTCCCACAACCCGATGGAGTTCAATGGCATCAAGATCTTTGCCGGTACTGGCTACAAGCTGCCGGACGAGGTGGAAAACCAGATCGAAGCCTACATTGATAACGACTGTGCTGGTATCGAGCTGAAGACCGGTGCCGAGGTGGGCCGCGTGTCCCGCCGGGATGACGGCCTGCAGGATTATGTGGATCACCTGTACGAGTCGGTCAACGGCGACCTGTCCGGCCTGAATGTCTGCATCGACTGCGCAAACGGCGCTTCTGCCGCCGTGGCACAGAAGCTGTTCCCCCGTCTGGGCGCAAAGTGCACCTTTATCGGCATCGAGCCGGACGGCCAGAACATCAACAAGGGCGTGGGCAGCACCCATCTGGACAATCTGGAAAAGGCTGTGGTCGAGGGCGGCTTTGACTGCGGCATTGCTTTTGACGGCGACGCCGACCGCTGCCTTGCCTGCGATGAGCAGGGCCGTGAGATGGACGGCGACAAGATCATTGCCCTGCTGGCGATGACCATGAAGGACAAGGGCCGTCTGGACGGCGACACCGCTGTGGTCACGGTCATGTCCAACCTGGGCTTCATCAAATACATGGAGAGCCAGGGCATCAATACCGAAAAGACTGCCGTGGGCGACCGCTATGTGCTGGAGAATATGCGTGAGAACGGCTATTCCATCGGCGGCGAACAGAGCGGCCATGTGATCCTGCTGCACCACGCCACCACCGGCGACGGTGAGCTGACCGCCGGCAAGCTGCTCAAGCTGCTGGCGGAGAGCGGCAAAAAGATGAGCGAGCTGAACGGCATCTATGCCCAGTACCCGCAGGTGCTGGTGAACGTGACCGCCAATGCCGCCCAGAAAGCCGCCTACAAAGAGGATGAAGTGCTGGCCGGCTTCATTGAGAACGAGCAGCAGAAGCTGATGGGTATGGGCCGTGTGCTGGTGCGCGTGTCCGGCACCGAGCCGAAGATCCGCGTGATGGTGGAAGGTCAGGATCTGGACGCCATCCACCGCTGTGCAGACCGCATCGTGGATAAGATCAACAAGCGTATTCTGGGCCAGTAAGGAACCGATAGAAGAGAAGGGAGGACGCTATGCGCCCTGCAGATACCTGGAAAGATTATGAACTGCTGGATGCCACCGAGGGCAACCGGCTGGAACGCTGGGGCGAGACCATTCTGATCCGCCCCGACCCGCAGGTGGTGTGGAAGACCCCGAAGCAAAGCCCGCTGTGGGCGAAGGCAGACGCTGTCTATCACCGCTCCAATCAGGGCGGCGGCGAGTGGGAGTACAAGCGCCGTCTGCCGGAAAAGTGGAAGATCAGCTGCGGCGAGGGCGAGGATAAGCTCACCCTTATCGTCAGCCCCACCGGCTTCAAGCACACGGGCGTGTTCCCGGAGCAGGCGGTCAACTGGGCATGGTACCAGCAGAAGATCCGCGCCGCCGGCCGCCCGGTGAAGGTGCTGAACCTGTTCGGCTACACCGGCGGCGCTACGCTGGCCTGTGCGGCGGCAGGCGCTACTGTCTGCCATGTGGATGCCTCTAAGGGCATCGTGGCATGGGGCAAGGACAACGCCGCAGCAAGCGGCCTTGCCGACCGCCCTATCCGCTGGCTGGTGGACGACTGCGCCAAGTTCGTGGCGCGGGAAAAGCGCCGCGGCAACACCTACGACGGCATCATCATGGACCCGCCCAGCTACGGCCGCGGCCCCGGCGGCGAGATCTGGAAGCTGGAAGACTGCATCTATGACCTCGTCACCCAGTGCGAAGAAGTGCTGAGCGATAAACCGCTGTTCTTTGCGGTCAACAGCTACACCACCGGCCTGTCCCCGGCGGTCATGGAATATATGCTCAAGACCACGCTGGTGCCCCGCTTCGGCGGCAAGACCAGCTGCGACGAGATCGGCCTGCCGGTGTCCGCCACCGGCGGTGTGGTGCCCTGCGGCGCCACGGCCATCTGGGAAGAATAAATTATTTTTCGAAGAATGGGGTACAGCCCCTTTCGGAGGGGCGCACCACCAGAAAGAGAAAACCAAATGAGTGAAACGATTTTAACAGCAGAAAACCTGAAATTCCGCTACGACCCCGACCAGCCGGTGTATGCGCTGGACGGCGTCTCCACGCAGGTGAAGCGCGGCGAGTTCGTGGCCGTGCTGGGTGCCAACGGCTGCGGAAAATCCACGCTGGCCAAGCATTTCAACGCCATTTTGCTGCCCGAGAGCGGCAAGGTGTATGTGGAAGGCATGGACACCGCCGACGAGGACAAAATCTATGATATCCGCCAGACCGTGGGCATGGTGTTCCAGAACCCGGACAACCAGATCGTTGCCACCGTGGTGGAGGAAGATGTGGCCTTTGCGCTGGAAAACCTCGGTGTTCCGCCGGAGAAGATGCGCCGCCGCGTGGATGACGCTATGAAGATGGCGGGCATCTACGACTACCGCGAGCGCGCACCCCACAACCTTTCCGGCGGCCAGAAGCAGCGCGTTGCCATTGCGGGCGTTGTGGCCATGCGCCCGGACTGCCTGATCCTGGACGAAGCCACTGCTATGCTGGACCCCCGGGGCCGTGAGCAGGTGATGCAGACCATCCACCATCTGAACAAGAATATGGGCATCACGGTGGTGGCCATCACCCACTATATGGAAGAAGCCGCGCAGGCCGACCGTGTTCTGGTGATGAGCAAGGGCCATGTGGTCATGGAGGGCACCCCGAAAGAGGTGTTCAGCCAGACCGAAAAGGTGCGCTCGCTGCATCTGGATGTGCCGCAGGCCGCCGAGCTGCGGGATGAGCTGGCGAAGGCCGGCATCCCGATGCCGGAGGGCATCATCGACACCGGCGAGTGCGCACAGGCGCTGTATGAACTGCTGCAGTAAGGGGGAACAGACGAAATGGCAGATATCATCAAAGTAGAACATCTGAGCTACGTCTACAACCCCGGCCTGCCCAATGCAGTCACCGCGCTGGATGACGTGAGCTTTACCGTAGAAGAGGGTGACTTTGTGGGCATCATCGGTGCCACCGGCTCCGGCAAGAGCACCCTCATCACCCACATGAACGGCCTGAACCGGCCCACCAGCGGCAAGATCTTCATCGACGGCCGCGATCTGTGGGCCGACCCGGAAAAGATCCGGGATTTCCGTTTCCTCACCGGTCTGGTGTTCCAGTACCCGGAATACCAGCTGTTCGAGGAGACCTGCTATAAAGATATTGCGTTCGGCCCAAAGAATATGGGTCTGGACGAAGCCGAGATCGACCGCCGCGTGCACGAATCAGCGGAGTTCGTCAAGCTGGACCCCGCCCTGCTGGAGCGCAGCCCCTTTGAGCTGTCCGGCGGCCAGAAGCGCCGCGTGGCTGTGGCGGGCGTCATGGCCATGAAACCCCGCATCCTTGTGCTGGACGAGCCTGCCGCCGGTTTGGACCCGGAAGGGCGCGACGATATCCTCTCCGAAGTGAAGGAATACCACAAAAAGACCGGCACCACCGTGCTGCTGGTGTCCCACAGCATGGAGGACATTGCCAAGTACGCCAACCGCGT
>CAKSZM010000079.1 GCA_934525735.1 uncultured Faecalibacterium sp. | reverse complement strand
AACAGCTCTTCCTGATGGAAGCGCAGGTCGCTCAGCTCGTCGCTCTTCTGGCGCAGCAGGTCGGGGTCGTTGTACACTTCCGGGGAGTTGATCTCGTTGTCCAGCTCCACTTCCCGTGCGCCGCAGGCTTCCATCTCATCCTCGCAGGCCTTGATCTTCGCCCGCAGCTCGGCGCGGCGGCGGCGCTGCTCCTTGCCGTAACCGGCCTTTGCAGGTTCGGCTGCTTTCTGCACGGCCTGCACCGGGGCGGCGCGGCCCATGAGGGCGTCGTAGCTGGGATAGATGGTGGCTTTGCCGTCCTCAAGATAGAGGATGGGGCAGGCAAGGCTGTTCATCAGGTGGCGGTCATGGGTCACCATCAGCAGCGTGCCGGTGTAGGCCATCAGGGCTTCGGTCAGATTTTCGCGGGTGTAGATGTCCAGGTGGTTGGTCGGCTCGTCGAGGAACAGCAGGTTTGGCCGCTCCAGCACGATCTCAGCAAAGCGCAGACGCGCCAGCTCGCCGCCGGAAAGGTTCTCGCAGGGCTTGAACACCGTCTCGCCCCGGAAACCCAGCTTTGCCAGATGGCTGCGCACTTCCAGCTCGGTCATGCGGGGGTACTTGTTCCAGATGACATCAATGACTCTGCCCTGCCCCAGACGGTTCTGCTGCTGGGCAAAGATACTGGGCCGCGCGCCGGTGCCCAGCCGCACCATGCCGCCGGAGGGGCGGCGCTTACCGTCCAGCACCTGCATCAGGGTGGATTTGCCCGCGCCGTTGGGGCCTGCGATGATGAGCCGCTGGCCACGGCATACCGTATAAGTAAAAGGTTCCAGCAGGGTGCGGTCGCCGATTTTAATGGTCAGATTTTTCATCAGAACCAGCTCGTTCCACGGCTCCACATCGTACTCGAAGCGGAACTTGAGCTGGTTAGTCTCGTCCTTGGGTGCCTCGGTGATCTCCAGCTTTTCCAGCTGTTTGCGGCGGCTCTGGGCCATTTTTGTGGTGGAAGCACGCACAAGGTTGCGGTCCACGTAGTCCTGCAGCTTTTCGGCCAGCGCCACGTCGGCGTCGTGCTGCTTCTGACGCAGGGCGTCGGCGGCTTCCTTCTGGGGCAGGTATGCCGAGAAGTTGCCTTTATAAGTGGTCATGGTCTGGAAGGAGACCTCCCAGATCTTCGTACACACATTATCAAGGAAATACCGGTCGTGGCTGACCACCATCACGGCGCCGGAGTAGCCCTTGAGGTAATTTTCCAGCCACTCCATGGTGGCGAAGTCCAGGTGGTTGGTCGGCTCGTCCAGAATGAGGACGTCCGGTTTTTCCAGCAGCAGCTTTGCCAGCCGCAGGCGGGTCAGCTCGCCGCCGGAAAGCACAGCGATGTTCTTTGTCCAGGTATCCTGCGCAAAACCCATGCCGGACAACACCTTTTTGATGTTGACGTCCATGTTGTAGCCGTCTGCGGCATCCACGATGCTTTGCAGCTGCTCGTGCTCGGCCAGCAGAGCGGCGTTGTCGGGCTGGGCGGCCATTTTGCGCTCCAGGATCTGCATCTTTGCCATGGCGTCCAGCACCGGGGCAAAGGTGGAACGCATCTCGCCGTAAATATCCAGTGCTGCATCGAGTTTTGCGTTCTGCGCCAGATACCCCAGCGTCACGCCGTGGGTCACGCTGAACTCGCCATCGTAGTCCTGATATTCGCCGGTGAGGATCTTCAGCAGGGTGGTCTTGCCCGCGCCGTTCTGCCCCACGATGCCGATGCGGTCTTCCCGCTCGACACTGGCGGTGACGTCGTGCAGGACGACCTTTTCGCCAAAGCTCTTTCCTAATTTTTCCAGATGTATCAGCATAGTTCAAAAATCCATTTCATTTGCGCGCTCAGCACTGGTGGCGGCGGTTCTTCTGACCCACGTTGGTCAGCTCTTCGTCCTCCATCACCAGCGGATACAGCTCTTCCAGACTTGCGATCTCGTAGGTGGGCACCACCTTGCCGGGGTTCTCGGCGTGATGCGGGTTGAACCAGCAGGTATCCAGCCCGGCATTGGCGCCGCCCTGAATGTCGCTGGTCAGGCCGTCGCCTACTACCAGAACGTGTTCCCGGTTCTCCACGCCCAGCGCCCGCAGCGCCGCATCAAAGATCTTGCGGCTGGGCTTTTCGGCGTCCATCTTCTCGGAGACGAACACCTCCTCCATGAAGTTGAGCACGCCGGACTCCGCGATGCGGCGGGTCTGCACCTTCTGGAAACCGTTGGTCACAACAGCCAGCGTCGCCACCTCGGAAAGCTCCCGCAGCACGTCCAGCACCTCCGGCCCCATCAGGTCCGGGTGGGTGGACAGCTGTTCCAGATAGAAGCGGTTCATCTCGGCGCCGTCGCCGGCGGCAGCGATGGCCTTGAGGAAGCGGCTGAACCGCTCGCTCATGAGCTTTTCGCGGCGGATCTGGCCTTTTTCCAGCTGACGCCAGAGTTCTTCGTTGATGGTGCGATAGGTCTGCACCGTCTCGGCGTCCGGCTCGATGCCGTAGTTCACCAGCGTTTCGGCCAGCGCCTTGCTTTCGGCTGCATCAAAATTGAGCAGAGTGTTGTCTGCATCGAACAGCACACAATAATACTTTGCCATAGTTTTCCCTCTTTTCCTTCTGCCATAGCCGATCTGCCATGCGCGTTCTTACAACAGGGAGAAGCCAGCCCTACCCTGTGCAGAGCTGGCTTCTGGTTATTCTGAAACGATTTGGTACGCTTGTACGTCGGTTTGTTCCGGGTCATTTGCCGGGCAGCCGGTTTTCGCCGTGCAAGGCGTGGAAGCGCATTTCTGCATTTCCTCTTCCAGTGCGCCGTTTTCCACGTTTTCCCAGTCGGTATCGTAGTAGTCCACGCTGCCGTCGGTCACATCTTCTGCGCCCGGCAGAGCCGGAACACGCTGCTCTTCCCAGTACATGGAGCCGCCTCCCTTCCCGCCAGCCTATGCGGCAAGGCGGGCAAAGGTGCGCTGGTCAGGATGCGGAAGAAACACTTTCCTCATTGGTCGCCTCACGGCTGGCTGTTGCTTCCGAAGAAGAAGCGGCGGAAGAGCCGGAAGCAGTGCTGCTGCCGGAAGTGCCGGCCGAAGAAGCCGTACTTCCGGAGCTGTGCGAAGCAGAGCCGCTTGCCGATGCGCTGGAACTGTGCGAGGACGAAGCCGTCTCGCCAGAGCTGCCGGAGGTGCTATGAGAAGAGCTTCCGGAAGTGCTGTGGGAGGAGCTGGACGTCCCGTTGGATGCAGAGCCGGAGGTGCTGGCTGCCGGGGCAGTGCTGGTCGAAGAAGAAGAGCTGCTGCCCGAAGAAGCCGATGTAGTTCCGGAGGATGCTCCGGAAGAAGAACTGGAACTGCTGGTGCTGCCGGAGCCGGAAGAGGAACTGCTCTCCGGGTGGGTAGGCTTTGCGCCGCTGACCGTCACGTTCAGCGTGTTGCTGGTGACGGTGCAGTCGTTATAGGACGCCACCGCGTAGACCTTGAAGTTCTCGTTCAGCATGGAGGGATCCACTTCCACCTTTACAGTTGCCTTGCCGGCTGCCTGCGGCACTTCCACGCCGTTGGCGTACCAGCGGATGGAACTGATGTCCAGATATTTGCCGCTCAGCTTGGCACGGAAGGTGTAGGAGTCGCCCAGAACGGCCTTGCCGTCGCTGCTGATCTGGATGGAAGCCTGTGCAAACACGGCGGTCACATCCAGATTCTGCTTGAAGTCAGAGTCGGTGCGGGTCTTTTTGGTCACACCGTCGCTCCACTTGACGAACACATAGCCCTCCTGCGGGACAGCGGTCACGCTGACCGACTGGGAAGTGCTGGTGATCTCATAGCTCAGCGAGGTCTTGCCGCTGTCGCTGCTGCTGCTCAGCGTGCCGCCGCCGGTCTTGTCCACATGGTAGCCGGCCTGATAGAGCACGGCTTCCTCCGAAGAAGAGCTTGCTTCTTCCGAGCTGCTGGGCGCTGCCACAGCAGAGCTGGGGTTCGCGGTGTACTCGGCGCGGGTGGGGATGCCGCTGGTGTCCGGGCGGCGGTCCTCGGTCTCATAGGCATGGGTGCGCAGATAGTTCAGCAGGACCTTGAGACCCGAGGTCTTCAGGTGGATATCGCCGCTCTGGTAGTAGTCGGCGTTGCCGTAGCCGTTGGCATCCTTGAGCGCCTCGGCGGTGTTGAGGAACTTCAGGTTCATCTGCTCGCACATGGACAGCAACGCCATGTTGAAGTCGTCGATCTTGGTCTGATCCATATTGGGGTAGTTGGAGTGGTCAGCCGGAACTGGCGGCACCGTGTTCACGATGATATCCGTGTAAGGGTAGCTCTCCTGAATGGCCTGCACCAGCGCGGTGTAGTTGCTGATGAACTCGTCCACGCTCATGCCGTTGTCGTTGGTGCCCAGCATGATGACCACACGGCGGGGCTTCATTTTGGCCACAGCCTGTGCGATGGTGTAGGCGTTGTTGTCCTTTTTAAAGGTAACAATGCCCTCGGTCAGGGCGGCGTGGGTGCCGATGCCCTCCTTCGCGCAGAACTGCTGCAGGTTGATCAGGCCGTTGGCATACAGGCGCACCGTGTTGGAATCGCCGATGAACAGCGTTTCCTTCTGATAATCCTCTCCGGCGTCTGCCGTTTCAGGCAGAAGGGCGCTGGAAGTCTCATTGATCTGGTAGTGATCCGAAATGTCCTCTTCGCCCGGCACAAGCTCCTGGCTGCCCGGCGTTTCGTCCGGCACAGCAGGGGTCTTGCCCCGTTTGAGCAGTGTAAGGGTGATGCCAATGGTCAGCAGCAGCGCCAGCGCACACACGGTGCAAACCAGCACCGCCTGCTTCTGCAGGGGAGTCAGCGACTGCTTTTCCGGTTGAGTATTTTGTTTCATCGTTTTCACCATTCACTTTGTATCCGTCGCAAGGCGCGGTTATTCTGCCTGTCCATTCAGGATCTTGTCCGCAAGGTCGGCGCAGCTTTCGGCCAGAAACACCGGGTGGAAAGACTCCAGCTCTTCCCTGCTGCCGTAGCCGTACAGCGCACCGGCGGCATCCAGACCGCAGTCGGCCGCACCGCGCATATCATCGCTGCGGTCGCCCACCATCAGCACACGCTTGCCCTGCAGCATGGGCTGGCTGAGCACATAGCGCACCACATCGGTCTTGGTGTCGCGGCTCTCGTCCATGGACGCCCCGCCGATGAAGTCAAAGTAAGGCGCAAGGCCTTTTTCTTCCAGAATAGGCGTCACGACCTCGGTAGGCTTGGAGGTTGCCGTGAACAGCAGCAGTCCGGCATCCTTCAGGCGCTGCAGCATGGCAGCAGCCCCCGGGTACGGGGTGCACTCGTGGCTGCCCTTGACCGCGTAGCTCTTGCGGTAGCGGTCGGTGGCCTCCTCGATCTTCGCCATGTCGGTGAAATGCTCGCCGAAGCTCTTGCGCAGCGGCGGGCCGAGGTAGCGGCGCAGGTTCACATTCGTGGTATCCACACCCATGGCGGAAAAGACTTCTTCCAATGTATTTATGATGCCGGGAGCGGAATCGATCAGGGTCCCGTCCACATCAAACAGAATCGCATCGTAGTGCAGCAATGCAGTTTCCCTCACTTTCATGGTGATACATTGTATAGTATAGCACAGAATGCAGCTATCAGCAATTCCAACAAATGGATTTTATGAAAAATATACATTTATGCGGAACCAAAAAATGCCCGCCCGGCATCCGGGCAGGCATTCCGCAGACGGTCAGCGGACAGCTGGAGCATCCGAGCCGGAGGGCGGGTAGTACAGATTGTTGGAGATGAACTCCAGCTTATCCTTGAGCACCAGTTCCAGATTCGCCACGGCGTGCACCATGTTGGTGGCCGAGTCGTTCACTTCCAGCAGCTTGCACAGGTCAAGGCCGTCCAACTCCATGG
This sequence comes from uncultured Faecalibacterium sp., assembly GCA_934525735.1. Classification (GTDB taxonomy): domain Bacteria; phylum Bacillota; class Clostridia; order Oscillospirales; family Ruminococcaceae; genus Faecalibacterium. The sequence goes on along the minus strand of CAKSZM010000079.1, from coordinate 1,525 downwards.
CTGCGTCCATCTTGCGGCTTTCGGCGCAGAGGATATGGCTCAGGGCATTTTCCTGCAGAGCAATGCTCTCCACAAGGTCGATCACTGCCTGATCCAGCGAAACTCTGGGCAGACAGGGGCAGGGGCACGGGGTGCGGGTGCAGTTTTCGTCAGACATAGAGATCCTCCCTTTCGGTACAGTGGGGTTTGCACGCCCCATCCTATGCCCTGCGCAGCCCGGATGTCACTGCTGATCCTTATTCCTTATGCATCTTCTCGATGGTGCTGCGGTAGCCGCCGGAGCCGTACTGGATGCAGCGGTTGATGCGGCTGATGGTGGCGGTGCTGATCTCCACCGCCTTGACGATCTGGTCATACGTTTTGCCGTCCAGCAGCATCTTGGCAGCTTCCAGCCGCTGAGCCATGTCCGAGATCTCCTTGACTGTGCACAGATCCTCGAAGAAGCTGTAGCACTCCTCCCGGCTTTCCAGACTCAGGATGGCGTCAAACAGCGCATCGGTGGTCTCGTTCTTTCTGGTATTCTTGTCTGCCATAATCCTTCTCCTTTGGCCTTTGCCCGCAGGTATTTCCGGGGATTTGTTCTGTCGTGCTACTACTTTAGCACTTCAAAGTGTGAAAGTCAAGACTTCTGTGTGAACTCTTTTCAATTAAAGTGCCATATAGATTTGTTCTTTTCACACATGAACAAAAATCATCTAAAAATTGTTTCCAAACTTTGGGCCGAATTGGCGCTTCCACTGAACTTGTGCAAAAAATATTGACAAATTATGAAATCCGGGATAAAGTGGGAGCAATCATTCGGCAAATGCGATGAACAGGACATGATTCTTTGCAGCACCCTCTCCCAGAGAGCCGCCCGTTTTTGATGTGAAGGCAGCAGTCAGGAGCAAAGAGTTCTCCCCTGCGAGCAGCCTGTGTGAACGGAGCTTTGACCCGCTCTGAGTAATGCACGGCCGTTTCGCCTACGTTATCGGGCAGCGGGTTTGTATTGTTGTATACAGCCCCCTATGAGTGCGGCTGCCAATGCAGCAAACGAAGTGGTACCGCGGAGTGCAGTTCCATACATGATGTGCCATGTATGTGCAAAGCCTTCGTCTTCGATGGTCTGATCCGGATCTCCGGAACGGCCAGTGAGGACGGGGGCTTTTTTACGTCGCTGTACCGGAAAAAGAAAGCTCATGCCGCTGACATTTGCCGGGTGGAAAGAAAGGAAAGAGGTAAAAACAATGAATACGCTGGTCATCGTATTGATCGCAGCCGTGTGTCTGTTTGGCGCTTATATGCTTTACGGCCGCTGGCTGGCAAACAAGTGGGGTATCGACCCCAATGCCAAGACCCCGGCAGTCGTCCATGAGGACGGCCGGGACTACGTTCCCACCAACGGCTGGACGGTGTTTGCTCACCAGTTCAGCTCCATCGCAGGTGCAGGCCCTGTCACCGGCGCCATTCAGGCTGCCGCTTTCGGCTGGCTGCCCGTTCTGCTGTGGGTCCTGCTGGGCGGCATCTTCTTCGGTGCCGTCACCGA
>CAKSZM010000078.1 GCA_934525735.1 uncultured Faecalibacterium sp. | reverse complement strand
GGTGGCGATAAACTTTCTCAGGTCAAATTGCATAGTACACCTCTAAAAGGCTGCTTTGTTAGTATAGCGCCAAAGCAGCCCTTTGTCAACACCAAAACAGGCAGAAAACCGAAAAAATTTCAAAATTTCCGGCTTTCTGCCTGCTGCATAGGGTTCAGATTCCGAAATTACAGGTACTTCTTGACGTTGTGGGGCAGGCTGGCCTCGTCAGCGCTGACAGTGACGGTGACCTTGACGGAGTCGCCGGCAATGGCAGCGATCTCGTCCAGCACCACGCCCAGACGGTTCAGGTCGTGATCCAGAACCTTCAGGATGCCGTCGATGTACAGGTCGGTGATATCATAGTTGCTTGCCATCAGGCCAGCGATGAAGCCGTACAGCATTTCGCCGCCGGAGATCTTGTACTCGTCCAGGTCGATCAGACGTGCAGCAGGAGCGATGTCGTAGGTGAGCTTCATGCCCTTTTCCACGACGACCACGTTGCCCTTGGAGGTCTTGACCGCGTCATTGATCTGGTCGATCATCGCCTTGGTCTTGCCGGAGCCCTTGGTACCAACAATCAGTTTAATCATAGTTCAGTCCTCCTGTATTTTCCACGCCTTGCGGCGGGAGATCATTTTTTACTTCAGCTTTGCTTCCAGCTCGGCGGTCAGGCCCTCGTAGCCCGGCTTGCCCAGCAGTGCGAACATGTTCTTCTTGTAGCTCTCAACGCCCGGCTGGTTGAAGGGGTTGACGCTCAGCAGATAGCCGCTGCAGGCACATGCACGCCAGAAGAAGTAGATCAGGTAGCCCACATTGTAAGCGGTCAGGTCGTCCACCTCGATCAGCACCTCAGGCACGCCGCCGTCGGTGTGGGCAAGGATGGTGCCCTCCATGGCCTTGCGGTTGACCACGCTCATGTTCTGGTTTGCCAGGAAGTTCAGTCCGTCGAAGTTGCCCTCCAGCGGATCGATGAACAGATCCTGTGCGGGCTTCTTCACGTCCACGATGGTCTCGAACATGATGCGGGAACCTTCCTGGATGAACTGGCCCATGGAGTGCAGATCGGTGGAGAAGATGCAGCTTGCGGGGAACAGACCCTTGTTGTCCTTGCCCTCGCTCTCGCCGAACAGCTGCTTGTACCACTCGTTCATGAGGGTGAAGTCCGGCTCGTAGCACTCCAGGATCTCCACGCTCTTGCCCTTGCGGTACAGGATGTTGCGGATGGCTGCATACTTGTAAGCGTCGTTATCGGGGCTGAGCACGGAGAAGCGCTCCATAGCGTCGGCAGCGCCCTTCATCAGCTCGTCGATGTCGATGCCGGCTGCAGCGATGGGCAGCAGGCCCACAGCGCTCAGCACGGAGTAGCGTCCGCCCACATCATCGGGAACCACGAAGGTGGGCCAGCCCTGTGCGTCGGCCAGCTGCTTCAGGGTGCCCTTGGCACGGTCGGTGGTGGCGTAGATGCGCTTGTTGGCCTCTTCCACGCCCATCTCCTTTTCCAGCAGCTCACGCAGCACACGGAAGGCCAGAGAGGTCTCGGTGGTGGTGCCGGACTTGGAGATGACGTTGATGGAGAAGCGCTTGCCCTTGCACAGGCTGATGATATTGTTCAGGTAGGTGGGGCTGATGCTGTTGCCGCAGAAGTAGATCTTCAGGCCGTCTTCGATCTCGTTGTGATACATGCCCTTGACGGCTTCCACAACAGCGCGTGCGCCCAGATAGCTGCCGCCGATGCCGGCGACCACCAGCACGTCGGAATCCTCGCGGATCTTCTTTGCGGCTTCCTTGATGCGGGCGAATTCTTCCTTATCGTAATCACGGGGCAGATACATCCAGCCCAGGAAGTCGTTGCCGGGGCCGGACTTTGCTTCCAGCTGCTTGTGAGCGGCTTCCACCTGCGGGTAGATGGCTGCATATTCCTCTTCGCTGATAAAGCCGGAGAGGTGTTTCGTGTTCAGTGAGACACTCATTATTATTATAACCTCCAAACGATCTGCCGGGGCTTTTCCCCTGCGAGGAAATATCTTGGTATAAGTGTACCGTTCCCTCCGGGTAAAGTCAAGGTCAAAATCCTTGGATTTCATACAATTTTAATAGTGTTTTTTTGTTTCTTCATCCAGAATTGTTCATGCAGACGGACTGTTTCTCCGTCTGCATGCGTGCTTTTATACGCTGAAGCGCGGTTTCAGGCATCCTGCCCGGTCAAAGCGCCCCACAGCAGGCCGAACGCCGCCCCGAAGTCCATTTTTTCGGCGTCCGCCGCCGCGCAGATGTCGTACTCGCCCATCAGGGTCTCCCCTGCCCGGATGCGCACCGCGCCCACGGCCTGCCCCTGCTGCACCGGCGCTTCCAGCGTTTCGGGCAGTTCGAGTTCTGCTGTCAGCTCAGCAGCGCCCTCCCGCGGCAAAAGCACCGTCTGCGGCAGGGCTGCATAGTCCAGCGGGACTGTTTCCTCTGCGCTGCCTTTTACCTTTATAAAGAGCGGGCGGTCGTCCATGGCCGGGAGCGGGGCGGCGCGGTAGGCCGAAAAGCCGTAGTCCAGCAGCGCCGTTGCCGCGTCGAACCGGTCCGCACTGGAAGGCGCACCCAGCACCACCGCGATCAGATTCAGTCCGTCTCGGGTGGCGCTGGCACTGATGCATACCCCGGCTCCGCTGGTGGTGCCGGTCTTCAGGCCGGTGATGCCGTTGTAGCGGCGCAGCAGCTTGTTGGTATTCACCAGCTGGGTGGCGCCGCCCCGCAGGGTGTCCGTCCAGATGCCGGTATAGTGCAGCACCTCCGGGCAGGCGGTCAGAATCTCACGGCTCATGATTGCCACATCCCGGGCCGTGGAAAGGTGGCCTTCGGTGTCCAGTCCGCAGGCGTTGTGAAAAGTGGTATTGGTCATGCCCAGTTCGGCGGCGCGGGCGTTCATCTGCTGCACAAAGCCCTGTTCGCTTCCGCCCACCAGTTCCGCCACCGCCACCGCGGCGTCATTGGCGGAGGAAACGCAGATGGCCTTGATCATCTCGTCCAGTGCGAACCGCTCCCCGGGTTCCAGCCAGATCTGACTGCCGCCCATATGGTAGGCGTGTTCGCTCACCGGCACCGGCGTGTCCAGGGTCAGCCGCCCGTCGTGCACGGCTTCAAAGGTCAGCAGCAGGGTCATTACTTTGGTGATGGATGCAATTGGCATTTTCTCATCGGCGTTTTTCTCGTACAGCACCGTGCCGCTGTCCTGATCGATGAGGCAGGCCGCGCGGCAATTGAGGGCAAGTTCCGGCCAGGCGGCTGTTGCCGGGGCTGCCGTCTCTTCCGCCGCCGGGACAGCTGTTTCCGGCTGGGCTGCGGTCATCCGCAGTCCCCTGCCCTGCGCCGAGCCGAAAGCCAGCGTAAACAGCCAGAAGCACACCACGCCTGCACACAAAAGGGCCAGATTTCTCCGTTCCATCCTGTTTCCTCCCCCGCGCGAAATCTCTTGCTGCAAGTGTATGCAGCTCCCGGCGGGGACAGACCGCAAAAACAAAAAGCAGGCCGCCAAAGCAGCCTGCCTGAACGATATTTACCCTCTCGGATGTCCGGTGTACACCAGCGCCACGGTGTCGGGGCCGGTGTTGGCGGAAACCACGCCGCCCAGCTCGAACACGATCAGCGGCGGCTTGCCGAAGGCCTTGCGGCAGGCCTTTTCCAGATCTTCGGCCTGTCTGATGTTGGTGTGGCCGATCATATAGTCAAAATCTTCCACGCCCTCGCTGCGCTTTTTGCACAGCTCCACCATAGCGGGCACGACTTTTTCGTCGCCGCGCACCTTGGCTTCCACCTTGGTCTTGCCGTCGATCAGGGTGATGATGGGACGGATGCCCATCAGTTCGCCCATAACGGCAGCAGCGGCGGAGATGCGGCCGCTCTTTTTCATCTGGCGCAGGCTGTAGGGTCCGAGAATGATCTCCATGCAGTTCATCTGCTTTTCAAACTCCCGGATGACATGGCTGATCTCGGCGCCGTTCTGCAGCTTGCGGGCCATCTCGCACAGATACCAGCCGAACACCATAGAATAGGTGTGGGGATCCAGCAGATGGATCTTCAGGTGGTGTTCCGGGCGCTCCTCCCGCAGCATGCCCTGCGCCATGAGAGCGTTGTTGTAGGTAGAAGAGCCGGACTTGTTGATGGGCACATGGATCACATCGGTGTAGCCCTCGTCCACATACTGGCAGTATTTTTCACAGAACTGGATGGGCGTGATGGCGGCGGTGGAAGGCACGCCCTTTGCCTCGCGCATCTTATCGTAGAACTCAGTGTTGGTGCAGCTCTCACGCTCGATATAATCCACATCATCCAGCAGGATGTGGAAGCTCATGATGTCGATGCCGTATTTCTCGGCCAGCTCCTGCGGGATATCGCAGGAAGAATCAGTCAGGATCGCGATCTTGCTCATAATGTCCCTCATTTCCATTCGTAGTCTCGTAAATGTCCGTGGTCCAGCAGCTCCGGAAAATCCCACTGGCGCAGCACTTCGTACACGCCCACGGCCACACTGTTGGACAGGTTCAGACTGCGGCAGGTATCCCGCATGGGCATCCGGACGCAGTGCTCCTGATTGGCGGCAAGCAGGGCTTCCGGCAGACCGGCGTCCTCCCGCCCGAACACCAGATAGGCACCGTCCGGGTACTGCACATCGGTGTAGCGCCGGGGTGCCTTGGTGCTGAAGTAATAATAGGGGCCGCTGTTCTTGGCAAAGAACTCGTCCAGACCGTCGTAATAGCTGATATCGAGGTAGTGCCAGTAATCAAGGCCCGCGTGTTTGAGTTTTTTGTCATCGATGGCAAAACCCATTGGGCCTACCAGATGCAGCCGGCAGGCCGTGCAGGCGCAGGTACGCGCCACGTTGCCAGTGTTCTGGGGAATACGCGGCTCCACCAGAACGATGTTCAGAGTCGGCTTTTCGCTCATCTGCGCACCTCCTCAGTTGTCCCAGGTCACAGGGCACAGGCGGGGCAGCAGCGGCTCGAACCAGACGCCGGAGCGGGTATCCTGCTCCGGCGGCGTATTCTGGATGGCCAGCGCCACAAACTCGGCGGCGTTGTCGGCGGCGGCGCTCAGGGCGTTGCCCTGCAGCAGCGAACCGATGAGCACAGCGCCGTAGATATCGCCGGTGCCGGGGAAACTGCGGCTGATGTGCAGCTTTTTGACCAGGAAACGGTCCGGGCCTGCACCCGCGCAGCCGATGTACTTGCCCAGCGGCAGGCCGGTGACCACCACGCCGGGGGCGATGGCGGTCAGCTCGTCGGCCAGAGCCTGCGCGGCGTCATCCTCCAGCGGGTCAGTGACCGGCTCCCGCTCCAGCAGAAGCTGTGCTTCGGTGTAGTTGGGCAGGATCAGATCCGCTGCGCGGCACAGGCCGCGGATGCGGCCGATGAGTGCCGGGGTAACCGTGGAATAAGCCTTGCCGTTGTCGGCCATAACCGGGTCCACCACCTTTTTGGCATCCGGCCAGTAGGCAAAGGCCTTTTCTGCCAGCGCCACCTGCGTTTCGCCTCCAAGATAGCCAGTATAGATGCAGTCAAACTCCACACCCAGCGCATGGTAATGCTCCAGCGCCTGCCCGCCGTAGACACTGCCGTCCAGCCGGGCCGGCGTGCCGAAGCCGCCGGTGTGGGTGGAAAGCACCACCGTGGGCAGGGCCACGGGCTGCACGCCCATGACCGACAGCACCGGCAGGATCACGGCCAGACTGCAGCGCCCGATGCCGGAAAGATCGTGGATGCAGAGAACTTTTTTGGGTTCAACAGGATGTATCAAATAAGGGAACCTCCTTGTCCATATGCAAACGGGCCGGCGGCCCGTCAGAACATCATAGCACAGTATACCACAAAATCCTGCATAAAAAAAGCGCATACCGGATTATTTGCAGGAAATACTATTGCCGTAGACCGATTTTCACGGAAAGGAGTGTTCTGTATGAAACACGAAACCAACCAGTCCTCCGGGGTCCTGCTGGGCATGGCGGCGGGTGCCGCGCTGGGTGCTGTGGGCGTGATGGCTGCCACCCAGAACCAGCGTCAGCTGCGCCGCACCACCCGCAAGGTAATGAAGGGTGCCGAAAACGCCGTGCTGCAGCTGGACAAAATGGTCGGCGATTTTGTAGAAAAGCACATGGAATGATAAAAAGCAACGAGCGCCGTTCGGAATGGAACGGCGCTCGTTGCTTTGAAAACTCATTTGTTCCAGATGCACATCCGGGCGGTGGTGTTGATCTCGCCCAGAACGCTCAGATCCATCTGGATGTTGCAGGTGACGGTCAGCGCCTTATTGGTGTCGCTGCCGGTCAGGATGGACGCAGGCAGATTCTTGATGGTCAGCACGGCGGTGTCTTTGGCCACATCGCCGGAAACGGTGCCGGAGTAGGTCACATCGCCGATGGTCAGCCCGGACAGATAGCCCGTGACGCCCATTTTGCTCACCTGCCGGATGGGCAGCGAGAGCGTGTAAGTGCCGTTGGACTGGCGGGTGACAGTGGCTTCCCGGCTGTCATCGATGCCGGTGTTTGCCATGGACTCTTTCTCGGATTTCTCTTTCCAGAATTTCACGCCCACGCTGCGGTTCGCTGCGGCGCCGGCACCCAGCGCCATCATGCACAGCATCATCAGCGAGAGCAACACCGCGCAGAAGCGTTTATAAGATCTTGTCATAGTGATTCAGCCTTTCCTGCCGCAGAAAGCGGCTCCGGCCGGTCTTTGCATTTGTGCCGGAAACGGCGGCAAAAACCGGTTTGTCAATGCTAAAATAGCATGGCAATGCCGGCTTGTCAACCAGCTTCGTGGAGCTTTCACAAAAATGTTTCACATCCGTAAAATTCTGTGTAAAAATCAGCGAAAAGCCGCCGTTCCGGTCAGGGAAAGGCGGCTTTTGGATGATTTAAAAAAGCTTCAGAAGCGATCAGACCTCAAAGTTGGGGTCGTCCTTCAGCACATGGATCTCGCTCATGTAGGGGTTCTGCTCCGGGTCGGTGAAGGGAGCTTCCTTGATGTACTTGTTCAGCTGGACAGCCGTACGGGCCGGGTCGGCGATGGTGCCGGCGCCGCCGATGCAGCCGCCGGGGCAGCCCATGCCTTCCAGCAGGTAGCCGTTGTACTTGCCGGCCTTGGCCAGCATCAGCAGCTTCTTGCACTCGGCCAGACCCTGTGCGGATGCGATCTTGACATCCATATCCGGGTGCCACTCCTTGATCTTGTCGGCAACGGCCTTGGCCACACCGCCGGACTGTGCAAAGCCGCGGCCTGCTGCGGAAGCATCCACCAGATCCTTCTCGCTGGGGTCCACCTCCAGCATGTTCACGTCGATGTCCTTGGCTTCGATGATGCCGGCCAGCTCCTCAAAGGTCAGCACGAAGTCCACATCCGAGCGGACGGTGCGGCGGGAAGCTTCCAGCTTCTTGGCGGCGCAGGGGCCGATGAAACACATACGGGCGGTGGGGTCCTTCTGCTTCATCATGCGGGCGGTGAACACCATGGGGGTCATGGTCATGGAGATGTTCTTGGCCAGATCCGGGAAGGCGGTCTTTGCCATCATGCTCCATGCCGG
>CAKSZM010000077.1 GCA_934525735.1 uncultured Faecalibacterium sp. | reverse complement strand
CTTTGGAAAAGCTCTGCATAGCATCCATAACTTTTTGTTTCATTGGTGTTCTCCTAACGTTCCATGATCTCTCTTTTTTGATTTGGTACTTTGGATTCGGGGGTGCACCTTTCCGTTCCGATGGCATGATTATATCACTCTGCACAAAAAAATCTACCGATTTGGACATATTTTGAACTTGTTCACAAAAGTCGAAACATGTTTCGCTTTCTTGTTGGATACATTGAAATACACGTTGACAAAACTCTCGATTCAACGTATACTTCAGGAAAACAAGCCATCTTTTGGTTCACGAATCGGAGCGAAACATGAAACACGACCTTTACAAACTGGCGGATCAATACCATCTGAACGCCAATGAGCAGCAGCTTCTTCATGCGGTGCTGGAAACCGCAAAAAATGGCGGTCAGTGCAGCGTACGGGAGTTTGCAGCGCAGAATTACACCTCTCCTGCAGCCGTGATCCGGCTGAGCAAGAAGATGGGCTATACCGGCTATACCGATATGGTCTACCGCATCGGTTTCCTGATCCAGAACGAGATCGATAATAAAAACCACGCCTCCGACATCACCGCCTTTATCGGGGACATTCCCGAAGAAAAAATACACCGCTTTGTGGAGCTGCTCCATGACAACCGGCAGAAGCCCATCCTAGTGACAGGCACCGGCTTCTGTGCCCCTTTGCAGGAATTTATGGTGCGGAAGCTGCTGGTTTTGGGCTACTGCGCCATCGGCTCCAATAGCTATGAGGTCTACGAAAGCGGTGCACTGAATGCCGGGCTGGTCATTGCCATCAGCAAGAGCGGAAAGACCGACACCATCCTGAAGCCGGTGCAGGACTCCTTTGCACAGCACCGGAGCATCATTGCCTTTGTGGGTGCTGACAATTCTCCCATCGCCCACTGTGCAGATCCTGCCTTTGTGCTGCTGGACGACAAGATGCTGGATGACCGAAACCTTACCGCCAACTATTTCTATGCGCGGGTACTCATCACTTTTGAGTATCTCATGGATCTTGTTCTGGAAAAGGACGAGCATCCAAACGGAAGGGAAGGGCAGTGAGCGCATTCCATATCTGAGAATACATTTTCTTTTATTCATCAGAAAAGCCGCCCCGGCTAGACCCGGAGCGGCTTTTTCAGGTGCAGATATAATTAGAAGAGAAGGAAAACGTTGTAATCAGATGCCTGCGGCAGCGTTCTGACCGGCAAGGCGGCCGAAGGTGGCACTGCGGCCTGCGGCGGCACCTGCCATCAGGCTGGGATAGCTGCCGGAGAAGTAGTTGCCGCTCATGTCACCAATGACATACAGACCGGGAATGGCCTTGAAGTCCTGATCAATGGCGTGCATATTGTCGTCGATCTGGATGCCGTCGATGGTGCAGATCAGATAGCCGCCGGCCTGACGGACGCCGTAGAAGGGTGCCTCGCTCAGGGTGGAGAGGCGGTAGCTCTCCTTGCCGTAGTCCTCATCCTCGCCCTTGGCGGCCAGCTCATTGTAATGGTCCACCGTAGCGGTAAAGGTCTCCTTCGGCAGACCCAGCTTGTCGGCCAGCTCCTCGATGGTGTTGGCCTCCACGATGTAGCCCTGATCCTGCAGGTCGGCGTTCATTGCCTGCACATAGTCCATGGGGAACACCGGGTTGGTGCCGTTGACATGGGGGTACAGACGGCTGCAGCCGTGGGTGGCAAACTTCTCGCAGTCCTCGGCATACTTGCTGTCCCAGATGGTGCAGTAGGTGTGGTGGGGCTGGCTGGCGGCAGCGTGCAGCACCAAATCGTAGGGCATATACTCGTTCATAAAGCGTTCACCCTTCAGGTTCACCTTCAAGAACGGCTGGCTGCCCATCCAGAAGAGGGCACCGTCGCTGGCCTTGCCGTACTCGCCGGTCTGGTCCGGCTTGATGGCACCACGGTCGAAGATCATGGAGGTGTGGGTGGTGTCCATGATGGCACCAGCCCACAGGCACGCCTTGATGCCGTCGCCCTTTGCGCCGGGCTTGGAGTAGTTGACGCAGGTCTGCTCCACGCTCTGGGGCTGCAGGGCGTTCATCATGACGTCGTTTCCGCTGTAGCCGCCGCAGGCGAGGATCACGCCCTTGGATGCGTTGTAGCGCACATATTCATCGTTGGCATTCTTGGCAATCAGGCCGGTGACGCGGTCGCCGTCCTTTTCCAGCTTGACCATGGTGATCTCATACTGAACTTCCAGACCGTCTGCCTCAGCGTGCTTCAGCACGGCATCCATGGTCAGCTGCTCGCTGTATTCCTCGCCATACTGGGTGCTGTGGCCGACATCCAGAACCTCGTAATTGTCGCCCTCGTGCTTTTCGTCGATCTCGTGGCGGAAGTCGATACCGCTTTCGGCCAGAACATCCGTGAACCAGTCCATGGTCTCGCCGCTCTTATCGGCCCAGACCTGTGCCAGACTGCGGCGGGTGTAGCCCTGACTCCAGTTGCACAGGTAGCGCACGGCGTCCTTCTTGCTCACGTCGTCGCCGTCCTCCTGCTGCTGCTTGGAGCCGCAGGCTGCCAGCGTATCCCGGATGCCGCTGGCCATATCGTGACCAAACTTCTCGATGAGGATGGTCTTGGCACCAGCCTCGGCGGCAGCGGCGGCGGCAAAGCTACCGGACGAACCGGCACCCACCACCAGAACCTCGCAGTCCACGGTCTGCTTGATATCGCTCTCGACGATCTCCGGTGCCTCACCCAGCCAGTCGGCGGTAGAGGAGGTTTCCTCGGTGGACTGCTGTGCAGGGTTGATGGCACCGCCGCTGGCCTGCTGGATGCAGTCTGCCACAGCGTTCTGCACGGCCTTGCTGGTGACGGTTGCACCGGTCACGCCGTCGATCTGGCTGGTCTGGGCATTCATGATCTGCTCAATGAGCTTGTCCTTGGCTGCAACGCCGATGCTCTCGGTCTCGCCGGAGAGGTCCAGTTCCACCTTGGTGATGGTATTGGCATCAAAGGTGACAGTGGCGGTGATCTCGCTCATGCCCTTGGCAGTAGCGGTGTAGGTGCCGGGGGTGTAGATACCGGCTGCACTGGAAACGCCGGAGGCGCTGCTGGCTGCATTGCAGGCAGCCAGACCGGCAGCGGTGACACCGCTCATGGCAGCAGCTGCTGCGATCTTCAGAAATCCTTTACGGGAGATCTTTTCCATAATAATTCCTTCCTTTTCTTGCTATATCCTTCGCATCGACAAAAATCTATTGCCGTTCTTGTTAAAAGTATCACATTTACAAACAAAGAAAAAGAAGATATAATATCCTTATAAGTATCAAGTAAAACTTGCGTTTTGAAAAAAGGAGCACATCATGACCATCCAGCAGCTGCGCTATTTTCTGGCACTGTGCGAAGATTTGAATTACACCCACACCGCCGGGCGGATGTATCTGTCCCGGCAGGCCTTGCGGCTGAGCATTGCCGCACTGGAAGAAGAGCTTTGCGGCAAACTGTTTGTCAACAACCGCAATCATCTGGCTCTTACTGAAAAGGGTGAGCGGTTCCGGGCACAGGCTACGCCGGTGGTGCAGCAGTTCGATGCCCTGTGCCAGCAGGCTTATCAGGACATTCAGTCTGCACCGCTGCGGCTGGGCATCAGCGTGGCACTGGTTCCGGACTATCTGCCCAATCTGGGGGAGGTGCTGGAAGCATTCCGGCAGCAGTACCCCGGCATCCCCTTGGAGCTTGCTTCCCTGTCCAACGATGAAGTGCCGGTGCAGCTGCAAAACGGCGCACTGGATGCCGGGCTGGTGATGGACCTGGGCGGCTGTGCTGCGGGGCTTGCACGCACTGCCCTCTCCCAGCATACCACCGCCGTCATGGTCTGCCGCAGCAGCCCCTTTTGGGAGCGGACGCATATTACACCGGCAGAGCTGGACGGGCAGACCCTTCTGGTTCCCGGCTTTGCCCCGGATGCCCTCGCACCGCTGTGGCAGGCACTGCGGGAGAGCAGTGCACACCCACAGCTGGAGCTGGTCGAGCAATTTTATCAGGTACTCTACCGCACGCAGGAGCAGAATTGTGTATCTCTGAACCGTTTTGAGGAAGCCTCCCACAACCAGATGTCCAACGTCCGGGATGTGGTATTAGACGGTCTGCCGCCTATTTGTGCCGGATTCCTCCGTCCCCAAAAACAACACAACGCCTGTGCGGAGCTATTGTGCCGCTTTTTGCAGGAGAGGTTGAAGTTTTAAAAAAGAGTGACAGCATTTCGCTTTGAACTGAACCGGTCCGTAAAAAGTAGACAATAGACAAAAGACCTCCCCGTGTAGGATAATAGAACTACACGAGGAGGTTTTGTTATGTCCAGAAAATATACCAAAATCAAAGAATTAGAACCACAGATACTCGCAATGCGAGCAGAAGGAAAAACATGCAGAGAAATAGCAAAGTCATTGGGGCTTGAAAAGAAGCAAATCGTAAATTGGGTCACACGGCACAATCATGAGCAAGCCCGAAAAGAAGCTGGAATCCTTCCGAAGAAGAAAGGCCGGCCTCGGAAAAATGCGGAGCCAACCAGCCCGGAGGAAATCGTCAGGGAACAGTCCTACGAGATCAAACGATTAAAAATGGAGAACGAACTGCTGCGGGATTTTCTGCAATCCGTAGGAAGGAAGTGAAGCCGAATTTTAAATATGCAGTCATTCACCGCCATTGCGAAAGATATCCTATAAAAAAAAAATGTGCTGTTTCTTTGAGGTTTCAAGAAGCGGATGTAACACAAAAAGCCCCACGCTCAACACAGCCTCTGCATCTGACCTTTGCGGTCAGAATGGGAAAGCATATGTTGAGCGTGGGGCTTTGCTTATCGGCTCGGCTGCCAGCCGGGCTTCTGGTGTTCTTTGGGCTGATAGGTTCCTTTGGTGGTATCAATGACCGCCTGTAACAGTTCGAGCTTCTGCCATGTGGGGCAGTTCAGGCGGTCGATTTTCTCGATCACATAGTTGGCGTGGGCGGTTGCGACCCGTTTTCCGAGTTCATCCCAGCCTTCTTTCGTTTTGGGGTAATGTACCACCACTTCAATCGGGGCACTTTTTCGCATGGCTCACTCACCTCCGGTTACATCTTCATCACCTCATTTTTACGGGCTACTGGTTGTCCGCTATTCGCTCCGGCCTCCGGTCTGGACGTTCAGAGCCAGACTCACAAGAAGGGCCATACCCACCCTCTTAGTCCAAGTTCTGGGATACAACAGGCAAAAAAGAGGAGTTGAGACTATCCATCAGACTCAACTCCTAAGCAAAAAGAATAAGCCTCCTGCATCTGAAGCTATCATTGCTTCAGATGCAGGAAGGCTTTTGCCAACAATATTTAACTAAGTTATTGACTCATGAGTTAGTATCTGCACAGGCTGATACAGGACAAAAGGCTGCGACAGGCTGCTTTTCTGCAACAGATGGGAAACCAGTGTTTCTGATAGCCCCTCATAGCCCATGTAATCTGCCTTGTACCAGATGTTCCTTATTTTCCATTTGAGCTGATTGCCCTTGGAAGTATGCCCTGTCTTTTTCAAAGGCGTATGGTCGTCAAGACGGATCTGTTCCATGCTGCACCTCCTCATTTTTCAGGATCAGGAGCCATTGGTCATCCCCTGCCATCCGCCCCTGTGTTTTTTCGATGATAAGCAGCGGGTCATAGAACGAAAGTCCCATTTCTCTCAGGATATCCTTTGCATGGTCGCGTGTCTTTGGAAAGCAACGGCTTTCCAGAAACCACTCAAAATCATCCCATGTCGGATGATCCACTACGCCGAATGCACGAAGCGGAATTTTATGGGTATAGTTCTGGATCATGATTTTTTCGTGCTTGAAGTCTACATCGATCGTTGTGCAAAGCTGGTCGCGGTACAGAAAGCACATCCGGGTTTTCACATCCGGGTCATTGCTGAAGCGGTGAGCGCGGTCGATCTGATTGTACACAGTCTGCCGACTTACCTGAAAAGTTCGTGCGATCTCCGTAACGCTTTTTCCCTGTTGCTGCATCGCAACCATCTGGATGACCTGCGGCATCGTAAAAGCAGGCTTTCGTCCTGCCGCATGGCGCAGTGCTTCTTTCTGCGCTAACTGCCGGTATCGTACAGCATCCTTGGAAATTTCCCGCAGTTTCTGAATGTCAGTCGTCCCAAATACATCATAGATCTGCTGTTCAAATGCTGTTTCCATCGCCCACCGCTGCAAAAAACTTGCATTTCTTTCCGCATCTACTATACTAAAGGATGTATCGATTATTCTTGAAAGAAAGCGGATGCTATGAAATTCCAAATGAAGTTAAAGAGATTTCTCAAACAGGAGACCGTTCTTTCGGTCGCCGCGGTGCTGGCCGTGCTCTCCATGTTCTTTGTGCCGCCGGATGCAGACTACCTCGGTTACATCGACCTGCGTACACTGGCCATTCTGTTTTCCCTGATGACCATCATGGCCGGACTGCGGCGGCAGGGCGTTTTTGACCGGATGGGCCGGGCGCTGCTGGCTCGGACTGGCAGCACGCTCCAGTTGGTGCTCGTTCTGGTCGGGCTGTGCTTTTTCGGGAGCATGGTCATCACCAACGACGTTTCCCTGCTGACCTTTGTGCCCTTTACCTTTGTGGTGCTGAGCGGCCTTGCACCGGACACCCGCCGGGCGCTGACCATCCCGGTGGTGTGTATGCAGACCATCGCGGCCAACCTTGGCAGTATGCTCACGCCCATCGGCAACCCACAAAACCTCTACCTCTACGGCAAAAGCGGGATGAGCATGGCGGAGTTCCTCCTGCTCATGCTCCCCTACACAATCGTTTCGCTGCTGCTTCTGGTGGGCTGGGCGGTCGCGGTCTGCCGCAAACAGGCATCTTCCTGCATCGGTGCGCTCCCCGAACAGCAGTCAAACACCGCAGACCGGAAGATCATCCTGCTGGATGCGGTGCTGTTTGCGGTCTGCCTGATGGCGGTCGTCCGGGTGCTGCCCTACGGCGTTGCCTTTTCCGCCGTGCTGGTCTGCACCCTCTGCGCCGACCGCTCCACTCTCCGCGGCGTGGACTATTCCCTGCTGCTGACCTTCGTGGCGTTCTTCATTTTCATCGGCAATCTGGGGCGCATCCCGGCCTTTTCGGGCTGGCTGCAAGCCATCCTCGCTGGGCGGGAAGTGCTGGTAGCGGTTCTGGCTTCGCAGGTCACAAGCAACGTTCCCGCCGCCCTGCTCCTGTCCGGTTTCACCGACAAAACCGCCGCGCTCATTATCGGCACGAACCTCGGCGGCCTTGGCACCCTGATCGCGTCCATGGCAAGCCTCATCTCCTACCGCCAGATCGCGCGGGAGCTTCCGGAGGAAAAAGGCCGCTACTTCAGACTGTTCACCCTGTCCAACCTGATTTTTCTGGTGATCCTGCTGGCCGAATGGTGGATCATCGGGCGGTAAGATATCAATGTGGAGGTTCCGAAATGAATCATCGTATTGTCACGGCTGCACAGATGAAGGCCATCGAACAGGCCGGAAATGCTCACGGCCTGCCCTATCTGCAGATGATGGAGAACGCCGGGCTTGCAGCCTACGCCGAACTGAAAAACGTCCTTTCGCAGCCCGGCTCTCTGCTGGTGGTCTGCGGAAAGGGCAACAACGGCGGGGACGGTTTTGTCATCGCCCGCGCCGCCGCAAAAGAGGGCTGGAAGGTGACCGTCCTTCTGGCCGAGGGTGAGCCGAAAACGCCCGATGCCATCACAAATTTTGAACGCTTGCACAGCCTGCCGGTGGAAATTTGCACCGACGGTTTCGGTCTTTCGGCTGAATCGTTTACCGTAGTCGTGGATGCGCTCTACGGCACCGGATTCCATGGCAGCCTGCGTCCTTCCGGCCTTGCTGCCTGTGCGCTGATGAACCGTCAGCATGAAAACGGCGCATTTGTTCTGGCGGTAGACCTGCCCAGCGGCATCAACACCGACACCGGTGAGGTGGCCGAAGGTGCCGTCCGCGCCGACCTGACCGTCACATTCGACAGCTTTAAGCCCCTGCACACGGCTGCATCGTCCGCACCGTTTTGCGGCAGAATCGTCTGCGCAGACATTGGCATCCGGGACGAGTGGCACCCGATATTTTGATGGGAGGTGGTCATCCTGCACGATATCTGGAATCCGTGGCACGGCTGCGGCAAATGCCTGTGACAGAACTGCTCTCCTATAAAAAACGTCCCCTCCGTACAGACCCGGATCTCACGTTCCGAGTATCTGCACGGAGGGGACTTATTGTTTTATCAGAGTTTTGTCATCCACAGGCCGGGAGCCATCGTTTCCTTTTTCAGGGAATGGCATAGAACAGTTTCATAAACGCAAAAAAGTGCGCCGTCTGTTCCGACATAAACTGTGTGGAAGAATACACGATATAGAGTTTCCGCAA
>CAKSZM010000076.1 GCA_934525735.1 uncultured Faecalibacterium sp. | reverse complement strand
CTCTTGCCGTAGCGCTCGGCGCTTTCCAGCAGGGTGTCGCGGTCGATCCAGCCGTACTTGAAGGCGATCTCCTCCGGGGCGCTGATCTTGATGCCCTGACGCTTCTCGATCATGCGCACGAAGTCGGCAGCATCCACAAGGCTGTCCATCGTGCCGGTATCCAGCCATGCAAAGCCGCGGCCCAGCAGCTGCACATCCAGCTCATCCTTCTTCAGGTACATATCGTTCAGGGTGGTGATCTCCAGCTCGCCGCGGGCAGAGGGCTTGACCTGCTTTGCCATCTGCACCACTTCCTTGTTGTAGAAGTACAGGCCGGTGATGGCGTAATTGCTCTTGGGATGCTGGGGCTTTTCTTCCACGCTCAGCACCTTGCCGTCCTTGTCGAACTCCACGATGCCGAAGCGCTCGGGATCCGGCACATAGTAGCCGAACACGGTGCAGCGGCCCTTGTTCTCGGCGTTGGCAGCGGCCGTCTTCAGGATCTTGGAGAAGCCGTTGCCGTAGAAGATATTATCGCCCAGGATCATGGCGCAGCAATCGTCGCCGATGAACTCTTCGCCCAGGATGAAGGCCTGTGCCAGACCGTCCGGGGAGGGCTGAACTTTATACTGCAGATGGATGCCGTACTGGCTGCCATCGCCCAGCAGCGCCTCAAAGCGGGGCGTATCGGTGGGGGTGGAGATGATCAGGATATCCTGAATGCCTGCCAGCATCAGCGTGGACAGGGGGTAGTAGATCATCGGCTTGTCGTAGACCGGCAGCAGCTGTTTGCTGGTGACCATGGTCAGCGGGTAAAGCCGGGTGCCGGCGCCGCCGGCGAGAATAATGCCTTTCATAGTTGTGCACTCCTTTAAAAAAGATTGAAAAGTTGTGCAGCTGTACGCAGTCCGGGCAACACGTCCGGACAACGTATGGATTCAAAGCGGAGCTGCGTCCGCTGTCAACAATTTCAGGGCTGCCACCCGTGCCCAAAGCGGCAAAACGGGATAGCAGTTCACTTTATTTTACTATCAATTCACACAAAATGCAAGAAAGAACGGCTCTTCCGGCAAAATTTCCGGAAAAGCCGCTGCAAAGATTTTTATTTTACCATGCAAAGCCCCATTTGGAGAAATAGCGCATCAGGCTGCGCAGCTGCCACAGAAAAGGCTTCAGGCTGCGGTGCGCTGCCCGGTGCCATGCATGGATGGCCGTATACTGGGGCACCAGATACGCTTTGCCCCTGGTACGCATTTTCTGGGTGAGGTCGGCGTCTTCCACGTACATGAAGTACTTCTCGTCGAAGCCGCCCACTTCTTTGAACACCGCTGTGTCCACCGCCGAGAAGCTGCCCGTGCAGAACTCGATTTCGGTGGGCTTTGTCAGGTCTATGTCCGCCATCAGGTAGCGCTCGTTGTACTTTGCCCAGAACTTCAGGCAGGGCAGCTGGCGGTAGACCATGGCGCGCACATTGCACCGGCGCAGCGGCAGGCGCTGGGGTGTTCCGTCCGGGAAGGTCAGCGCCGGGCGGGCCATCACCGCGCCGGGGTGCTGCACCATCCAGTCGGCAAGGTCGCTGAGGGTGTCCTCCGTCAGCTGGATATCCGGGTTCAGGATGAAGTGCACCCGGCTCTGCAGCAGCGAGAGCACCGTGTTGTGCCCGGTGCCGAAGCCGCCGTTTTCCATGCGGCAGAGCACCTGCACCTTCTGGCCCGGGGCCGTGCGCAGGGTGCCGTTCTTTGCGGCGTCGGTCAGGCGCCGGCCGCTTCCGTCCGGGCTGGCGTTGTCCACCAGATACAATGTCAGCGGGTGGCGGCGGGTGCAGTCCAGCACCGTCTGCGCCGCCCGGAGCGCCTCCTCCGCGCCGTTATAAACTACGATACAGGCAGAAAGTTCCACCAGGTTTTCCTCCATTACTCCAGCGGCTTGATATCAAAGCTGAAGTCCTCTTTCATCAGGTCAAAATTGGGGTTCATGCAGGGGTCGCCGGCGGCCAGCTGCTTTGCCCACCGCTTCTGGAAGCGCTCCACCTCCGAGACGAAGCGCTTGCGCTTGACCGGGTTCTCGTCCAAGCCGCGGCTCTTGCTCTCGTAATGGTACAGCTGCGCAAAGGGGGTGAACACGTTGGTGTAGCCGGCTTCCCGCACACGGACGCAGAAGTCCACATCGTTGAAGGCCACGGCAAAGCTCTCGTCCAGACCGTTCACCTCGTCGTACACGCTCTTGCGCACCATCAAACAGGCAGCGGTGACGGCATAGACGTCCTGCGCATAGACCAGACGGCCCATATAGCCGGGGTGTCCCACCGGGAAATTCTTGTGCATGTGGGCCGCCAGCGTCAGGAAGCCGAAGCCGATGCCGGCGTGCTGGATGGTATTGTCCGGGTAGAGCAGCTTTGCGCCCACGCAGCCCACGCGGTCCTGCTGGGCGTACATGAGCATTTCCTCGATCCAGCGCGGGGAAATGACCTCGGTGTCGTTGTTGAGCAGCAGCAGGTATTCGCCGGTGGCTTCCTTGGCGCCGAAATTGTTCAGGGCGCTGTAGTTGAAGCCGGTGCCCTGCCATGTGATGACCCGCAGGTTCTTGTGCTCCTTCTGCAGCTGCTCATAGCAGCGGAAGGTAGCTTCTTCTTTGCTGTTGTTCTCGATGACGATGATCTCGAAGTCCTCATAGGTGGACTTGCGGTAGATGGATTCCACACAGGTGCGCAGGTCCCGGGAGTGGTCGCAGCTGGGGATCAGGATACTGACCCGGCCGGGCTTTGTGATGGTGTAGTCGGTCTTGTAGAAGCCCGGCGTGCCCGGGATCATGGATACGTCATCCACCGGGACGCCCGCGCGCTCATAGTGGGCGCGCAGCGCCTTCACGGCTGCTTCCAGACAGTAAGTCTTGGCCGAGATATTGCTTGCCACGCTGGTGGGGCTGGAGCGCCAGTAGTACAGCAGATGCGGGATATGCACGATCTTGTGCGCCTTTTCGGTCAGGCGCAGATAAAGGTCGTAGTCCTGGCTGCCGTTGAACTCGGCCCGCTCGTCGCCGCCCACTTCGGCCAGCAGCTTTGCGCTGAACACGCTCAGGTGGCAGATATAGTTGTTGGAGCGCAGGTTGTCGATCATGTAATCCGGCTTGAAGTGATAGACCGTCAGGTGGTCGATGTCGCCTTCAAAGGTCACCTCGTCGGTGTACACGAAGTCCGCTCCCTGCTGTGCAATGGCCTGCGCAACATACCACAGCGCGCAGGGGTGCAGGATATCGTCGTGATCCAGCAGGGCGATGTATTCGCCCTTTGCGAGGGCAAAACCCTGATTGGTGTTGCCCGCAATGCCCTCGTTCTTTTCCAGCTTCTGGTAGCGGATGCGGGCATCCGAAGCCGCGCGGGCCTTGACGGTCTGGCCGACCGTCTCGTCCTGTCCGGCGTCCACAAGGCACAGCTCCCAGTTCTGGTACGTCTGATTCTGCACCGAATCCAGCAGCTCCACAAGGAACTTCTGCGGGGTGTTGTACAGCGGCACCACGATGCTGATGAGCGGCGCATCCGGCTGGTTTGCCACCTGCTTCACCAGCAGCTCCGCACTGGCGAACCGGTCGGCGCGCATGGCTTTGCCCGGGAACAGCTTTGCGTATTCCTTTTTGGCTTTTGCCTGCGCCCGCATGCCGGAGACGCCCACCCGGCGCAGCTCGGCCAGAAAGACAAACGGCGGGAAGGTGCGGGCAAGGCTGCGGCTCTTGCTGACCGCATAGCGCAGCGGCCAGCTCGCCTTCCAGAAGGTAGAGTTGACCACGCTGTTCAGCGTCTTTTCCAGCTCCTGCTCGTGGCTGCGGCTCAGGGACAGGTCGCTGCGCAGACGCTCCAGCTGAGCAGCCTGCTCTTCGCCGGTGCGTTCCGCCAGCTGCATCCGTTCGCGCAGCTCGTCCAGCGCCGTCTCGTATCCGGCTGCCGTCTGCTGCGCGTCCGGCACTTCGCCGCCGCGGCAGAACCGTGCCGTCTGCAGGGCGCGCACCCGTGCCTTCCACTCAAAATCGCGGGCGAAGCCCTGCCGGGTCAGCTGCTTTGCGCAGTCCGCCATGGCCGAAGCATCCTCACATACCAGCAGCACCTGGCTGCATTCCAGCTCCGGCAGCTCGGTCCACTCCGGGTCCACGACCACCAGCAGACCGTCCGCATCCGCTTTTCCGGTCAGGCGTGTGCCGGTCTTTTCCAGCGCTGTTTCCAGTGCACCGCTGCCGCCCAGCACCTGCACGCCGGCTGGGGTCAGCTCCCGCACGATGCGCTGTGCCAGCTCCCGGCTGCACTCCGCCTGAAGTTTTGTTTCTTTTTCCTGTTCCATTCCGCTTTTCCACTCCTACGGGCTTTCTATCGTTCAAGCAAGATTTCTCTCACAAAATCACAAACAATCTATAGTATACCAAATCCGGCCGCATTTGAGAAGCATTTGGCAGCAATTCTTTGTACAAACCTGTTCTTACCAGTGGAACAGGCCGCTCAGCCAGCCGAAAAGTCCGCCGCCGGAGCTGCCGGAAGAAGAAATGCTTGCGCCGGGGTAATAGTGGCGCAGGATCTCGCGGTAGCCCATGCCCCGTTCCTGCGCATAGCCCACTGCGCCGCACTGGCTCATGCCTACGCCGTGGCCGTAGCCGTAGTAGGTCATGCAGGGGGTGCCGGCATCATCGGTGCCGAAGTCGAAGCAATAGCGGGAGGACGCGAACTGATTGATATAGCGGTAGCTGCGCCCGTTGGAGACAAAGGTGTTGTACTGCACAAAGCCGCCCAGACTCTTGTGGGAGGTATCGGCACTGACATAGGCTTCGCCGGTGCGGCTGTCGTTGTATTCGGTATAGCGGTAGTCCTTGCCGACGGAACGGCGCAGCTTGTTGTGGTACTGCTCTTCATAGGGGCTTTCAACGCTCTGGAGGTACGGTACCTCGGTGCCCCAGGCATCCCTGCTGGAACAGGTGCCGTAGACGCCGGTCTGGGTGTTGTAGCCTGCGCTGGCCGACCACACTGCATCGCAGACACTGCCGTTGTAGGTCAGGATCTCATTTTTCACCGGCTCCACCGCTTTGCGGATGGCTTCCCGCGTGGAAGAAGGGATCTGGTCCACCGGTGTATAGATGAGGGCATTGGCCGAAGAGCCGTACTGCTTGTGGTATTCCAGATAGGAGTGGACGGCCACTGCCTGCGCCTTCCACGCCTGCTGGGCTGCACTGGCGCTGACATAGCTGCCGATGGACCCCAGCTCGGTGTAGGTGATGCCCACAAGGCAGTCCGTAAGGTTCAGGGTGACATTGCGGCGCAGCCCCTGCCCCTTGATGTTCAGATACGGCATGGTGATGCTGTCGCCGGAGCCGAACAGCCAGCTCAGGCAGTTTTCCTCTTCTGCGGGCACAAGGGTGGTATCCGCGCCGCCGATGGTTGTGGCCGCCGATGCAGCCGGGGCCAGCAGACAGAAGCAAAGAGCCAGTGCCAGCACGGCCGCTGCCATGCGTCGCGCAAACTGATACAGATGTTTCAACGGTGGTGTCCTCCTGTTTTCTCACACGTCCTGCGTGCATTTTTTTCAGTGTAACACAAGCCGCGCGCCCGGGCAAGAACCGGACTTCATTTTTTCGCCCGTCTGCAGTATAAAAGGGAGCTGTGTGCAGCTCCCTTCTGCTGATTTTACAGCGCATCCCCCTGCCGGCGGTTCATGGCATCGCCCAGCTCCGGCCCGATCTCCTGCAGGCATTCCAGCAGCAGCGGGTTGAATTCCCGCGCCTTTTCCTCGCACAGCTGTGCCACGGCCTCCCGGTACGGTACCGGCGGCCGGCTGCTGATCAGCGTTTCGTAGGCATCCGCCAGTCCCACTGCCTGCGCAGCAATGGGGATCTGCTCCCCGGACAGATGATCCGGATAGCCGGAGCCGTCGTAGCGCTCGTGGTGCCAGCGGCAGATCTGGCGGGCCGCCCGGACAAAATCCTCGTCGCGGTAGGCGGTCAGTTCCTCCAGCATTTTTTCGCCCAGAACCGTATGCTGCCGCAGCTGCTCTTCCTCTTCCGGGGTACAGACATCCCGGCAGAGGATGCTGTCCGGAAGCTCCAGCTTGCCGATATCGTGCAGCACCGCTGCCATGCTGATGGTCCGCCGCATCTCCTGCGTCAGCGGGTAGGCGTCGGTCTTCTGTGCAAGGCGAGCCAGAAGCATCGACGTGAGGGTGCTGATATGCCGGACATGGGCACGGCTCTCGCCGTTGCGCCGCTCTGCCACACGGCTCAGGATGCCGATCAGCATCCGGCTGAGTTTTTCCTTTTCATAGACCTGATCCGCCACCATGGCGCTCAGACGGCGCTGCTTGGCATAGAGCCGGATCGTGTTGGACACCCGCTGATACACCACCTTGGCATCGAACGGGCGGCTGATGTAATCCGATGCGCCCAGGTCAAAGGCGCGCCGCACCGAATCCACCGTGTCCTCGCTGGAGATCATGATCACCGGCACGTCATCCAGCAGCTGCCGCCGGCTCATGGCTTCCAGCACCGCAAAGCCGTCCATCCCGTCCATATGGATGTCCAGCAGCACGATGGAAATACCGGTGGGGTTCTGCTCCAGCAGCCGCAGGCATTCCTCGCCGCCGGATGCTTCTGCCGTGTCGAACTGCTGCCCCAGCATCCGGCTCAGAAGAGCACGGTTCAGCGGCGAATCATCCACGATCAGCACGCTCTGCCGGCAATAAGGCCGGGCCGTTGCGGGCGCTGCGGTCTGGCGCTCGGTCACTACCGTATTCTTCTGGATGCGGGCATACCGCATCAGGCGCTCCGCGTGGTCCACCGCAACGCCCAGCTCTTCATTCTCGACCCAGACGCCGCCGATGCTGGCCGACATCTGGATACGGGAATAGCCCGGCACGCTGGCGGTACGCAGCTGCAGGCGGATCTTTTCCAGCTTGCGGTTGAACCGTTCCTGCGCGATGTCCGGCAGCAACAGCAGCAGTTCGTCGCCGCTGTAACGGATCAGCCGGTCTTTTTCCTCCAGACTGCGCCGGATCACGTTGACCGCCGTTTCCAGCACACTGTTGCCGGCCGCCCGGCCGTAAACGTCGTTGGAAAGCTTCAGATCATCCAGATCCAGCAGCGCAACGCCGGCCGTCATCGAGCGGTTCCGGTAGTTTTCATCGTAATACCGCCGGTTATAAGCACCCGTTGCCGGGTCGCGATACAGTTTTTCGGTCTGGTCGGTAATGGCGCTGAGCAGCTGGAAGCTGTCGTCAGGGTCCAACATCAGGCTGCGGTCCATTTTCTGGGTCATTTCCAGCACACAGGGTTTGCCGTCCACCTGTATATAGCTGGCAGTCACCTGATAAAGCTCCTTGTCGAGATATTCCAGCTTGCTTTTCCGGCCTTTCTCTTCCAGCGCCCGCCGGGCCACGCAGTTTTCGCAGGGGCGTGTACGTTTCCATTGCGCATAACACGGCCTGCGCCCGCCGGGGCTGCACACATTTTCCTGCGTGAGCAACCGCACAGAGCGGAACACCTTGCGCAGCTGGCGGAGTTCCTCTTCGGCCTGTTCGCGGGTCATATTTTCCTGCTTTGTCATCCTGTATCTCCCCTGCCTGTTTTGTGATGTTTCCCGACGCAATTATACTATTTTCAGCATGGGTGCGTCAAACTTTGCCCTCATCCTCCCAGAACGCCCAAATTTCACGCTGGCACTTTTGTTTTTGGATCATGCTCCGCAGAATGCGTCGTTTTTGCTGCAGGCGCCGCGCAAAAAGCGGAGTGTATTTTTCCTGATCCCGCGGCTGAAATCCGCACTTGATTTTGCAGGCCGAATCCTGTATAATAAGCTTGTTCGCCGATGTGGCGGAATGGCAGACGCAAACGACTCAAAATCCGTTTCGTGTTTTTTCGTGTCTGTGCGAGAAATTCACGAGGGTGCGTTGGATTTCGAGAGTTTGTCGGAGTGGGATTTCTTACATCCCTCCTGAACATCCCTCCAATCTCCAGAAACCGGTACTAATGTCCCAAAATTGAATATCAGCCGATGTGGCGGAATGGCAGACGCAAACGACTCAAAATCGTTCGGGAAACCATGTGGGTTCGAGTCCCACCATCGGCACTCCATCATAAAACAGCTTAGGATCGAAAGATTTTAGGCTGTTTTTCTTTTTTGCCCAGTTTCTTATACTTTGATGTTTTCTGGGAAGATATTGACGATTGCATTTGCCGAAGATACCTTACTGGAGAAATCCAGATGTGTATAAATGTTGCTTGTCGTGCTGATGTCGCTGTGACCGAGCCACTCTTGAATCTCTTTCAGGCTCACGCCATTGGCATAGAGCAGACTGGCGCAGCTATGGCGCAGATCGTGAAAGCGGATACGCTTCATCTGGTGTGCGACCAGAAAATCCGGGAAATG
>CAKSZM010000075.1 GCA_934525735.1 uncultured Faecalibacterium sp. | reverse complement strand
GGCGTTGCCATGGTGGCTTCTCCCGGTGCTCCCGGCGGCTCCATCATGACCGCTCTGCCCTTCCTGTACATGATCTTCGGTGCAGAGGCAGGCGACCCCAACGGCCCCATCTGCGCCATCATGGTGGCACTGTACATCACCCAGGACTCCTTCGGCACCGCCTGCAACGTCTCCGGCGACAACGCCATCGGCGTCATTGTGGAGACCATCTACCAGAAATTCATCAACAAGAGCAGCGCAAACGCCTGATGTATCCGGCGCGGCGCTTCTGACCTGACAGGAGTGATCATCTCATGGCATTTATCAGTGTATTTGACGTTCTCGGCCCGAACATGATCGGCCCTTCCAGTTCCCACACCGCCGGTGCGGAGATCATCGCCTATCTGGCACAGAAGATGATCGCCCCGCCGCTGAAGCGTGCGGACTTCACCCTCTACGGCTCCTTTGCCAAGACCTACCACGGCCACGGCACCGACCGCGCCCTGCTGGGCGGCATCATGGGCTTCTCCGCCGATGACACCCGCATCCGCGATTCCTTTGCCATTGCCACCGAGCGGGGGCTGGCCTACAGCTTCACCCCCAACGAGACCGAGACGGAGGTGCACCCCAACACGGTGGATATCCGCATGGAGAATGCCGCCGGTCAGGTGATGACTGTGCGGGGCGAATCGCTGGGCGGCGGCAAGGTGCGCATCGTGCGCATCAACGGCGTGGCCGTGGACTTTACCGGCGAGTACAATGCCCTCATCGTGGTGCAGCAGGACAAGCCCGGCGTTGTGGCGCACATCACAAAGATCCTCAGCGACCGCGGCGTGAACATTGCGTTCATGCGGCTGTTCCGTGAGGAGAAGGGCCACACCGCCTACACCATCGTGGAGTCGGACGAACGCCTGCCCGAGGGTGTGGACAAGCTGCTGCTGGAGAACCCGAACATCCACGACGTGATGGTCGTGCAGCAGTAAGGAGGGACGAAGGATGAACATGGATTTCAAATCCGCAAAGGAACTGCTGGAGCTGTGCGAGCAGACCCAGCTGCCCATCTCCGAAGTGATGCGCCAGCGGGAGTGCATTCTGGGCGAAACGCCCCGGGATGCCGTTGACCACCGCATGGGCAAGGCATGGGAGATCATGCGCTCCTCCGCCACCCAGCCGCTGAAAAAGCCCATCAAATCCATGGGCGGCCTGATCGGCGGCGAGGCCCGGAAGCTGGAAGCACATTATAATAAGAAAAAGAGCATCTGCGGCGACGTGCTGGAAAAGGCCATGACCTACGCCATGGCCGTGCTGGAAGTGAACGCTTCCATGGGTCTGATCGTGGCGGCACCCACGGCGGGTTCCGCCGGCGTGGTGCCCGGCATGATGCTGGCCCTGCAGGAGTGCTACCGCATCTCCGACCAGCGCATCGTGGACGCTCTGTTCAACGCCGGCGCTGTGGGCTACCTCGCCATGCGCAACGCCACCGTGGCCGGTGCCGTGGGCGGCTGTCAGGCCGAGATCGGCATTGCGTCCGCCATGGCAGCCTCTGCGGCGGTGGAGCTGATGGGCGGCACGCCGGAACAGTGCCTGGATGCTGCTTCCACCGTGCTGATGAACATGCTGGGTCTCGTGTGCGACCCGGTGGGCGGTCTGGTGGAGTACCCCTGCCAGAACCGCAACGCCGCCGGCGTGGCCAACGCCCTGATCGCGGCGGAGATGTCCCTGAGCGGCATCCGCCAGCTGATCCCCTTTGATCAGATGCTGGACGCCATGTATGCGGTGGGCAAACGCCTGCCGGCCGAGCTGCGGGAGACCGCCCTCGGCGGCTGCGCCACCACCCCAGCTGCCTGCGCTGCCTGCGGGCTGTGCAGCTGAGCGGAAAATAACTTTCCAAAGGCCAGTGCCTGCTCCGAAAGAAATTTTCGGGTCGGCGCTGGCTTTTTGTGCAAAGAAACGATAAAATGCAGGCTTTATCCTGCCAATCTGCCGAAAAATGACGGATAGTACGAAAAAATCTGTCGTTTTCTGGCTTTCCGGGCGCAAATGTGGTAGACTGAAAGCAGGAATGGGCCGGTACGGTGTTTCCGCGTGCACGGCCTGCAAAAACAATAGGGAAGAGAGGACATTTACGATGAAGATCATTCGTGCAAAGGATTACGCGGATATGTCCCGCAAGGCAGCCAATATCATTTCGGCACAGGTCATCATGAAGCCCAACTGCGTGCTGGGTCTGGCCACCGGCGGCACCCCCGTCGGCACCTATGCTCAGCTGGTGGACTGGTACAACAAGGGCGACATCGACTTCTCCGAAGTCACCACCGTCAACCTGGACGAGTACCGCGGCCTGCCCAAGGAGCACCCGGAAAGCTACTGGAGCTTCATGCACAAGAATCTGTTCGACAAGGTGAACATCGACCCGGCAAAGATCAACCTGCCGGACGGCACCAACCCCGACGCGGCAGACGCCTGCGCAAAGTACAATGCCATCATCCACAGCGTGGGTGGCATCGACCTGCAGCTGCTGGGCATCGGCCACGACGGCCACATCGGCTTCAACGAGCCGGGCGAGGCCTTTGAGCTGGAGACCCACTGCGTGGACCTGACCAAGGAGACCATTGAGGCCAACAAGCGTTTCTTTGATGGCAACGAAGACCTGGTGCCCAAGCAGGCTTACACCATGGGCATCAAGACCATCATGCAGGCCCGCAAGGTGCTGATGGTGGCCAACGGTGTCGGCAAGGCCGAGATCATCAAGAAGGCGTTCTTCGGTCCGGTCACGCCCGAAGTGCCCGCCAGCATCCTGCAGATGCACCCGGACTTCATCCTCGTGGGCGATGAGGAGGCCCTGAGCCTGATCTGAGGTTTCGCAAAAACTCTTTCTGCCGCCGCACAGCGCAAGCCGTGCGGCGGTTTTTGCTGCCAACGGCTTTACAATCCGGCAAAAAGGCGGTATTCTTTATATGATATTTTTTTCAGGAGGGAACCATGGATATCCGCCAGCTGCACTACTTTCTGGTATTGTGCGATGAAATGAATTACAGCCGTGCGGCACAGCGGCTGTTTTTGTCCCGGCAGGCGCTGCGGCAGAGCATCTCTGCGCTGGAAGCGGAACTGTGCGGCCCGCTGTTCCTCAGTGCGCACCACAAGCTCAGCCTGACCGACCGCGGCATGAGCCTGCAGCGCCACGCCGCACCGGTGGTGGAGCAGTTCCAGCAGATGCAGGCCGACCTGCGGGCCGAGATCCAGTCGGCGCAGCCGGTGCGCATCGGCATCAGCGTGTCGCTGGTGCCGGATTATCTGCCCGGGCTGGAGACCCAGCTGGACAAATTCCGCCAGCAGTATTCCCACGTGGAGATGCGCTTCCGCATGATAGACAACGACGCGGTGGCCGACGGAGTGGAGCAGGGCGAGCTGGACGCAGGCCTTGTGATCGATTTGGGCTGCGCTGCGCCGGTGCTGGCCCGCACCACCCTGCGGGCCGACCCCGCCTGCCTGCTGGTGCCCCGGGGACACCCTTTCTGGGAGAAGGAGAGCATCCCCCTTGCCGAGCTGCGGGGCCAGCGGGTGCTGTTGCCCAGCCTGCGGCAGGATCTGTTCAGCCCGCTGTGGGCGGCCTGCGCCCGGGCGGGGTTTGCACCCAATGCCGAGATCGGCCCCAGTTTTTATCAGGCCTATTATCTGGTGCAGGAGCAGCTGTGCACCTGCCTGACCCGCTACGAGCCGGGTGCCAGGCGGGAGCTGGACCGTGTGCGGGACGTTCTGCTGGAAGACCTGCCGCCCCTGTGCGTGTCGCTGGTGCAGCGGAGGGACCACAGCTCGGCCTACATCGACCTGCTTCGCAATTACCTGATGGAAGTACTGGGCGGTACAGCCAGCCTGCCGCCCCGGCGCGGACGCCCGGCAAAGCCCTTCTATAACTTCCCGGTGTTGTCCAGCACGGCGGCCAAGGCTGCCCCGGCGCACCCGGCCCCGGGCACCCAGCTGGCGCTTGAGGGCGGACACAACTTCCGGGAGCTGGGCGGCTACGAAGCCGATGAAGGCAAACATGTCAAATGGGGGCAGATCTGGCGGGGCATCCCCACAGCAAAGCTCACAAGCGAAGCCGACCGGAAACTGCTGGATTCGCTGGGGCTGCGGCTGATCCTGGACCTGCGCAGCACCGAGGAAGCGCAAAAAGCCCCGGATTATGTGCCGGACGGCGCGCGGCTTGTGCAGATCTGCGGCCTGTGCGCAGAGGACGGCCACGAGATCGCCTTCGGCCCCGGAGACATCGAGCGCCTGATGCAGAATACGCCGGAAGGGGACGACATCCCCCGGGCGATGTACCGCAGGATG
Source organism: uncultured Faecalibacterium sp. (assembly GCA_934525735.1). GTDB lineage: Bacteria > Bacillota > Clostridia > Oscillospirales > Ruminococcaceae > Faecalibacterium. The sequence goes on along the minus strand of CAKSZM010000075.1, from coordinate 4,108 downwards.
CTCACCGGCAACAAAGCGTTCAAGGAGCTGTTCCGTGCGCTGGAAGCAGGCGAAACGCCGGTGCTGTTCCACTGCTCGGCCGGCAAGGACCGCACCGGCGTGGCCGCCATGCTGATCCTGCTGGCGCTGGGCGCCTCGGATGAGACGGTCTGCGCGGACTTTGAGCAGACCAATGTCTGCCGCAAGGCCGAGATCGATGCCGTGCTGCAGGAACATGCCGCCGAGATCGCGGCAGACCCGGAGCGCAAACGGCATTATTATGGGCTGGAGGGCGTGCAGCCGGAGCTGGCCCCCTTTGTGCTGGGCCTGATCCGGGAGCAGTTCGGCAGCGCCGAGAACTATCTGGAAACGGAATACGGCCTGACCCCGGCGCGTCTGATGCGCCTGCGCAGGATGTATCTGGAATAATCTGTCAGAGAGCGGGATCCCCTGGGGAAGCCGCTCTCTTTTTTTTGCACAAAAAGCCGTTAGCAGAAGGCTTTTCCTCTTGACAATCACACGAATGTTTCGTACTATAAATAGTAGTATGGAATAAAAGACGCTGGATACAGGTCGTCCCGTGAACCCGAGTCCCTTTGCAGGCGATGCGCGCCTGTTTGATATAAGAAAGAACCGTAGATAGAAAAGCTGCAGGCCGTCCGCGCGGTGTTTTTGCCGGGCGTGTGGTTCTGCTGTCACTTTTTGCATTGAAAGCTCGCTTATAAAAGCCCTGTGTGATCCCCGCACCTGTTTTGCAGCGTCTCCTGCTTATGATTCAAAGACTGAATTTTAACAAAGGAGAGTGAACACGATGACCGCGATCGAAGTGATCGTGGCCCTGATCGTGGGTGTTGTCGGTGCAGCTGCGGGCTACTTTGTTGGTTACAACAACCGGAAAAAGACCGCGGAAGCACAGATCGGCAGCGCCGAAGCCGAGGCGACCCGCCTGGTGAACGAAGCGATCAAGACCGCAGAACAGAAGCGCAAGGAAGCGGTTCTGGAAGCAAAGGACGAAGCTTTTAAGCTGAAGGCCGAGGTGGATGCCCAGAAGGCAGAAGCCGACAAGGAGATCAAACAGCGCCGTGCGGAGATCACCCGTCAGGAGAACCGCATCGACCAGAAGGAGACGGCGCTGGACCGCAAGACCGAAGCGCTGGAAAAGAAGGAAGAGGAGCTGAAAAAGCGCTCTGCCGAAGCCGACGAGCGTCTGGCTGAGATCGATGCCCTGCGCGCCAAGGAGCTGGAGCGTCTGGAAACGCTGGCCGGTCTGAGCCAGGAGGACGCCCGCGAAGTGCTGCTGCACAAGGTGGATGAGGAGCTGACCCACGAAAAGGCCGTCCGCATCGCCGCCTACGAGACCGACCTGAAGGAAAACTGCGACAACATTGCCCGCAACCTCATCGGCCAGGCCGTCAGCCGCTGCGCCGCCGACCACTGCAGCGAGACCACCGTCAGCGTGGTGCCGCTGCCCAGCGATGAGATGAAGGGCCGCATCATCGGCCGCGAGGGCCGCAACATCCGCGCCCTTGAGACTGCCACCGGCGTGGACCTGATCATCGACGATACCCCGGAGGCCATCACCCTGTCCTCCTTCGACCAGACCCGCCGCGAAGTGGCCCGCATGACGCTGGAACGCCTGATCGGCGACGGCCGTATCCATCCCGCCCGCATCGAGGAAACGGTGGAAAAGTGCCGCCACGAGCTCGAGCTGCAGATGAAGCGCGAGGGCGAACGCGCTGTGATGGAGCTGGGCATCCACGGCCTGCACCCGGACCTGATCAAGCTGATCGGCCGGCTGAAGTACCGCACCAGCTTTGGTCAGAATGCCCTGACCCACAGCATGGAAGTGGCCTGGGTTGCCGGTCTGCTGGCAGGCGAGATGGGCGTCAACGTGACCATGGCGCGCCGCGCCGGTCTGCTGCATGATATCGGCAAGGCGCTGGATCACGAGATCGAGGGCAGCCATGTGCAGATCGGTGTGGACATCTGCCGCAAGTACAAGGAAAACACCCAGATCATCCATGCCATCGAGGCACACCACGGCGACGTGGAGCCCAAGACCCCGCTGGCCTTCATCATCCAGGCTGCCGACGCCATCAGCGCCGCCCGCCCGGGTGCCCGCCGCGAGAACGTGGAAAGCTACGTCAAGCGTCTGGAAAATCTGGAAGAGATCTCTTCCAGCTTTGAGGGCGTGGAGCAGGCCTTTGCCGTGCAGGCAGGCCGCGAAGTGCGCATTATGGTCAAACCCGACGTCATCAGCGACGATCAGGTCATCCTGCTGGCACGCTCCATCGCAAAGAAGATCGAGGATACGCTGGATTACCCCGGCCAGATCAAGGTCAATGTCATCCGCGAGAGCCGTGCTGTGGAGTACGCAAAGTAAAAATGACTCGCTGCAGACCGCTGCCTTCGGGCAGCGGTCTGCTTTTTTGCCCGGAAACGCTTGTATTTCCAACCGGGAAAAGGTATCATGGAGAAAAGGCCCCCGGGCCGGAAGAATGCGAAAGGAGAAAATGACAGATGAAACTCTGGAAAAAAGGATTGGCCTGCCTGCTGACGGCGGCATTGACGCTGGCGGTTCTGACCGGATGCAGCGGGCTTGGCATGATCGGAACGGTGCAGGAAGACACGGATGCGGCAAAGGCGCTGATGCAGCAGGTCGACTCGGCGCTGCAGTATGATGATCAGCTGGAGTATGCAGCACAGCGGATCGCCGACTGGCTGATCGGCGAGCCGATGCAGCTGGGCGCATCGGAGGGACAGTTGGTGCGCAAAGTTCCGCTGTCGGCCAATGACACGATGGTCTCGGATACGGTCAACGACTTCATTGCGGACGCCGGCGGGCCGTGGGTGGCCAACACCGTGTCGATGGGCATGACCAAAGATAATTCCGGCTGGGCAACAGGGTATATCTATATCCCGAACCAGACCGATGCGGTACAGGCCCTGCAGCAGGCTGCGGCAGGCCATGCGAAGATGGGCGCGGTGTATATCCAGTACGGCGGCGAGACGTATGTGGTGGCGCTGTTCCTGTAAAATGAGCACAGGGCTTCCCCTTTTTTGGGGAAGCCTTTTCTGTTTTCGAGGGAGAGAGAACCGGCGGAAAAGTATGATTTATATGCAAAACTGCTGAAGGACAGGATGAAATTTTCTCATTTGTTTTTTCCTAAAATACAAAAAGCTCATGTTTTGAGCAAAGTGTTTTTGCTAAGAATACAGCAACGCCTTAAAATTGCACAAAAAGGACTGGATATTTCTGGATACCCATTGGGCATTCCACAGAAAACAGAGCGAAAGGCTTTCTTTTTTGGGCACAGGAGCGTATAATGCGGGTATCGCACAAAGGTGTGCAAAGCTCCGGAGGAGGAGCAAAAAAACCTTTGTGCATTTTTTACAACCCGATGCTTTACTTCGTTAAAGCACTGATGCAAGTAAGAGAGAGGGAAAATAATATGAAACTCGATCGTCGTATTTCTCGCCGCAGCTTCCTGGCTGCTGCAGGCGTATCGGCTGCTGCACTGGCTCTGACTGCCTGCGGCGGCTCTTCCAGCACCGCTGCTTCCGGCTCCACCGCTGCTTCTGGTGCAGCTGCCTCTGCGGAGGGCGGTGTACTGAACGTCATGCTGGAGACCGAAGTCCAGTCTCTGGACCCCCAGCTGGCTACCGATGGCACCTCTTTCGAGGTCATCGCATGCTACACCGACGGCCTGATGCAGATGGATGCTGACGGTGCTGCCGTGAATGCTCTGGCTGAGAGCTATGAGCTGAGCGAAGACGGCAAGACCTACACCTTCCACCTGAAGGACGCAAAGTGGTCCAACGGCGACGCCGTGACCGCAGCCGACTTCGTGTTCGGCTGGCAGCGTGCCGTTGACCCCGCAAATGCTTCCGAGTATTCCTACATGCTGAGCGATATCGGTCAGGTGGTCAACGCTGCCGAGATCATTGCAGGCGAGAAGCCTGTCACCGATCTGGGCGTCACCGCTGTGGATGACAAGACCCTGAAGGTCGAGCTGAATGTTCCTGTCAGCTACTTCCTGAGCCTGATGTACTTCCCCACCTTCTACCCCATGAACCAGAAGTTCTTTGAGAGCTGCGGCGATACCTACGGCACCAGCGCAGACACTGT
>CAKSZM010000074.1 GCA_934525735.1 uncultured Faecalibacterium sp. | reverse complement strand
TTGGAGAACTTTTCCAAGCCATTCATGACTTTTTCTTTCATCGTGTAATACTCCTCACTTTTTGACTTGACTGTTTTTGGGGGGATGATTTCTATTCCGCAGGGCTTCCGGACGCCCTGTTGAAGCGTTTTATCGGACGATCTTGGTCAGGTGGATGAGCAGATAAACCTGCTCCTGATGATCCAGCTCGTAATCAAATTCCTGACGCAGATAGGCATTGATGCGCTGTAAGCACACCTCGTTGCGGCTGTCGCGCTGCAAAAGCACCGTGTACATGGATTCCAACCCGGCGTCCTGCCACGGGGTGTGCCGCAGGATGCGCGCCGCCAGAAACTTGAGGTGCACGGTCAGGCGGGTGGTCTCGAGGCTCTCTTCCTCAAAGGTACAATGATAGGTATCGCAGATGATCTCCTTGACCGCCATGACGAATTTTACGGTGTCATAAGCCAGCGCACCGTCCGCCGCACCGGCTACCAGATGCAGGGCAATGTAGCCCGCTTCGTCCTCCGGCAGCTGTACGCCGCAGAACTGCCGGACAAGCTCCAGTGCCCTTTGCCCCACCGCGTACTCCTTCGGGTACAGCATTCGGGTCTCCGAGAGCATGAGGTTGGGCAGAAAGGTGCCCTTTTCCACACGTTCCAGCGCAAAGCTGATGTGATCCACCAGCGAGATGGTGCTTTTGCTGCTGAGCAGGATGCCCTGCTCTTCTGCCGCCAGCGAGATGCGCTCGGCGGCCTGCATCACCTGCGGGGTAACGTTATCCAGCATCTTGAGGAACTTGGTCTGCAATTCATTCTGCACATAGTACACCTTGGAAACGCGGCTTTTGTCGATCACGTCCCCCGGGCGGCGGCCAAACCCAAGCCCGTTGCCCACGAGAATGGCTTCCCTGCCGTCCGGCATGACCACCGACACCGCATTGTTATTGAATACCTTTACAGCCTGCATCGCCGCACTCCTCCGCTTCCATGCCGCAGCTTTTGTGAAAAAGAAAAAGGGCACAAGAACCAAAGGGATGCCATTGCCGCATTCCCTCTGATGCTCATGCCTGATCGAACAGTTACACGCACTGATAAATTCACTTGTCTGCTTTGATTATACGAGCCAGCACAGAAAATGTCAATGCGTTGAACTGCCCGAAATTCAAGCCGCATTTTTGTATACCCTGCACAGGTCTGCTTGAAATTCGTCGCATCTGCTCCGATTGACAACCGCTCATGCAGAACGTATACTTAGGGTGTATCGTTTCGAGATGCTCCGGCGTTCTGCCGGGTCAAGGAGGACTTTGCTATGAAATTGAAATATACCCGTATCCTCTCGCTGCTGCTGTGCGCCGCCATTGCCTGCAGCGTGCTGGCCGGCTGCGGCGGCTCCGCTGCGTCCGGCAGCAGCTCTTCGGAAGCGCCCAGTTCTGCATCCGCATCGGACAGCGCCTCTGCTCCCGCTTCCAGTGAGGCTGTGCCCGATTCCACCACCGAAGCCAATACTTCACAGCTGAATCCCGGCAATTTTGACGAGAATTCCATCTTCTCCATCACCGGTACTTCGGACGCCTTCGAGCCGTGCCTCGGCTGGGGGCCGGGCGTGTCCGGCTGCTCGCTGAAATCAGTGATCGCCGCTGCTTCCCTGCTGCAGTGGGCCGAGGAAGCCCGCCTGTCGGCACGCACAGAGGACGCTGTGCAGGAAGCTGTCGGCAACTGGTACGACAGCCTGTCGGCGGACGATCAGGAGAACTTTGCCGAAGCATGGACCATGATCGAGCCGGATGCTCTGGCGCTGCTGAGCGACAAGGAAAGCATGACCGGCCGCATTCAGGACGCCGGGCTTGACCCCGACACCCTGCCGGGCTGCACCCTGAAAAACTGGCAGGCCCTGCAGACCGTGCTGGACGAGATGGTTCCGGACGTGGAAGTTTAAAGCAAATCAAAAAAGAAGCTGGCCATGCGGTCAGCTTCTTTTTTGCTCTATCAGACCTATCAGACTTTTTTCAGCACATACTGGCGGGTGCCCATGCCGATCTTTTCGGCCTGCTCCAGCGTTGCCTTCCACTCGATGTTGGGGTTGGAATCCTTGAAGTTGTCGTGGTGGCAGTTCCAGCCTTCCTTGGCCAGATTGTTGCTCAGCTGGCTGTTGGGCAGCGGGGTTGCATTCAGACAGGCGTCGGCACAGGCCTGATCCAGCGCCACCGGGTCGAAGGAGGCAAAGATGCCGATATCCGGCAGGATGGGGGCATCGTTCTCGCCGTGGCAGTCGCAGTTGGGGCTGATGTCCTGCACAAGGCTGATGTGGAAGCAGGGGCGGCCTGCACAGACGGCGGCAGCGTACTCGGCCATCTTGCGGTCCAGCATCTCGTTGGCGCTGTCGCACTTGGAGTAAATGGCGTCGAAGTTGCAGGCGCCGATGCAGCGGCCGCAGCCCTTGCACTTGTCCTGGTCAATGACAGCCTTGTTGTTCTCGTTGTAGGAGATGGCGTCGGAGCCGCACTCCTTGGCGCAGCGGTGGCAGCCGCGGCACAGGCTCTCCTGCACAACCGGGTGGCCGGAGGCGTGCTGCTCCATCTTGCCCGCGCGGGAACCGCAGCCCATGCCGATGTTCTTGATGGCGCCGCCGAAACCGGTGGACTCGTGCCCTTTGAAGTGGGTCAGGCTGATGAACACATCTGCATCCATGATGGCGCGGCCGATCTTGGCGGTCTTGCAGTATTCGCCGTTCGGCACCGGCACCTCAGCTTCATCGGTGCCGCGCAGACCGTCGGCGATGATGATCTGGCAGCCGGTGGTCATGGGCCAGAAGCCGTTCAGCTGGGCGCAGGTGAGGTGTTCCAGTGCATTTTTGCGGCTGCCCGGGTACAGGGTGTTGCAGTCGGTCAGGAAAGGCAGACCGCCCTGCTCCTTGCACAGGTCAGCCACCACCTTGGCGTAATTGGGGCGCAGAAAAGCCAGATTGCCCAGCTCGCCGAAATGCATCTTGATGGCAACGAACTTGCCATCCATATCGATGTCCTTGAAGCCGGCAGCAATGCACACCCGGCGCAGCTTGTCCAGCAGGCTGGTACCCACAGGACAGCGGAAATCCGTATAATAGACCTTGGATGCTTCCATCGTTTTTCTCCTCCGTTTTGTTGAGGCGGCACACTGCCGCATACTCTCTTAGTTTATATTATAGCACAAGTTTTTTCAAAGCAAAAGGGACGCCGCGCTGTGATATGTACCCCCAATTCTGGATGTCCAGAATTGGGGGTACATATCATTTCCGGGCTGTTTTTTGCACTCTTTCTAATTTTCAAAGAAAAAAGCTGCTGCAGAGTTTCTTCTGCAACAGCCTTGTAACACGCCCGTAACAAGCAGGTTTTTCGGCTTTTAATTTCTCAAACGATTGCGGTCACGGCGGCCACCGCCAGCACAATGATGCCCAGCACGATGCGGTAGATACCGAAGAAGCGGAAGTCATGCCGCTTGACGTAATCCATCAGGAAGCGGATGGCCGCAAGGCTCACGCCGAAAGCCACCGCGCAGCCCACCACGAGCACAGCGATCTCGGTGCCGGTGATGGCCGCGCCGGACACGGCGAACTTGGCCACCTTGAGCAGGGATGCACCTGCCATGACCGGGATGGCCAGATAGAAGGTGAACTCCGCCACGCAGGCGCGGGACAGGCCCAGCAGCAGGCCGCCCACGATGGTCGCGCCCGAGCGGGAGGTGCCGGGGATGATGGCCAGGCACTGCCACAGGCCGATGATGAGAGCGTCGCGGTAGGTGATCTGATCCAGCCTTGTCACATGGGGCGCGGCGCGGCGGTTTTCCACCACAAGGAACAGCACGCCGTAAAGGATGAGCATGGCGGCCACCGTGATGTAGTTGTAGAAGTGTGCTTCCATCCAGTCGTCCAGCGGGCTGATGACCAGCACCGGCAGGGTGGCGGCCACCACCTTGAACCACAGGTTCCAGACACTGGGCTTGGAGATGATCCGGCCCTGTTTCAGCCCGAAGGGCCACAGCTTACCCCAGAACAGCACCACAACGGCCAGAATGGCACCCAGCTGGATGACTACCCGGAACATGGACATGAACTCTTCGCTGGCGTTGAACTTGATGATCTGCTCCAGCAGGATCATATGACCCGTGGACGAGATGGGCAGCCACTCGGTAATGCCCTCCACGATGCCCATTAAAATTGCTTTGATGATCTCAAAAAACGTAAGAACCCCTCCTGTTGCGCAAAGCGCCTGATAACTTGTTTTACCCAGTATACCATACTATGACATCCTGCGCACGCGGAATACAGAAATTTTACTCTCAGGGCTGTATTTATCTGCCTGCTCAAATGTGCTATACTGTAGTTATATACGAACCTGCACCGTGCTCTTCTGCAGGAGTCCGTCACCATTTTATGATGAGGTGAGTTTTCATGAACATTCTGGTTATCGGCTGCGATCAGGTGGGCGCATCGCTCATCCGCGATCTGGAACGCATCGGCCACGATATTTCCCTGATCGAGCGGGATCCCGAACAGCTCAAGCGGCTGGACGCCTTTGACGACTACTGCTTCGGCGGCACCGCCCTTGTGGGCGACCCCACCGACCCGGACATCCTGCGGCAGGGCGGCATGGAGAACTGCGACGCCGTGGCCGCCGTCAGCGGAGACGACACCGTCAACCTGATGGCCGCGCAGATCGCAAAGAGCATCTTCCGCCGGGAGAAGGTCATCTGCCGCGTCTCCGACCCCCATCTGCAGGTGCTGTACCACAAGGCCTACGAGATCGACACCATCTGTCCCACCGTGCTCACCGAGCAGTCGGTGTTCCGCGCACTTTCCAAGTGATTTTTGATTCCGCTTTGTAGAATGAGGTAATGATATGAAAGTCTGTATTGCAGGCGGCGGCAAAGTGGGCCTGTATCTGGCCCAGAGCCTTCTGGCGCACCACCACAAAGTGACCATCATCGAGCCGCAGGAAATGCTCTGCCGCTCCCTTGCCGATACGCTGGATGTACCGGTGATCTGCGGCGACGCCGTGAGTTTTGACACTATGCGCACCGCCGATGTTGCCAGCTGCGACGCCTTTGTTGCCGTGACCGGTGCCGACGAGGACAACCTTGTGGCCTGCCAGATCGCCAAGCGGGAGTTCGGCGTGAACCGCACCGTGGCTCGGGCCTCCAACCCCAAAAATCGGGAGCTGCTGCACACGCTGGGTGTGGACACCGTGGTCTGCGGCACCGACAACCTGAGCCATATCCTGGAGCGGGAGATCGAGACCGACACCATCCGCCAGCTGCTCTCGCTGGGCGGCGGCACCGCCAGCCTGAACGAGATCCTTCTGCCGGAAAATTTCCAGTTCGCCGGGCAGGCCGTCAAGGACATCCCCATGCCGGGCGATGTCATTCTGGTGTGCATCACCCGGGACGCGGAGTTCATCATCCCCCACGGCAACACCACCCTGCTGCCGTGGGACCGCATCCTCTGCCTGACGCAGGACGACACCCTGCACCTGCTGATGGACGCATGGGGTCTCAACAACAAATGACCGAAACCGAACTGCTGCGCACTGCGCTGATCATCCCGCCCCGGGCGCGGGCGGTGCTCTGCGGCTGGGCAGGGGTGCCCGGCCTCGTCTGCGCGCCTTTTGTGTTCTGGCAGAGCATCCCCGCCGGGTGTATTTTCTGCGCCGTCTGGGCAGCGCTGGTATTTGAGGTGTGGGTGCGCAGCTGCAGTTTTGCAGCTTTTCTCACCCGGAAGGAGCTGGTGGTGCAGTCCGGCGTGGCGGTGCCCGTCACCCGGCAGCTGCCCCGCCGGGCCGTGACCGGCGTGTGGGCCCTGCGCACCCCGCTGCTCTGGATGGCCGGGTGCAGCCTGCTGATCGTCCGCAGCCCCGGGGCACAGCTGCTTGTACCCGGCGTTCCCGCACTGCAGGCGCAGGCGCTGACGGCGGCGCTGACAAAGGAGGAGCCATGACCGAACGCGGCTTCCACCCTTTTGCGGTGCTGCACTTTCTGCGCAAGACCCTGCTCGTCTACCTGCTGCCGCTGCTGCAGGTGCTGTTCCAGCGCAACTGGCAGGCGCTGTGGGCGGCGCTGGCGCAGGATGCGGCACTGTTCTTTCTGCTCACGCTGGTGAGCGCTGCCGTGCTGCACGCCAGCCGCTGGCAGGTGGACGAAACCGGAAGCCTGCGCATCCGCTGGCGGCTGATCGTCCGGCTGGACCGCTGCCTGCGGGCGGATGGGCTGGCTGCGCTGACCATCGAGCGCCCTTTGCTCTATCGGCTGGCCGATGCCAGCCGGGTGGTGCTTTATCCCGCCGGGCAGAAACGTGCCGTCACCCTGCAGCTCACCCGGCAGGACGCCCAGTGGCTGGCCGACCGGCTGATGCCGGTGGGCGACGCAGTCGCTCACACGCCCCGGGGCGGCGAAAAGCTGGCCTTTGCGGTGCTGGGCGCCAACGGCCTGTCCACCCTTGCGCTGCTGATGCTGGCTCTGCGCCAAAGTGAGCCTTACGCTCCCGATGCCCAGACTGCCGCTTTTGCCCATCTTGGCCGCATTGCAGCATGGGCAGCCCGCTGGCTGCCTGTGGGCACAGCATGGCTTCTGGTACTGGGCGGGGCGCTGTTCTGCGTCAGCCTTGCCCGCAGCGCGGCCCACGCCGCCCACTACACCGTCTGGCGCACCGATACCCAGCTGGGCAGCCGGGGCGGCTTTGTGCACCAGTACGAAATGCGGGTGCAGCTGCGGCACCTGAGCTACGCCGATGTTCGGCGCTCCCCGGCTACACGGGCGCTGCACTACAGCCCGGTATTCCTCACGGCAAGCCGCTGCCAGCCGGAGATCCCGCTGCTGGTCTGGCCGGAAAACGGGCCGTTTCTGCAGGAGATGCTGCCGGGTTTCGTCCTGCCGCCGGACACACCTGCCGACACCCGGGACCGCAGCCGCATCTTCTTTCTGCCCGCCGGCATCCCCTGCGGGCTGTGCCTGCTGCTGACAGTGGTGTCCCGCTATACGCTGCCCGGCCTCACCGTGCCGCTTCTGGTGCTGACCGCCGGGTTTGCCGCCCTGCTGGTCTGCGCCTTTGCGGGCCGCCGCCGGGAGGGCGTCTGGCTGCGGGAGGGGCACATCACCCTGCGCATCCAGCGCGGGTTCCATATGCACAACATCTGCGTCTTCTGCCCGGACGCCGCCCTGACGGCACTGCAGTCCCCCTGGGCAGCAGCCGTAAACCGCACCAACCTGACCCTGACTTTTCCCGGGAAACTCCGGCTCAAGGTGCGCAGCGTGCGGTGCAGCGAGCTGAATTTTATGAATCTGTAAGGAGTCTTTTTCTGTGATCCGAACTGTATTATTTGATCTGGACGGCACCCTGCTGAACACCATCGACGATCTTGCCGACGCGGGCAACTGGGTGTGCACACAGCACGGCTGGCCCACCTTTACGGTGGAACAGTTCAAGCACATGGTGGGCAACGGCATCCCGAAACTGGTGGAGCGCTTTTCCCCGGAAAATGCCCGCACACCGGAACAGCTGGCCGCTACGCTGGCCGAATTCACCGCCCGGTACGACGCCCACAAGGAGGATAAAACCGCCCCCTATCCCGGCATTGCCGCCCTTCTGGACAAGCTGCGGGCAAACGGCATCCGGTGCGCGGTGTTCTCCAACAAGGCCGACCCGCTGTGCGGCAAGATCATTGCCCATTACTTCGGCGAAGGCCGCTTTGACGCGGTGCGCGGCAGCCGGCCCGGTGTGCCCACAAAACCTGATCCCGCCGGGCTGTATGCCTTGATGGAGCAGATCGGCGCAGAGCGCTCGTCCACCCTGTTTGTGGGCGACAGCGACGTGGATATCCTCACCGGACACAACGCCGGCCTGCCCGCCATGGGCGCGCTGTGGGGCTTCCGGGGCGAAGCAGAGCTGACCGCCGCCGGGGCCGACGCGCTGGCCGCCGTACCGGAGGATATTTTCCGTTACATTCAGGAACGCAACTGATAAGATGACAAGCAGCCCCCGCGGAACAGTGCACAGATGCACGCCGTTCTGCGGGGGCTGTATTTTAGGCAAAAATGATTTTATATTCCCGTACGGGTCAAATTAAAAACGCCCTTGCGCGTACAGCAACCCCGGTAGACATTCCTATTGGGTGGGACCCGCGGGCGGCCGCGCTGTACCGGGTTGCGGCTCCCAGCGTCTGCTTCGCGCCTTGTGGCGGCGCTTGCATCCTGCTGGCCGCTGCCCCAACAGCTCCTCCCTGTTTCAGCCGCTGGCTGCGGTCGTCGCCGTTGCAATTCCCGTACAGGTCAAAGCGGCATTTTCCTCTTTTGACATTCCTAACCGTTGGGACCCGCGCACTAAGCAACAGCCCACTGGGCTGATTGCTTACCCTGCTTCGCAGGGCCGCGCTGTTCGATTCCCGTACGGGTCAAATTAAAAACGCCCTTGCGCGAATGCGCAAAGGCGTTTTTATGACCCGTACGGGAATCGAACCCATGTTACAGCCGTGAAAGGGCCGTGTCTTAACCG
>CAKSZM010000073.1 GCA_934525735.1 uncultured Faecalibacterium sp. | reverse complement strand
ATGTTCAGGAATCCATTCGGCAGAGTGCGATCCAGTTGTTCAGTGAGGCGTTTTCGGCCTGAAAATTGGACGGAACGTCACTAATTAGACCAGATAAAATCGTTGGCATTGTGGTCAAAATTGTGGTCAAAACCAAATGAGGCCAGCCTATAAACAAAAAAATCCAACGATTTCTAACGTGAAATCGTTGGATTTATGGTCCGAGTGGCGAGAATCGAACTCACGGCCTCTTGAACCCCATTCAAGCGCGCTACCAAAACTGCGCTACACCCGGATACTCATGAGCATTCGTCGCTCACAGCTTGATTAGTATATCCGATTCCGCGCATTTTGTCAAGTGTTTTCCGCCAATTTTTTCAATTTTCCGGGCCGTTTTCTGCATTTATGCAGGATTTGACGGAACAAGGTCAAATTCCGACGTCGCCATTGCCACAACGAATACACTTTCCGCCCCGGCATCCAGCAGGGATTGTGCGCAGGCTGCAGCCGTTGCACCGGTCGTGATCACATCATCCACCAGAAGGATTCGCTTTCCCTCCACAGCGTCCGGTTCCTGCGTCCGGAATGCGCCCGCCACATTGGCGAGACGCTCCTCAAACGGCAAACCGGCCTGATGCTTCTTTGCTCTGACACGGCACAGCGCCGCCGGGCAAAGCGGAACCTGCAGTGCTTGTTCCAGGGGAAGCGACATCAGGTACGGCACATTGTAGCCGCGCCTTGTTCCGGATGGCGGCACGGGCACGATGCAGTCATAGCCCAGCGACATGCCCGCAACCAGCTGTGGAACAGGCTCTGCGCCCTGCATCCGGATCTCGCTGCCGAAGGCCAGCTTTGCCAGCAGAACGCCCATCTCTACGGCCGTCCACGGCGCGGCCTGATACTTTGCGCGGAGGATCCCGGCGCGCACGCAGCCTTCATACCGGAACGGCGCGGCGCCGCCCGTCAGGTTTCCCAGATAATGCTGCGACATGTCCAGCCGCATTCCCGGCTTGCGGCGCAGCTGTTCCAGCTCTTCTGCACAGTCCGGGCACTCCGGCACGCTGCCCAGCACCCGGTTGCAGAACGGGCATCTCCGCGGGTACAGCAATTGCCGCACGCCCCGCAGAGACCGGCGCGGCAGGCTGTAGTAGCCCATCAGTCCTTCTTGACGGCCACGATCACGCGGACTTTTTTGCCCGCAGCACAGCCGAAGTTATCATACCAGCCGGTCAGGTAGTAACCGTCGGCATTGACCTCGGTCAGCTTCGTAGCATAATACTGGCCCTTGTACCACAGGTAGACCTGCGTATTGTCCGCCATCTCATAGCGGGTTCCCTCGCTCAGAACCGACGCTGCGCCCACTTTGTCGATCTTCATCGGCATCAGCTGGACCATGGCGCGGACATTACCGGTCGTCTCCTGCCGGATTGCCAGACCGCCCACCAGCACCGGATATTTGGTGCTGGTGGTGAAGGCCGTCTGTGCTCCGTTGACGTAGCACACATAGGTAGCGCCGCCGCCCACCAGACGGAAAATGGAAGCGTATGGTTCGCCCACCAGTTCGCCGATCTGCCGCAGGCCGATGCTGAGCAGGCTGTCGGTATTGGCTGTCAGTTTTTCCCACACAGTGGTCAGAATGTCGCCGTTGATAATGCCCCACAGCACCTCGGTGGTGGTCGGGACCAGCACGTCCTGCAGGTCGGCAATGATCTTTTCCTGATTGCCGGTAGTGCCGTCCGAACCCTTCGAAATGATGGTGCCGATGGTGGTCAGGGTGCCGGTATTGGCCGCCACATTCTTGATGTCATCCAGAACGCCGTAGCTCCACAAGTCGCCCGTGACATCGTTGAGGATGAGCCGGTCGATCCGTCCCTGCGCATCAAGGGTGTAATAACGGACATTCAGCGCATTCAGATCCGTCCCCGATAGGCGGCTGGGACGAACCGTCCCAGCCACACCCTCCGTTGTCGTATCCAGGATCTGCACATCATTCGCAAACGTATAATCGCCCAGCTTCGTTCCGTCATCGCTCACACGGCCTGTGACAGACCGGTTCTTGATGTTGTTCACTTCTTCGCCTTCGGGCGTCACGCTAATCTCTACCAGCCAGCCCTTGGGATAGTTCAGGCTCTTGTCCACATGGACGGTCCGGACGATGCCGTCGGTGCACATGACCGCCACGCGCTGCAGCACGTCTGCGCCGTTATCCTCCACCAGATCACGGGATGAGGACTGCACCACGCCGTAGAACACGCTGTCGGCCTCGCTGCCGGTGATGACATCCGCCACTTCATTGTTCATACCCAGCAGCAGCGTGACCACTTCGCCCACGCCGCCGCCGTTCAGGCTGGACACCTTGGACGCCACGATGGTGCTGCCCAGCTTGTAGCTGGTGCCTGCCACGGTAACAGCCGTCGGTGCGCTGGCGCTGGGCGATACTGCCGTAATGCGGCCTGCTGCACGGCGGGTATAGATCCATACCGTCTGCAGACTCTCGCTGCAATAATACACATCGTATTTATTCAGTTCGGCAGAAGAGGACACTTTATCGTTGCGGTACACGTTCACCGGGGCAAAAGGCAGCTGTGTGCTGTCCCCTGCCACGAAGGGACCCTGCAGGCTCTTGAGCATGACAGTGGAGACATCCACCTGACCATCTGCGACCGTAAAGCCCAGCGAGGTGCCGTAGGCTGCACCGCTGGCCGTATTGGCGGTCAGCGCATTGTACAGCAGCACCGCGCAGTCCTCATAATTCATCGTCTGTCCCTGCGAGAGAGCCAGCTGATTGCGCAGGCCGATCTCCTGCGCCTTGTTCAGCTGCGCCGCCGGGAACGCGCCGTTCAGGTCGGTCATCTTGTAGCCCAGAAGCTTCAGCACAGCGGTGCAGGCTTCTTCCAGCGTGACGGCATTTTCCGGGCGGAATGTACCGTCCGTATAACCGTTCATCCAGCCCTGCTGTACTGCGATGCGCACATAGGGCGCATAAGCCGAGCTGCCGGGCACATCCCGGTACAGCGTGCCCAGATTGCCCTGCTTGCCGGCGCTTTCCCGGTAGGAGGAAAAGGCCACCAGCATTTTTGCCAGCGTTCCGCGGTTGACGGCAGCATCCAGACGGCCGGTCTGGCCGGGTTCCATCGCGCCCAGCGTGATCGCCGTCTGGATGGCGGTATTGTTCAGACTGGAAGCTGATGCCGGCAGCACCAGCATCGACGCCGCGATGCTGACCGCCAGCACAATTGCGAGAAGACGTTTTTTCATAGGAGGGTTCCTCTCTTTCCGGTTGTTAATCGTAACGCAGTGCTTCGATGGGGTTGAGCCGGGCCGCGCGTTTTGCTGGCAGATAGCCGAACAGCACGCCGATGCCCACCGAGATGCCAAACGCCACAGCGATGGAGTTGAAGGACGGGCTGACCGTGATGTCCGTGCCGCTGGTGAACATAGGCAAAAGCTTATTGGCCGCCATGCTCACCGCATAGCCCAGCGCGATGCCCAGCACGCCGCCCAGCGCGGAGGTGGTGGCAGCCTCCACCACGAACTGCGACAGGATGGTTCGTTCCTTTGCGCCCAGCGCCTTGCGGATACCGATCTCGCGGGTGCGCTCAGTAACGGACACCAGCATGATGTTCATGATGCCGATGCCGCCCACCAGCAGCGATATACTGGCGATGCCGGTCAGCACCACGATGACCATGTTGATCATATTGTTCATCTCTTCCAGCCACTCGCTGGCGCTGTAGACATAGTAGCCGTCCTTCGTGCCCAAAAGCTCCATCAGACGGTTTTCCACAGCCGTTTTGGCTTCGTCCGCCCGGCTCTCGTCCTTCATAATAGCCGTATAGTTGCTCACTGAGCTTTGGCTGGTCAGACGCATCACCGTCGTATAAGGCAGGTACACGCAGTCGTCATCGGATCCCTGCTGCATCTCGGCGTTGCTGACCTTGGGGGCCAGCACACCCACGATGCGGAACTTGTCGGCACCGATCTTCAGCGTCTGGCCCAGACCGTTGCCGCCGTAGCCCACACGGTTCAGGTAGTCGCCGATGACGCAGACCTGCTTGTTGTCCTTGATATCCATGTACTGCAGGCCGCGGCCCTGTGCAACGGTGTAGTTCTTGATGCCGGTATAATTTTCGTCCACGCCGCTGACGGTGGACCAGCGGTAGGTGGTAGTGCCGATTTTCAGGCTGCCCGACCCGCTGTAATCGATCTGCGGAGAGACCGACTGCAGAAGGTCCGGAAATTCCTGCGGCAGCTTGTATATTTCTTCCACCGGGACCGTGCGGGAACCGTGGCCCCACACCTGAATGGAAAGGGTGTTCGTGCCCAGAGCCGAGAAGCTGTCGCGCATGCTCTGGGTCATGCCGTTGCCCAGACCCACGATGACGATGACCGCCATCACGCCGATGATAATGCCCAGCATGGTCAGAAAGGTGCGCAGCTTGTTGCTCCAGACATTCTGGATCGCCTGACGGAAGGTTTCAATGATCATGCCTTTTCCTCCTCATCCGGCATTTCCGGCAGCATTGTGGGCTGGACGACCGCCTCCGGTGCACGAGAGTCGCCGTCGTAGACCACCCGGCCGTCCTCCAGCCGGATGATGCGGTCTGCCTGCACCGCGATGGAATTGTCGTGGGTGATGAGCACCACGGTGTGCCCCTGCTCGTGCATCTGCTGCAGCATGCCCAGCACCTCGCGGCCGGTGTGGCTGTCCAGAGCGCCGGTCGGCTCATCGGCCAGAATGACCGCCGGGTTGCGCACCAGCGCCCGCGCGATGGAAACGCGCTGCTGCTGGCCGCCGGAAAGCTGGTTCGGTTTGTTTTTGAGCTTATCGCCCAGACCCACCTGTTCCAGCACTTCCCTTGCCCGGGCGTGGCGCTCAGCGCGGGGAATGCCCGCGTAGACCAGCGGGACCTCCACATTTTCCATCAGGTTGAGCTTCGGCAGAAGGTTGTACTGCTGAAAGATGAACCCCAGCATCTCGTTTCGGATCGCTGCCAGCTCGTTGCGGCTCATCTTGCCCACGTCTTTTCCGTTCAGGCGGTAGGTGCCGTGGGTCGGCACATCCAGACAGCCGATAATGTTCATGCAGGTGGATTTACCGGAACCGGACTGGCCCACGATGGCCACGAACTCGCCTTTTTCGATTTTCATCGTGATGTGGTCTGCAGCCTTTACCGTGGTATCGCCCATCTGGTAGTATTTGCATACCTCATCAAACTCGATCAGAGCGCTCATGCATTCCTCCTGTGTCAGCCCATAACGACCACGCCGTCCGCTTCCGACGGATCCGCAGTGTCGCCGGGATCGGGTTCCGCTTCCGGTTCTGCCGGTTCCTCTGCGGGCGCTTCCTCCGTATTGTCGGCGGCGCTTCCGTTTTCTGCCGGTGCTGCGGTGCCGGCCGTATCGGTGCCGGTGTCATCCGTCATGTATTCGTAGCCGCCGTCATCATAATAAGTATCGCTGCTCACCGAAGCAGAATCGTATGCCACAGTGTCGTTGCCGGTCACACCGCTGATGATCTGCGTATAGTTGTCATCGCTGACGCCGGTCTTGACCGGCACATAGACGTAGCCGTCCGGTGCAATCATACTGGGATCTGCGTTGACGGCGCTGGGCGAGTCCTCTGTTACCAGCACATAGCCGCCGCGGACGATGGCTGCGTTTGGCACCGACAGCGTATTCTTCGCCTCTGCCACCACGATCTCTGCATTAGCGTTCATGCCGGGGCGCAGGCCGTCGATCTCATCGATGCGGACGGTCACCGGGTAGGTGGTGGTGCCGCCGCTGGAGTTGCCCTTCATGGACACACGGGTCACAGTTCCGGTGTAGGTCTTGTCCGGCACGGCATCCGCCGTCACCTGCACGCTCTGCCCCACCGACAGGCTGCTGACCTGCAGCTCGTCCACGTTGATGACCATGACCAGATAGCTCAGGTCGTAGATCGTGCACAGGTCTGCGCCGGTGGCAAGGGCATCGCCGGTCTTGGCATTTTTCTCGATCACCGTGCCGCTGATGGGCGAGGTGATGGTGTAGTTGTTCATGGTTTCCTGCAGGTTGTCCATGTTCAGCTCAGCGCTGCGCAGGCTCTCGGCGGCGGACTGCACCGCTTCGGTCAGGTCCTCGCCGCTGATCTGCAGCACGATGTCGTCCTTGTTCACCGCACCGCCTTCTTTCACATTGATGGCCGTGACCGTGCCGGCCGCGAGGGTCGTCAGAGTGCGCTCGGCCTGATATTCAAAGTTTTTGGCGGCAATGCAGCTGACACCGTTGATGGTCGCCGTTGCGGCCTGCGCCGTGGTCAGCCCGCCCGCATTGCGCACTGCGATGGTCACGGTGCGGGTCAGCAGGTTGCCGGTGCTCAGGGCGTCGGTGCCGGTCACGGCGGTCACGGTGCCGGTCAGCGTTTCAAAAGTGCCGTCCAGCGTCACCTCGGCGCTCTGCCCCACCGAGAAGGTTGCTGCGTCTGCTGCCGGGAACTCCAGCTGCAGCGTCATGCGGGAACTGTCGCGGATGACAGCCACCTCCTGCCCGCTGGTCACTTCGTCGCCCTTGGCCACCTTCAGACTGCTGACAACGCCCGCCACTTCAGCGCGGACGTTCTGGCGGTCGGCGGTTTTGTCGTAGCTGCGCTGGGCCTGCTGCAGTGCGATGGATGCCTGCTCCACCTTGGTAGCTGCGTCCGAGGAGTCCACCGTGTAAAGCACATCGCCCTCTTCCACGATGTCGCCTTCTTCAATGGTACTGCTCAGCACCTTTCCGGCAACAAGGGATTTCACATTATAAGTGTTGGCCGGGTTCAGAGTGCCCGTACCGCTGAGCGTGTTGGAAATGTCCCGCTTGGACGGCGACACCTGCACATAATTGATATCCGTATTGGTGTCCTGCGCCTTGCCCGGCTTCAGAACAAACCAGCCTCCCAGCGCCGCAATGCACACCACCGGCACCAGCCATTTCCAGTTTTTCTTCACAAAGCCTGCCGGGCCGCCGGCCGTTTTGGCCGTGCCGGCATCCGGCTGCGCAGCCGTGTCCTTGTTTTTCTTCCAGTTCATGTCAGCTGTTTCCTCCTGTATTGCCGCAGATCCGCCGGTCTCTTCCGGCGCGGGTCTGGGGTTTTATCGGTCAGCGCCGGGCGTCCGGCGTGCAAAAAAGAGTCTTAAGGTTAGTGTATCGCATTTTGTCCGGATACACAAGCGTCCAAATTTCATTTCAGCGCATTTCCGACAAACTTTTATCGAACTTTCACAGGCGTTTTCATCCCGGTTCCATCTGGGTACAAAACAAAAAAGAGCAGCGCCCCGGTCTCCCGGAGCACTGCCCCTCAAAACAAAATCTTATTCTGCCGTTTCTTCCACGACAACATACACCCCTGCCGGGATGCACGCCGCCCATGCGCCGTCTTTGTCCAGCCAGCCGAATTGCTCGCACACATGGTCCGGGCACTGACTGTCCAAAAAGGCGATGGCACCGTCCTTTATCTGCAGATGCACAACATAATTGCCCACATCATACACATAATCGTGGTCTGTGCCCAGCGGCAAAGTCTCGGTAACGCCGTCGCCGAAATCGACGATGGCCTCCAGACCGGACTCTTTGCCGCTGTGCGCTGCGCGGACGCCGAAGTACAGCGCCGCAGCCACGGCCAACAGGATCAGTGCAAAGATCGCGTTTTTCACCCACGGCTTCAGGCCTTTGGAGCCGGAAGCCTTTTCAGGTTGTCTGCGGATGCTCATGCAGCGTAATCGCTGGCAGCAGCACCGACGATACGGCCGAACACCACGAAGTCAGCAACAGCGTTGCCGCCCAGACGGTTTGCGCCGTGGACACCGCCGGTGACCTCGCCTGCTGCAAACAGGCCGGGGATCACAGAGCCGTCCTCCTTGAGGACCTCGGTGTTGGTGTTGATCTTCAGGCCGCCCATGGTGTGGTGCACACCAGCGGTGACCTTGATGGCGTAGTACGGAGCGGTATCCAGCTTGTTTGCAAAGCTGGTGCGGCCGAAGTCGGGATCGTTCTTGGCGTCCACATAGCCGTTCCAGTTGTTCATGGTCTCGGCAAAGGCAGCCTCATCGACGCCCATGGCCTTGGCCAGCTCTTCGTAGGTTGCACCCTCAACGGTGTAGCCCTTCTTGATGTAGCCCTGGATGACGCTGGAAGCATCGGCCATAGCCTGATCGACCACCAGCCAGCTGTAGCTGCCGGTCTGAGCGATTTCAGCAGCAGAGACGACGTCGCGGGTGCCCACTTCATCGATGAAGCGCTTGCCCTCGGCGTTGATCAGCACAGCGCCGTCGCCGCGCAGACCCTCGGTGATCAGGGCAGCGGTGTTGGCTTCCACGGTGGGGTGGATCTGGATCTGATCCATATCCACGGTAGCAGCGCCGATGGCGGTTGCCATCTCAATGCCCTGACCCTGAGCGCCGGCGGCATTGGTGGTCATAAAGCCCTTCAGTTCGGGCTTGTACTCGGTGACCATGTCCAGATTTGCGCCGAAGCCGCCGGTGGTCAGAACCACAGCCTTGGCGTTGACGGTCACGGTCTCACCGGTGGAGCCGGTGGCCTTGATGCCCACAGCAGCGCCGTTGGCATCGGTCAGGATCTCGTTTGCAGTGGTGTTCAGCAGGATCTGGACACCGGCCTTCTCGCAGTTTTCCTGCAGCAGAGGGATCATGTAAGAGCCAACGGAAACGGTCTTGCCGTCAGCGTCCACCGGGCGATGGATGCGCTTGACGGATGCGCCGCCAAAGCTGGAAACGCTGTGCAGGGTGATGCCGTGCTCATCCAGCCAGTCGATGGCATCAGCAGAGTTGGAGCACAGGGTCTCCACCAGAGCAGGGTCGTTGATGCCCTTGCCGCCGATCATGGT
>CAKSZM010000072.1 GCA_934525735.1 uncultured Faecalibacterium sp. | reverse complement strand
GAAAGGAGCATAGGATTACAATGGCTGATTTTAACGAATACAAGGGCGTCTGGGTCTTCTGCGAGCAGCGCCAGGGCACTCTGATGTCCACTGATTTCGAGCTGGTGAGCGAGGCCCGCAAGCTGGCTGACGAGCTGGGCTGCGAAGTCACCGGCCTGCTGCTGGGCGACAACGTGGAAGGCATCGCCAAGGAGCTGGGCGGCTATGGTGCCGATAAGGTCATGGTCTGCGACAGCCCCCTGCTGAAGGATTACACCACCGACGCATACGCTAAGGTCGTGTGCGACATGGTCAACGAGTACAAGCCCGAAGTGCTGCTGATCGGCGCTACCAACATCGGCCGTGATCTCGGCCCCCGCTGCGCAGCCCGTCTACACACCGGCCTGACTGCTGATGCTACCCATCTGGATATCGACACTGCAAAGTACATCGACTTCCTGAAGGAGAGCTCCACCATCGACCTGTCTAAGCAGAAATTCGATATGGAAGACCGCAACCTGAAGATGACCCGTCCTGCATTCGGCGGCCATCTGATGGCTACCATCATCTGCCCCCGTTTCCGTCCGCAGATGTCTACCGTGCGTCCCGGCGTCATGAAGAAGGCTCCCTTCGATCAGGCTAAGGCCGATGCCTGCCAGATCGTGAAACCCGCCTTCAGCCTGACCGCTGACGATATCAAGACCGAAGTGCTGAGCGTGGAGAAGGCCGCTGAGAAGCTGGTCGACCTGATCGGTGCAGACGTCATCGTCTCCGTGGGCCGCGGCATCAGCAAGGATGTCAACAAGGGCATCGAGCTGGCCGAGCAGCTGGCTGCCGCTCTGGGCGGCGGCGTGGTCGGCGCTTCCCGTGCCGTGACCGATGCAGGCTGGCTGAGCGCTGACCATCAGGTTGGTCAGACCGGCAAGACCGTGCACCCCAAGATCTATGTGGCTCTGGGCATTTCCGGCGCCATCCAGCACACCGCAGGTATGCAGGATTCCGAGTGTATCATCGCTGTCAACAAGAACGAGGGCGCACCCATCTTCGGTGTGGCTGACTACGGTATCGTGGGCGACCTGTTCAAGGTCGTGCCCGAGCTGATCAAGCAGATCGAGGCAGCAAAGGCTGCTCAGTGATCGCTTGAAGCATCTTTTTCAATAGTATCGCCTGAATTGTGGGAGGGCGGCTCTTCGGAGCCGCTCTCCTTTTTTTGTTGCACTGTTATCAAGCAGAGAGAGGATAGCGGGAAGTTGCGTGCGCTTCCGGAAGAGGCAGGACGGCTGCATTTTGCAGCTGCCTTGCCTTTTTTGTTGCGGAAGTGCGGCTGCGGGCAGCGAGCGACGGACAGAAAACAGAGGATTTGTGTGTTGCGCTTCCGATTTATACATTGAAATGAATTGAAATGCAGAAATATACAAATACGGAACATCACAAAAACGTTCCGAAAATCAAAACGCAACACAAAATTGTAACGAAACCCTGATTTTGAGGAGAACTGCAACACGCATTTCACATACGAAGCACCGTCTGCGATACGCTTGTTGCACTCATGAAACGCTTTTAAACCCTTCAATTTTGATTTTTTTGTATTTTTCCTTGAAAAAATCGACTGAAATCCCTTGACGGTGAGACGTTTCTGTGATACTTTTGTGACACAAGAGTTGCGTTTGTGAAACAAAAGCGTTGCAGACAAGTTGCAAAGGAACCAATCACAAATGCAAACCGGCTTTTATATGCAAAAGCTTCCGGAGGATGTCTTATGAAACTCGAAATGCGTTCCGTTAAGAATATCGCAGCAGCGGCGATGACTCTGGCTGTGGTCTTTGGCTTCGCATCTCTCAAGCCCGTGACCGCAAGTGCTGCACAGGCTGAGGCTCCGGTTTCCGCCTCCATCGAAGAAGAAAACTTCTACATCAGCTACCAGGACGAGATCTATCAGAAGGATTTCCTCCGTCTGGTCAACAAGGAGCGCGCAAAGGCCGGCCTGAACCCCGTTCAGCTGGGCGACAACAGCCACAACGGTGCTGCTCAGGAGCGTGCCGAAGAGCTGGCAATCTCTTACTCCTACGTCCGTCCCAATGGTCAGCGCGACTTCACCGTCTTCGCAGAGAACGGCATCGATGATGTGTCGGTCGGCGAGAACTACATGACCGGCGTTTCTACTCCCGACGCTGCTATGGATCAGTGGATGAGACTCGATTTCGCCCGTGAGCCTATCCTGAATGCGGATGCGACCACCATGAGCGTGGGCCATTACGAGGGCGGCGCCTACAACAACTACTGGGTGCTGATCTTCTCTTACCCCGAAAACTCCTACACCAGCGACTACCGTCAGGAAGTGCTGGATCTGGTCAACGCCGAGCGTGCAAAGTACGGCCTGCAGCCCCTGGTCATGGGCGATGCAAACCTCACCGCAGCTGCTCAGAAGCGTGCTGAAGAAATCGTAACCGTGAATTCCCACACCCGTCCCGATGGCACCAAGTGCTTCACCGTGCTCAACGAGTACGGTGTGAAGGATGCTCCTACCGGCGAGAATGCCGCCTGGGGCAGTGTCTCTCCCGAAGAGGTCGTCAAGGCCTGGATGAACTCCGAAGCCCGCAAGATGGGCGTTGGCTACTACTACAACAGCTCCAGCACCTGGGGCCATCAGTGGATCCAGATCTTCACCAAATAATGCTATCATCTGCTTTCTTCTTAAAAACCGGTTGAGCCGAAAGGCTCAGCCGGTTTTTTGCTGTACTCTTTGCGGAAACGGCGTTTTATGTTATACTTAGTTCGAATATGACGCAGGAGGAACCAACGTGGAGGATTACCGCACCATCCGGGGCACGGCCACCGGAGAATACGAAGAAAAAAAGAGCCGCTTTATCGCGTCGCTGTCCTTTGCCGACAGCGAGGAAGCTGCTGTGGCGTTTCTGGAGCAGGTTCGCGCAGCCAACCGCACTGCCCGGCACAATGTGTACGCCTACCGCCTGCGGGAAGGCAACCGGGAGCGCTATTCCGACGACGGCGAACCGGCCAAAACGGCGGGCACCCCGGCGCTGGAGGTACTGCAGCACAGCGGTCTGACCGACCTGATCGTGGTGGTCACCCGCTACTTCGGCGGGGTGCTGCTGGGTACCGGCGGTCTGGTGCGGGCCTACACCACCGCCACGGCCCGCGCACTGGAAAATGCCGAGGTGGTCACGGTGCGCAGCGTGGTGGAGCTGAGCATGACCGTAGACTATTCCTTATATGAGCGCGCATCGCTGCTTATCGATGCAGCGGGGGCAAAGCAGTCGGCTCCGCAGTTCACCGACCGGGTGACCCTGCGCTGGCAGATGCCGGAACACACCGAAGGCCCGCTGCTGGAACAGCTGCGGGAGCTGACCCGGGGCAGTGCGCAGGTGACGGTGTCGGATCCGTTCTATGCACCGTTCTGAGAAAAAATCAGGCGGAGCCTGAAAACCGACAGGGAACTTCCCCCTTCGACAGCCCGGATGTGCTACAATTGCCGCAGGCACAGCAAACGGGATCGGCTGTGCCGGAAAACGGCACAAATACGGAAGGGGGAATGCGGACGAAAGGAGAAGTCTGTATGAATGTACGGCAGAGAACCGAAGCCATCGAACACCTGACATTTGCACCTTGGGCGACTTTCAGCGATGAGAGCCGGGGCAGGGCCGTTCCGGAAGAACAGGACCCCATCCGCCCGGTATTCCAGCGTGACCGCGACCGGGTGCTGCATTGCAAGGCGTTCCGCCGGCTGAAGCAGAAAACACAGGTGTTCCTCTCGCCGGAGGGAGATCTGTACCGCACCCGGCTGACACACACGCTGGAAGTGGCGCAGATCGGCCGCACCATCGCCCGGGCGCTGCGGCTCAATGAAGACCTGACCGAGGCCATCAGCCTTGCGCATGATCTGGGACACACGCCCTTCGGCCATGCGGGCGAGCAGGCTTTGAACGAACTCTGCCCGGAAGGCTTCAAGCACTATATGCAGAGTCTGCGTGTGGTGGACCGGCTGGAAAAGGACGGCAAAGGACTCAACCTGAGCTGGGAAGTGCGCAACGGCATCGTGACACACACCAAAGGAACCTGGGCGGCAACGCCGGAAGGCCGTATCGTGCGTATGGCGGATCAGATCGCCTTTGTCAACCACGACATCGAGGACGCTGTCCGCGCCGGAGTGCTGGACCCGGAGATCCTGCCCAAAGACTGCACTGCGGTGCTGGGCAGGACCAAATCGGCCCGTATCACTACCATGATCAACAGCATCCTCGCCAACAGCGACGGAGATGTGCAGGTCGGCACAGAGGAAAATGAAGCCTTCCTCGCTTTGCGGGACTTCATGTATGCCAATGTGTATGTGGACCGCAGCGCCAAAAAAGAGGAGCAGAAGGTGGGCAAGGTGCTTGCAGAACTGTACGAGTATTATCTGACTCATGTGGATCAGATGTCCAACTTCTATGTCCAGCTGGCCTATCAGGAGGGGCGGGAACGCGCCGTGACCGACTACATCAGCGGTATGAGCGACGAGTTTGCCATCCGTACCTTTGAGGAACTTTTTGTGCCGCAGAAGTGGCATGTCCTATAAGAATAGGAAAGGTCGTTTGAAAGATCCATGATCCCACACGAATACATTGAAGAGCTGACCCGCCGCACCGACATTGTGGAGCTGGTGGGCAGCTATGTGCAGCTCAAGCGGAAGGGAAGGCTCTACGGCGGGCTGTGCCCCTTCCACAGCGAAAAAACACCGTCGTTCTATGTCTACCCGGACACCCAGAGCTTTTACTGCTTCGGCTGCGGGGCAGCGGGCGACGCCATCAGCTTTGCCCAGAAGATCAACAGCATCAGCTACCCGGAGGCGGTCAAGCTGCTGGCTGGCCGTGCCGGAATGCCGGAGCCGCAGGAGGACGACAAGACCGGCCGGATGCGCAGCCGCATCCTTTCCATGAACAAGGAAGCCGCCCGGTTCTTCCACGCCTGCTTGAACTCCAGCGTGGAGGAGGCCCGGCAGGCCCGGGCTTACTGGCGGCGGCGCGGGCTGGACGACAAGACCATCGTCCGGTTCGGGCTGGGTTATGCGCCCAACAGCGGTTTTGCACTGTACGATTATCTGCGCGATAAGGGCTACAATCAGCAGGAGCTGGATGCGAGCGGCCTGTTCAAGCGCAACGACAGGGGAAACGTCTACTGCCTGTTCTGGAAGCGTGTGATGACCCCCATCTTCGACCTGCGCGGCAACATCATTGCTTTTGGCGGGCGTGTGATGGACGACTCCAAGCCGAAATACGTCAACAGCCCGGAAACACTGGTGTACCATAAATCCGAAACCGTGTTCGCCCTGCAGATTGCAAAGCGCAGTGCCTCCCGCCGGTTCGTTCTGTGCGAAGGCTACATGGATGTCATCAGTATGCATCAGGCGGGCATCGACACGGCTGTCTGTGCCTGCGGCACGGCCTTGACCCCGCAGCAGGTGCGGCTCATCAGTGAGTATGCCGACGAGGTGATCCTGAGCTACGATTCGGATGAAGCCGGCCAGAAAGCCACCCTGCGCTCGCTGGAGCTGTTCCGCAACAGCCCGGTCAAGGTGGGCGTGCTGCAGATCCCGGGCGCCAAGGACCCGGACGAGTACATCAAAAAATACGGCGCAGAGCGGTTCAAGGCGCTGCTGGACGGCGTGGGCAACGCGCTGGACTTCCGCCTGAAACGTCTGCGGGACAAGTATGATCTGGCGCAGGATGCCCAGCGTTTGGAGTATGTGAAGGACGCCGTGGAGATGCTGGCGGAGCGTTCCAACCCCACCGAGCAGGAAGTTTACGCCGGGCGGATCGCCGAGGAGACCAACATCTCCAAGACCGCTATCCTGGCGCAGCTGAGTACGGCGGCCAAAAAGGCGGGCTACAAGCGCCGCCGCACCGAAAACATGGAGCGTCTTCGCTCCGGCGAGATGAACCAGATCAATGTGCCGCTGAACGCTGGCGGCAGCCAGGCGCTGGGCATTGCCAGCGCGCAGCAGCGTCTGCTGGCGGCAATGCTGCGGGAGCCGGTGTATATTGATCAGGTGCAGGGGAAGGTGAGCGAGGAGCAGTTTGTACTGCCGGTGGACAAGGAGCTGTTCGGCGCGTTGGTGCGCTGCCGGCAGCAGGGCGTGGAGATCAGTCTGACGGCGCTGAGGACCTTTGTCAGCGAGGAAGCAATGAATGAACTGGCACGCCTTGCGGCACAATACAGCGATGTGAACTGTACACCGGATGATATCCGGCTGTACATGGACCGGATCGCCCGCGGAATGCCTGTGGCCGAGAGGGCTGCGGGAATGACGGACGAGCAGCTGAAGGATTATATCCAGTCGATGCGTGAGAAAAAGCAGGGGGATGCTCCTGTAGAAGAATGATCCCTGCTTTTTCCTCCGGCTGGAACGGAGCGGAAAGGAGCAGGAATCATGCAGAAATTGTCGCAAACGGAAGAATTGGCCCGGGAACTGGCGGCCCATGCCCGCCGTCACCGGGTGACACCGGAGCAGATCAGCCGAGCCATGGACGAGCAGGACTACGACGTCGCCCGGCTGGATGAGCTGTATGCAGCGTTGGAAGCCCGGGGCGTGCAGCTGGCCGAGGAAGAAACCGAGATCCCCGCACTGGATGAGAATCAGATCGGAAAACTGGAGCATGAGCTTTCCGCTGAAGGGGTCGCGCTGGACGATCCGGTCAAGACTTACCTGAAGGAGATCGGCCGCGTGCCGCTGCTGACAGCACAGCAGGAAGCGGATCTTGCCCGGGCAGCGCAGGCCGGGGACGAGGACGCCCGGCGCAGGCTCAGCGAGGCCAACCTCCGGCTGGTGGTATCGGTGGCAAAACGCTATGCCGGACGGGGACTGCCGTTTCTGGATCTGATCCAGGAAGGAAACCTCGGCCTGATGAAGGC
Source organism: uncultured Faecalibacterium sp. (assembly GCA_934525735.1). Lineage (GTDB taxonomy): Bacteria > Bacillota > Clostridia > Oscillospirales > Ruminococcaceae > Faecalibacterium. The sequence continues at coordinate 2,396 of CAKSZM010000072.1, read as the reverse complement.
AGCGGAAAAGTTCGAACCGGACCGGGGATTCAAATTTTCCACCTATGCTACATGGTGGATCCGGCAGTCCATCACACGGGCCATCGCGGATCAGGGGAGAACGATCCGCATCCCGGTGCATCTTGTGGAAAGCATCAACCGGGTGAAGAAAACCGCAGGGGAACTGCTGCGCAAAAACGGCAGGGAACCAACGGCAGAAGAACTTGCTGTGCGGCTGGACATGGAACCGGACCGCATCCGGGAACTGCTGCAGCTGGCGCAGGATCCGATCAGCCTGGAGACGCCGGTAGGTGAGGAAGAGGATGCCCACCTGGAAGATTTTATTCAGGATGAGGAAGCGGGCATCCCGGCGGATGAAGCCGGACGTCAGCTGCTGCGGCGGGAGCTGCTGGGTGTGCTCAAGAGCCTGACGCCCCGGGAAGAGCGGGTCATCACCCTGCGGTTCGGGCTGGAAGACGGCCGCGCACGCACGCTGGAAGAGCTGGGCCGGGAATTCAATGTCACCCGGGAGCGGGTGCGGCAGATCGAAGCCAAGGCGCTGCGCAAGCTGCGCCACCCCAGTCGCGCAAAGCGCCTGCGGGATTATCTGGATGAGTGAACAGGAGAGAGGCAGCGGACAGCTGCTTCTCTTTTTTGCGGTCTACATTCACGAATAAAAGTAATACTTCAAAACACAAGAGCAAAGATAGACAAATTGCACAAGGAGATTATGAACAGGAACGTGCAAAATAAAAAAATCAACCCCAAAACCACAAAAAGCCGACACGGAGCCGTGCGTTCTAAAACGAAAGAAAAAATAATTTATTTTGGCAAAAATCTGAAAAATGGCTTGACAGCAAGGCTTTTTGGGTGTATACTGCATTAGTATCACATAATGGACTAGTGCGCCAAAAAGGGGAATGCGCAGGGGCTGGCCGGAAGGCTCAAACCGAAAAGTTTGTGAAAAACGCCGAAACGCTCCCTTCGACGCGGGTCGAATTATGTGTGTCTGCTCAAATTTGACCCGTGTATACGACATCCCGTAGAGTATAAAAGTAAGGAGTGGTTGATTTTATGATGAAAGTCAAGCCCGTCAAGCTCGGCAAAACCGAGCGCATGAGCTTCTCCCACATCGACGAAGTCATCAGTATGCCGAACCTGATCGAGGTTCAGAAGAACTCTTATCAGTGGTTCCTCGACGAGGGCCTGAAAGAGGTCTTCCATGATATCGGCACCATTGAGGACTACACCGGCAATCTGGCACTGAGCTTTGTGGATTTCCGCCTCGACAAGGAGCCGAAGTACAGCATCAAGGAGTGCAAAGAGCGCGACGTGACCTATGCAGCGCCCCTGCGCGTCACTGCCCGTCTGCTGAACAAGGAGACCGGCGAGGTGAAGGATCAGGAGATCTTCATGGGCGATTTCCCGCTCATGACCGATGCCGGCACCTTTGTGATCAACGGCGCAGAGCGTGCTATCGTCAGCCAGCTGGTTCGTTCTCCCGGCGTGTTCTACGGCGATGCCAAGGATAAGGTGGGCAACGACCTGTACAGCGCCACTATGAACCCCAACCGCGGCGCATGGCTGGAGTACGAGACCGATGCTTCCAATGTATTCTATGTCCGTATCGATAAGAACCGTAAGCTGCCCGTCACTGTGCTGTGCCGCGCGCTGGGTCTGTCCACGGACGAGGACATCCTGAATTTCTTCGGCGACGATGAGCGCATTCTGGCTACTCTGGAAAAGGATACCACCCGCAACCAGAACGAGGGTCTGCTGGAAGTTTACCGCAAGCTGCGCCCGGGCGAGCCTCCCACGGTGGAGTCCGCTACCAGCCAGATCAACACGCTGTTCTTTGATCCGCACCGTTATGATCTGTCCCGGTTCGGCCGCTATAAGATGAACAAGAAGCTGTCTCTGGCCCGCCGTATCGCCGGCCACAAGGCAACCGAAAATGTGGTCGATCCCCTGACCGGCGAGATCCTGATCGAGGCTGATACCAAGATCACCCGTGAAATGGCCGAGAAGGCAGACAACGCCGGTGTGAATCTGGTCGTCCTGAAGATCGACGATCCCATGAAGGACGAGGCCAAGAAGGTCAAGGTCATCACCAACGGCTGTGTGGATGCACAGGGCTTCTTCTCCTTCGATGTCAAGGAGTGCGGCATCAACGAGCGCTGCTCCTTCGACGAAATCAAGAAGATCCTCGACACTACCTCGGATGTGGAAGAGCAGAAGGAAATGCTGCGCCGCAATCATGACCAACTGATCGGCCGTACCGTTACTGTCGCCGATATCCTGTCTTCCATCAACTATCTGAACGGCCTGGCTCACGGCATCGGCACCACCGATGATATCGACCATCTGGGCAACCGCCGCATCCGCAGCGTGGGCGAGCTGCTGCAGAACCAGTTCCG
>CAKSZM010000071.1 GCA_934525735.1 uncultured Faecalibacterium sp. | reverse complement strand
ATTCGTGACTGCAGCACAGCCGCACCGCAGTCTCATCGTTTGCCTTGTCTTAAAAACTCGACCGATGAACATTGTTTCATGAATGCTAAACTATTATACCAGAAAATCCATCCGTTTCCACCGTGCAAAATCCCGAATTTGATTGATATTTTTTATGCAAATCACTTGAATTTTGCCAAGTTTTCCGGTAATATAGAATGGGAGAAAGTTCGAGAGGTTTTTCGTTTTCCGACGCGATTTCTTCGTCTGTTGGATACAACTTTCTATCCCTGAAATTTCAATCATTCTTTTTTGTCGGCAAATAGCTCCTGTTGTATGCATCGCAGGATGCCGCAGCAACATTTTTCCGGGTCCGCCGGAAACCGCAGCCGCCGGGAGTTTCTGTGCCGGAGGGGAGATCTTATTCATGGAAAATTCTGTTTCTTCCGCTGCACTGAATGCAGCGCGTGAGCAGCTGGACGCTGCCGAAGCAGCACGCGAGGTCATCCTGCTGCAGCATATTGCAAACGGCGTCATCATCGACAGCCGCACTGTGCAGATCGCACCGGATGTGGTCATCGCGCCGGGTGCCGTTATTCTGGCGGGCACCATCCTGCGCGGCAAGACCGTCATCGGCGCGGGCTGCGTCATCGGCCCCAACACCCTCGTCGAGGACAGCATCATTGAGGAGGGCACCACGGTCAACGCCAGCCAGATCTACGGCAGCCACATCGGCCCCCACAACAACATCGGCCCCTTCACCCATGTGCGGGTGAACACCTCCACCGACTACGGCGTGCATCTGGGCGCTTATGTGGAAACCAAGAACTCCAACTTTGCCCGCGGCAACACGGTGAGCCACCTGACCTACATCGGCGACAGCGATGTAGGCAAGTACTGCAACTTCGGCTGCGGCACCGTCACCTGCAACTATGACGGCAAGGACAAGTTCCGCACCACGATCGGCGACTACTGCTTCATCGGCTGCAACACCAACCTCGTGGCTCCGGTCAAGGTGGGCGACGGCGCTTATACTGCCGCCGGCAGCACCATCACCAAGGATGTTCCCGCGCAGGCGCTGGGCATCGCCCGCGACCGCCAGACCAATCTGGACGGCTGGGCTGCTCCCAAGATGGAAGCTTACATTGCCAAGAAGAAAAAGCTGGAAGACGAGCAGGGAAAGTAAACGGTATTGTTCTGAACAGCACGGAAGGGAATGCTCATCATGGCTATGGAATATTACTATCTTCTGTCCGAACAAAAGAAGCTCACCGAGAAGCTGTTGGAAGAAACCATTGCCTTGAAAGAGCAGCAGAAACTTACCAATGCTCTGCTGGAGGATTTGCTTTCTGTCTTGACTCAGGATCCTGATTCGCCTAAATGACCTTGTATTTTCAAAGCCTGTTTCTTTCTGAGAAGCAGGCTTTTTCTTATAAATGGATTTCTTTTTTCGCGCGCGCATGTTATAATATCATATTGTTCGAAATCTTATCAGAAACAATAAAGGGACTCTATGAATACAAATGATATCTGGCTCATTGCCGGTCTGGGCAATCCGGAGCCGAAATACGACGGCACCCGCCACAACGCGGGCTATGCCGCACTGGACTACCTCGCCGACAAGTGGGGCATTTCCGTCTCCAAGACAAAATTTCAGGGTCTGTGGGGGCAGGGCGAAGCGGACGGACACAAGGTCGTGCTGCTCAAGCCCCTGACCTACATGAACCTTTCGGGCGATTCCATCGCCCCCATGGCGGCATTCTTCAAGATCCCCGCCGACCACGTCATCGTCCTGTGCGATGATATCACGCAGGCTCCCGGCAAGCTGCGCATCCGCCCCTCCGGCTCGGCAGGCGGGCACAACGGCCTGAAGAGCATCATCGCCCGGCTGGGCGGCGAGGGCTTCCCCCGCATCCGCATCGGCGTGGGTGCAAAGCCGCACCCGGATTACGATCTGGCCGCGTGGGTGCTGGGCAGGTTCCCCGCCGAGGACGCCAAGGCCCTTGCTGACCGTTACCCGGATCTGGAAGCCGCCGCAAAGCTCATCATGGACGGCAAACTGGGACTTGCGCAGAGCAAGTATAACGGGTAAAAAAGATTTTATTTTCAGAAAGGAGGTCTCCCATGTACGAAGCCTTACTGAACGCGACCCCGGAATATCAGAAAATTTCGGCCAGCTTTGCAAAGCCCGGCCCCGCCGCGCTGTTCGGCCTGCCGCCCGCAGGCCGTGCCCTGCTGTACGCCGCGCTGCAGAAAGACCTCGGCCGCGTGCTGTGCATCGTGACCCCCGGCGAAGCGGAAGCCACCCACTTTGCGGATGACCTCCGGGCGCTGGGGCTTTCGGCCGAGGTATTCCCGCCCCGGGACTTCATGCTGCGGCCGGTGGAGGGCGCAGGCCGCGAGTACGAGTACCGCCGCCTTTCGGTGCTGGGTGCATTGGCGGGCGGGCGGCTGCAGGCCGTGTGCGTGCCTGCCGAGGCACTTTTGCAGTACACCGTGCCACGGGACGAATTTCTGAAGAACACCCTCACCCTCAAGCCCGGCATGGTATACAACCGCGAGGGGCTTGTAGCCCGGCTGTTCGCCGCCGGATATGTGCGCCGCAGTCAGGTGGACGGCCCGGGGCAGTTCAGCGTGCGCGGCGATATCGTGGACATCTACGCGCCGGACATGCACCAGCCCGCCCGTGTGGAATACTGGGACGATGAGATCGATTCCATCGCCTCCTTCGATCTGCTCACCCAGCGGCGGGACGGCGCACTGGAAAAGATCTATCTCTCCCCTGCCCGCGAAGTGCTGTTTGGCGACACCGCCGCAACTGCCGAAGCCCTGCGCGCCGCCGTCAAAAAAGCCCGCGGCAAACACCGCGCCGCTCTGGAAAAGGCTATGGAAGCCGACCTTTCCCAGCTGGATTCCGGTCTGATGCCGGAGGCCATGGACAAATATTACGGCCTGCGCTACCCGGAACCGGCCACCCTGTTGGATCATCTCAATGCACCGCTGTTCATTCTGGACGAGGTGGGCGGCATCCGGGACGCCCAGAAGGCCACCGAGTTCCGCCGCAGCGAAGAACTGACCGGCCTTTTGGAGGAAGGCGTGCTCTGCCCCGGGCTGGATGTGCTGTACCAGACCATGGACGATCTGGTGAACGCCGCCCAGAAGCAGAGCACCCTGCTGTGCGAGAACTTCCTGCGCGGCATGAACGAGTTCAAACTGAAAGACCTCATCAACGCCGAAGCCTACGCCGCCCCCAATTGGAACGGCGACCTTGCTTCGCTGAAAGAGGACCTCGACCCGCTCATCGCGCAGGGGTACGCCATCACCCTGTTCTCCGGCACCCCCAAGGGTGCTGCCGCCCTGACCCGCGACCTTGCCGACAAGGGCTATGCCGTAAGCATGAGCCGGGATGTCTGCCCCGCCAAGGGCCTTGTGCAGGTGCTGCCCGGTCATCTGACCGGTGGATGCACCTTCCCGTTTGCACACGCGGCAGTGCTTTCCAGCCGGCGGCACGGTCTGGACGAGGAGGCCGCCGCCGAACATAAAAAGCGCAAAAAGAACAAGAACGCCCTTTCCAGTCTGTCAGACATCAAACCCGGCGACTATGTGGTGCACCAGAATCAGGGCATCGGTATGTATGCGGGCATCCAGCGGCTGGAAGTGCAGGGCGCGACCAAGGATTACCTGAAGATCCAGTATTCCGGCTCCGATGTGCTGTATGTGCCCGTCACCCAGCTGGACCTGCTGAGCCGCTACACTGCCCCCGGCGACGAGGAAAAAGTGAAGCTGGCCAAGCTGGGCGGCGCCGAGTGGCAGCGCACCCGCAGCAAGGTGAAAAAGGCCACCGAGGAAATGGCGCAGGAGCTCATCGAGCTGTACGCCCGCCGCAAGCAGGCCGCAGGCTACGCCTTCCCGCCCGACACCGAATGGCAGCGGGACTTTGAGACCCGCTTTGACTACGACGAGACCGATGATCAGCTGAACGCCACCGCCGAGATCAAGCAGGACATGGAAAAAGGCTATCCCATGGACCGGCTTCTCTGCGGCGACGTGGGCGTCGGCAAGACCGAAGTCGCTCTGCGGGCGGCGTTCAAGTGCGTGATGGGCGGCAAACAGTGCGCCATCCTTGCTCCTACTACTCTGCTGGCATGGCAGCACTACAACACCATTCTCTCCCGCATGGAGGCATTCCCGGTGCGGGTGGAGATGATGTCCCGTTTCCGCACCGCCAAGCAGCAGAAAGAGACCCTCAAGGGTCTGCAGTCCGGTGTGGTGGATATCGTGGTGGGCACCCACCGGCTGCTGTCCAAGGACGTGAAATTCCACGACCTCGGCCTTGTCATCATCGACGAGGAACAGCGGTTCGGCGTCAAGCACAAGGAAAAGCTGAAGGAAAACTTCATCGGGGTGGACATGCTCACCCTGTCGGCAACGCCCATCCCCCGCACCCTGAACATGGCCATGAGCGGCATCCGGGATCTTTCCACTATTGAGCAGCCGCCCATCGAACGCCAGCCTGTGGAGACCTTTGTGCTGGAATACAACGACGTCATTCTGGCCGAAGCCATGAAGAAGGAGCTGGCCCGGGGCGGTCAGGTGTACTATCTGCACAACCGGGTGGACAACATCGAGGCCTGCGCGGCCCATGTGAGCCAGATGGTTCCCGGGGCACGCATCGGCATCGCCCACGGCAAGATGACCGAGGAAGAGCTGAACCCTGTGTGGCAGCATCTGCTGAACGGCGAGATCGACATTCTGGTGTGCACCACTCTGATCGAGACCGGCATTGACGTGCGCAACTGCAACACCCTCATCATCGAGGACGCCGACCGCATGGGTCTGGCGCAGCTGTACCAGATCCGCGGCCGCGTGGGCCGCTCGGGCCGCAAAGCCTACGCCTACTTCACCTTCCGCCGGGACAAGACCCTCTCGGATATCGCCCAGAAGCGTCTGTCTGCCATCCGGGAGTTCACAGCCTTCGGCTCCGGCTTCCGCATCGCCATGCGGGATCTGCAGATCCGCGGCGCCGGCAGCCTGCTGGGCCACAGTCAGCACGGCCATATGGAAGCCGTGGGCTACGACCTCTATGTCAAGATGCTGACGCAGGCCATCGCCCGGGCTAAGGGCGAGCCGGTGCAGCGGGACAAGAGCGACTGCCTTGTGGATCTGCGGGTGGACGCTTTCATCCCGGAAAAGTATATCTCGGACGGAGCCGGGCGCATCGAAGCCTACAAACGCATCGCCGCCATCCAGACCCCCGAGGACGCCGCCGACGTGCTGGACGAGTTGATCGACCGCTACGGCGACCCGCCGCCCTCGGTGAGCGATCTGGTCAATGTTTCGCTGGTGCGGGTGCAGGCCGCCGCCGTGGGTGCGTACGAGGTGACCCAGAAGAAGGATACCCTCGTGCTCAATCTGGAAAATCTGGATGTGCCCATGATCCGCGGCCTGCTGATGGCCTTCAACGGCCGGGTCACTGCCGGAGCCGGCAGCAGGCCCTACCTCTCGGTCGTCCTCCAGCCCGACGAAAAGCCGCTGGAGCTGCTGCAGAGCATCCTCAAGGCAATGGCGGAGATTTTAAAGCCCGCTGAATAACTCCTTCCGTCATTGCTTCGCAATGCCACCTCCCTCTACGAGGGAGGCTCAAAGGCTCCCTCCCAGAGGGAGCTGTCGCGTCAGCGGCTGAGGGAGTTTTTTATACAATCATAACAACAGGAGCATCACACATGAAAAAGAAACTTCTCGCGCTGGTGTGCGCACTGGCGCTGGTGTTCAGCCTTGCAGGCTGCACCATCTCCACCCCGGATACCGTGGGCAAAATCGGTGATTTTGAGGTCACCTCCGGCATGTACCTGCTTGCCCAGTACGGTGCCTACCAGCAGGCAGCCCAGCTTGCCGGCACCGATCAGGATGCTACCGATGTCAAAGCTTTTCTGAAAGAGACCATCACCACCGATTCCGACAGCGGCGACACGGCCGTGGTCAGCGATTACGTAGCCGACCAGACCCAGAAAACGCTGGAGACCCTCGCCGCCGTGGATGCCCGCTTCAAGGAGCTGGGCGGCAAGCTGACCGACGAACAGATCTCTTCTGCCGACAGCTACGCCCAGCAGATGATGGATCAGTACGGCGACACCTACACCGAAAACGGCATCGGTCTGGAAACCCTCAAGGCCTTTGAGCGCATCCAGATGGAGCACACTCTGCTGCTGGACATGGTCTACGGCCCGGACGGCGAGACCCCCGTGGACGACGACGAGCTGACCAGCCATCTGGACAACAGCATGTATGAGATCGGCTACATCAACATCCCGCTGTACAACACCAGCACTTATGCCTTTGCCGATGACGACCAGAAGGCTCAGATGCTGCAGCTGGCCGAAGCTGCTGCCGACAGCGCCAACGCCGCTGAAGCCGAGACCGTCTCGGATCAGTTCAGCGCCCTGCACGCTGCTGCGCAGGCTGCCCTGCCGGACATCTACGCAGTGCTGAGCGCCGATGTTCCCGATGATGCCGCCAGTGTTCAAAACGAACTGCTGACCGAAAGCGACCTGACCTCTGCCTTTACGCAGGACGGTGCCGCCGACGCTGTGCGCGGCCTCGCCTACGGCGAAGCCGCTGCCGTGCAGCTCAACAGCTACAGCCTGATCCTGATGGTGCGTGTGGACCCGCTGAGTGTCTCCTCTCTGGACGACCTGCGCAGCCAGATCCTCAGCGACATGAAGGGCAACGAGCTGAACGACAGCCTTGCCGCATACGGCGCCGGGCTTGACCACAACCTCAACAGCTCTTCCATGAACAAGCTGCCCGCTTCCAAGATCGTGAACGACAGCGCCAACAGCTGATTTTTTGCAATGCCAAAGCCCCTGCGTTTTTCCACCGGCTTCCATGCCGATTGTGGAAAACGCAGGGGCTTTTTGGGTTTTACCGTGTCACTTTTGCAAACTCAGCGGCAAGGGCTGCGTTCACCGAGCGGACAGCATTTGGATCCGGTTTCGTCTCGGTGCGGTCGCAGGTGAACAGGCCGTTCACCTCGTCCTCCACGTCGGTCAGCTGGGTATACACCAGCGCTGAAAGCCCCTTTTTCAGCTGGGGCATCACGGTGCCCAGCTGCAGCTTTTTGTAGCGGGCGGTCAGCTCAGCACGGTTCTTTGCAGTGCCGTAGCCGTAGGTCCTGCCGGCCGGCTCATGGCCGGGCATAGGCCATGCAATGCCGCCGTACTCGCTGAGCGCCATGGTGCGGCTCTTCGGGCTGACCCGCAGCGGATAGAAGTAGTTGTGCAGAGAGTACACGTCTCCCCCGCCCTGATCGTACCAGCCGCTGGCCTCATCCACAAGGCGGGTATCGTCCAGCGCCCGGACGGCCTGCACAGCGCCTGCCGCATCGAACTGGCCCCACCCTTCGTTGAAGGGCACCCAGCAGCCGATGCACGGATGCGCTGAGAGCGCCTGTACCGTGGCTTCCAACTCGCGGCGGTATGTTTCCCGGAAAGATTCCTTTCCGCGGCTCAGCAGGCCCCACAGCGGCTCTGCATCGGGCAGACGGCGCAGCAGCGGCTGCAGCACGTTGGTCAGATAGGTGACGAACCACAGATTGTACCGGCTGCCGCCGTTGACGATGTCCTGCCAGACCACCAGCCCCAGCTTATCGCAGTGGTAATACCAGCGCTGCGGCTCGATCTTTGCGTGCTTGCGCAGCAGGTTGAACCCCAGCGCCTTCACCTCGCTCAGCTCCCGCTCCACCGCTGCATCCGACGGCGGAGTGTACAGGCCATCGGGCCAATAGCCCTGATCCAGCAGGCCGTTGAGCAGGATGGGCTTGTCGTTCAGGCAAAAGCGCAGCACGCCTTTTGCATCCGGCGCGCAGCTCCACTTGCGCAGGGCAAAGTAGCTGTGCAAGGTGTCACAGTCTTCTTCTCCGCCCTGCGTGGTGCCCACGGTCAGGTCGTACAGGAACGGCGTGTCCGGGCTCCAAGGGAAGAAATGCTCTTCGGTGATCAGCAGGGTCACTTCGCCGTCCCGGTCGGCTTCGTCGCTGCCCCAGTCCTCGGCAATGGTCACGCCCCCGGCACGCACCACAGCCCACAGGTTTACCGCCCCGCCGGGCTGCGCGGTGTGTGCTTTCACGGTCACGGTACGGGCATCGTAGTCCGGGGTAACGGTCAGGGACTGGATATAGTTTTCCGGCACACGTTCCAGCCAGACCGTCTGCCAGATGCCGCTCTGGGCCGGGTAGAACATCCCGCCCGGCTTCAGGGTCTGCTTGCCCCGCGCCTGCGTTCCGGTGTCGGAGGGGTCCTGCACCGCCACCCACAGGCTGTTGCGGCCGGTGCCGTTGAGCTGCTCCGTGATATCCAGCGTAAAAGGCCAGTAGCCGCCCCGGTGTCCGCCCACCAGATGGCCGTTGACCTGCACCGCGCAGGCATAGTCCACCGCGCCGAAGTGCAGCAGCACCCGGCCGCCCTGCCCGGCAGGCGGAGCAAACCAGCGGTGATAGTGCAGCCACTGGCCGGGCTGCAGAGTGCGCCCCACCCCGGAAGCTTTTGCCTCCGGCGAGTAGGGCACCAGAATGTCGCCGTCCCACGCAGCAGGGTGGTCTGCCGTGGAAGTGATGGCATATCTCCACAGGCCGTTGAGGTTTTCGTAGCTGTCCCGGCGCATGGCCGGGCGGGGGTATTCGGTCAGAGGGTGCATGGACTCACCGCCTTTGTGTTGTTGACCTCATTCTAGCACAGGGCGGATGGTTTGTATAGTACAGAGCATAACAAAAAGGCCGCCATGCCAGACGGCACAGCAGCCTTTTCAAAATCAGAAAAAATCGATTGTCAGGAGAAGAGCCTTACTCTTCGTCCTCATCCTCGTCTTCCTCGTCCTCATCGTCATCATCATCCGTGTGCGGCTTGTAGAAGATACCGCTCAGGAAGATGCTGATGAAGTACAGCAGCACCATGGGGCCTGCCACCATGCACTGGGACACAATGTCCGGCGGGGTGACAACTGCCGCGATGAAGAAGATGACCACGATGGCAACACCGCGCACCTGCTTGAGCAGAGTGGGGTTGATGATGCCCATTTTCGAGAGGATAATGGTGATCAGAGGCATCTCAAACACACAGCCGAAGATGATGAACATCGTCAGGCAGAGGTTGACATAGCTCTCGATACTGGTGGTGGTCTGGATGTACTCTGCACCCTCGATGCCGGTGCTGAGGAACCGCAGCATGAAGGGCATCATGAGCTTGTAGGCGAACAGCACGCCCACGCAGAACAGGATCAGGCCCAGCAGCATGACCATCTTGAAGAAGAAGCTCTCGCTCTTTTTCAGGCCGGGCTTTGCAAATGCATAAATGTGGTAGAACGCCACCGGAACGGTGACCACCACGCCTGCCAGAATGGAGACGCGGAAATACTGCATCAGCTTTTCCTGCGGGGCAATGGAAACAAACTC
>CAKSZM010000070.1 GCA_934525735.1 uncultured Faecalibacterium sp. | reverse complement strand
ACCAGCATCTCGGGCAGGATCTCGTAGCGGGCAAACTCGGTGGTGAACCAGCCGCGGCCCTGCGTGGTCTGCCGGATGAAGGTGGTAAAGTTGGCCAGCTCCGCCAGCGGCACTTCAGCGATGATGGTCTGCAGGCCGTCCTCGTCCGGCTCCATGCCCAGCACGCGGCCGCGGCGCTTGGTCACGTCGCCCATGATGTCGCCGGTATTGTCGTTCGGCACATGAGCCTTCAGGGTGTGGATGGGCTCCAGAATGACGGGGCCGGCCTCGGGCATGGCGGCCTTATAGGCCAGCTTTGCGGCCATGATAAAGGCCATCTCGGAGCTGTCCACGGGGTGGTAGCTGCCGTCCAGCAGGGTGGCTTTCAGGCCCACCACGGGGTAACCGGCCAGCACGCCCTTTTCGGCGGCAAGGCGGACGCCCTTTTCCACGGCGGGGAAGAAGTTCTTGGGCACGCTGCCGCCGAACACCTTCTCCTCGAACACCACCTGCTCGCTGTCGCAAGGCTCAAAGTTGATGATGACGTCGCCGAACTGGCCGTGGCCGCCGGTCTGCTTCTTGTGGCGGCCCTGCTTCTGGCAGGCCTTGCGGATGGACTCACGGTAGGCGATGCGGGGTGCTTCCAGCCCGATCTCCACGCCGAACTTGTTCTTGAGCTTTGCCTTGACCACATCCAGATGCTGCTCGCCCAGACCGCCGATGACCTGCTGATGGGTCTCGGCGTTGTTCTGGTAGCTCAGGGTGGGGTCTTCTTCCATCAGGCGGGCCAGCGCACTGCTGATCTTGCCCTCGTCGCCCTTCTTGGCCACGGTGACGGCCATGAACAGGCTGGGCTGCGGGAACACGGGGGCGGGCAGCTTCACCACGCGGGAAGCGTCGCACAGGGTGTCGCCGGTCTTTGCGGTCACCAGCTTTGCCACCGCGCCGATATCACCGGCACCGATGCCGTCGGCGTCCACCTGCTTCTTGCCGATGACGGTAAGCGGCTTGCCGATCTTTTCCGGCTCGCCGGTGCGGGCGTTGACCAGCGGCTCGCCTGCGGTCACCTTGCCGCTGACCACGCGCAGGTAGCTCAGCTTGCCCACGAAGGGGTCGGCCACGGTCTTGAACACATAGGCGGCGGTGGGTTCTGCCTCGGTGCAGTGCAGCTCCACCGGCTCACCGGCAGCGTCCTCGGCCAGCGTTGCGCCGCTGTGCTCCGGGCTGGGCAGCAGCTTGTGCATGTTGAACAGCAGCATATCCAGCGCCTGCTGGTTCACGGCGCTGCCGCAGAACACGGGGGTGATCAGGCCGTCCTTGACGCCCTTGCGCATGCCTTCCACGATCTCCTCGGTGGTGAAGGCTTCGCCGCCGAAGAACTTTTCCATCAGCTCATCGTCGGTCTCGGCAATGGCCTCGCTCATGGCCTCGATCAGGCCCTGGAAGCGGTGGCCGATGTCGGGCAGGTCCACCTGGATCTGCTTGCCGCCCTCGTACTTAAAAGCCTTCTGGCTGAACAGGTTGATGTACACGGGGGTGCCGTCGTCCAGCTTGGCGGGCACGACGCAGGGGCAGACGGTGGAGCCGAACTTGATCTTCATGTCCTCGAGGATCTTGAAGTAGTTGGCGTTCTCCAGATCGCACTTGGAGACAAAGACCATCGTTGCCTTGTTGTTTTTGCGGGCCAGCTGGAAGGCTTTTTCGGCACCCACGGTGACGCCGCTGCGGCCGGACACCACCACCAGCACGCTCTCGGCGGCGCGGATGCCCTCGTACTCACCGGCCTCGAAGTCGAACAGGCCCGGGGCGTCGATCAGGTTGTACTTGATGCCCTCGTACTCCACCGGCACCACGGATGCCGACAGGCTGGCCTTGCGCTTTGCTTCCTCGGGGTCAAAGTCCGAAATCGTGGTGCCGTCCTCGACCCGGCCCATACGCTCGGCAGCGCCCGAAAAATAGACCAGCGCCTCGGTGAGCGTGGTCTTGCCGCTGCCGGCATGACCGGCAATCAGGATATTGCGGATGTTGTTGCTTGCGTATTTCATATCGGTTTTTCCCTCATTTCCGCCGCACGGAGCATTCTCTCCGCTTTTGTGGCATATTTTACAAAGATAATACCACACTCCAAACGATTTTTAAATATTTCGTTTGATTTTTTTGCCGAATCGCCTGCCAAACTTCAGGGCAGTGTTTTGTGCAAGTTGACATTGAGGGAAATAAAAAGGGGCTGCTGCACAAAAGAATGCGCTGCAGTCCCTTTTATCCAAAGACATTTTATGTTATACTGATTGTGTCGCTTCACGGCGGCGTTGAGGTGCTGTCTGCATAGACGGTGGTCTGGCTTCCCTCCGGCAAGCGTCCGGGGGACGTGAAAAACTTGTTGTTTCTGGTTTCCCCCGTTCGCAAACGCGAAAGGGGGGGATGCATCATGGAGTTGAACGAAGTGCTCGCACTGCTCACCATCATCGGTGGAACGGTGTATGTTACATTTCAGATCTCGTGGGCAATCTTCAAGGAGATCCATAACAATAAGAAATGACCGCCCTCAGTCTCGCAAACGGTGAGCGGTCATTCTCTTATTGACTGTTTAGCCGGAGGGAGCTGACCATTGCGGGCAGCGCCTTTTCTTATTTGTAGTATAGTGCATTTCACCGGGTTTGTCAAGCGGCAGGCCGGTTCCGATAAAACAGGAGGTTTTCCGCGATGAAACGTACCGATTACATCAACTGGGATGAATATTTCATGGGCATTGCTCTGCTCACGGCCATGCGCTCCAAAGACCCCAACAGTCAGGTGGGCGCGTGCATCGTCAGCCCGGAAAACAAGATCCTCTCGCTGGGCTACAACGGTATGCCCATCGGCTGCAGCGACGACGAGATGCCCTGGGAGCGCGAGGGCGCCCCGCTGGACACCAAGTACATGTACGTCTGCCACGCGGAGCTGAACGCCATCCTCAACAGCGCCCACAACAACCTCAAGGGCGCGCGGGTGTATGTGACCCTCTTCCCCTGCAACGAGTGCACCAAGGCCATCATCCAGTCCGGCATTGCCGAGGTGGTGTACTACGGCGACAAGTACCACGACAGCGATTCCAGCGTTGCGGCGCGGTTCATGTTCAAAAAGGCGGGCGTGAAGCTGACGCCCTATCAGCCCAGCGGACGGAAGGCAGAGCTTGACCTGTAACCTCTCTTGTACTATAATAGAATTACGATTCGAATAAATATACAATAATGTTTGCATAGAGAGGAAAATATACAATGAGTCTGAAAAACCGCAGCTTCCTCAAGCTTCTGGATTACACCCCCGCCGAGATCGAAGAACTGCTCGACCTCGCCGCCGACCTCAAGGCCAAAAAGAAGGCCGGCATCCGCCACAATGACCAGCTTGCGGGCAAAAATATTGCCCTGATCTTTGAAAAGACCTCCACCCGCACCCGCTGCAGCTTTGAGGTCGCCGCCCACGATCTGGGCATGGAAGTGACCTACCTCGACCCCTCCGGCAGCCAGATCGGCAAGAAGGAGTCCATCGCCGACACCGCCCGGGTGCTGGGCCGCATGTTCGACGGCATCGAGTACCGCGGCTACGGCCAGCAGATCGTGGAGGATCTGGCGCACTACGCCGGTGTCCCCGTGTGGAACGGCCTGACCAACGAGTTCCACCCCACCCAGATCCTGGCCGACTTCCTCACCATCCGGGAGCACTTCGGCAAGCTGAAGGGCATCAACTTCGTCTACTTCGGCGACGCCCGCTATAACATGGGCAACAGCCTGATGGTGGGCTGCGCCAAGATGGGCCTGAACTTCACCGCCTGCGCCCCCAAAAAGTACCAGCCGGACCCGGCCCTTGTGGCACAGTGTCAGGCCATTGCCGCCCAGACCGGCGCGACCATCTCCTTTGAAGAGGACCCCGCCAAGGCAGCCAAGGGCGCTGACGTGCTCTACACCGACGTGTGGGTCTCCATGGGCGAGCCGGTGGAGGTCTGGGCCGAGCGCATCCACGACCTGTCCGCCTACCAGATCAACCAGCAGCTGATGGACATTGCTGGCCCCCATGCCGTGTTCATGCACTGCCTGCCCGCCTTCCACGACCACAAGACCACCGTGGGCAAGGAGATGGGCGAGCGCTTCGGCCGCGATGCCATGGAGGTGACCGACGAGGTGTTCGAAGGCCCCCAGAGCATCGTGTTCGACGAAGCCGAGAACCGGATGCACACCATCAAGGCCGTCATGGCCGCAACGCTGGGGTACGAGAAGTAACTGCGTGATATGGAAAACGCCTCTGCAGAAAGTTTTCGATGCAGGGGCGTTTTTGCGTTGAAGGGAAGGACTGTCAGCCCTTGACAAGCAATTGAAAATCCACTATACTATAAATACAAAAGGAGCTGCCCGCAATGGTCAGCTCCCTCCGGCTAGTTAGTCAATAAGAATGACCGCTCGCGTTTGGTAGACTGGGGCGGTCATTTCTTATTGTTATGGATCTCCTTGAAGATTGTCCATGAGATCTGAAATGTAACGTACACTGCAACGGCGACGACCGCCGCCAGCGGCGGAAACAGGGAGGAGCTGTTGGGGCCGCGGCCTGCAGGATGCGAAGCCCGCCCAAGGGCTGAAGCAGACGCAGGGAGCCGCAACCCGTGCTCTTATAAACAAAAAGTTCCCCCTTTCGCTTTGCGAACGGGGGAAACCAGAAACAACAAGTTTTTCACGTCCCCCGGACGCTTGCCGGAGGGAGCTAGACCACCTGCACTTGCAGACAGCACCTTTACCGCCCTTGCAGGCGGTATTTTTATTCTATCATATCCTGTTGCGGAATACAATACCGCACCCCCTGCCCGGGCTTTTACCCGAACAGGCTCTTGGTATTGTGCATATAAACAGACAGGACTAATCCGACGCAGATATACAGCATGAGCACCGAGCTGCCACCCGCCGAGTAGAAGGGCAGGGTGACGCCGATGACCGGCAGCACCCGCAGGTTCATGCCCACGTTCACCGCGATCTGCGCCATCAGTGCGCCGCCGATGCCGGCGCAGATGTAGCTGCCCAGCAGGTCTTCGCTGCGGGCACCCGTGGCAAAGGTCTTGATGACCAGCGCCAGCAGCACCCCCAGCACGATGCACAGCCCCACAAAGCCGATGGCGTTGCCCATCCAGCTGAGGATGAAGTCGTTGTGAGCGTTGGGCACGCTGTAGTACCGCCCCCCGAACAGTCCGTTGCCGAAGATGCCGCCCGAGCCGATGGCGATCTCGCCGCGCTGCTGCTGGTAGATGATGTTCTTCCAGGTGGCTTCGTTGGGTGCCCAGCCGGTGGTGTTCTCCGGGTCGATGACGGCCAGGATGCGGTACCACTGGTAGCCCTTGCCGATCTTATCGCTGAAAAAGGCGAAGGCTACGGCGATCGCCGCACCCGCCGCCGACACGGCCGCGAGGATATACTTCCAGCTCAGCCCGGCGGCGAACATCATGCAGCAGCCGATGATACCATAAATAATAGCGGTGCCGTCGTCGCCCTGCACATGGATGATGGCGATGGGCACCAGCAGGTGCAGCAGCAGCTTGCCCAGTTCCTTCGGCTCGTTGATGCGGCTGCGCACGTTGTTCAGGTGCATGGCAAAGGTCAGGATGAAGCTGATCTTCGCAAGCTCTGTGGGCTGGAAGGTGAAGCCTGCCAGCTTGTACCACGAGTAGTTGTCGGTATCGCCCGCGTTGTAGCCGATGGTCAGCGGGCCGATGGTCACGTTGCGGATGAACAGGGTGGGCAGCACCAGACCCCACGTCACCGCCACATGCACCGGCCACACCTTGACAAGGCTGCGGTAGTCGATGCAGGACAGCAGCAGCGCGATCACAAGGCCGATGACGGCTGCGCCCGCCTGCACCAGCGCACGGCGGTAGTCGCCGATGCCGGTGACAGCGCCGGTCACCTCGTCCACCGCAAAGCCGCTGCCCTGCTTGGTGGCCCATGACGCCAGCGCCACCACGGCCATGGTGCTGCTGAAGATGCACAAAAAGAGATAAACTTTGTCGGTTCGTTTGAAATATTGCCGAATGCTTTCCAAGAAAGCACCACCTTTCGCAAAACAGTTGCACACCGGGCAACAAATACCCAATTTATCCTTATTATACACACCCCGGCAGGGGAATGCAATGCAGCCATTGTGACAGCTTTGAAAAATCCCGGCGGGAAGCTTGACAAAGCCCGGGGGACAATCTACAATGAGTACACACGGGCGGAGCTTTTCCGCCGTGGGAAAATGCAGGGCCGGAGCCGACATCCGGGCGGCTGCCCTGCCGAAAAGGGGCGTGCGATCGTGTGCCGCCCCGGAGGAAATGGGAATATGACAGATCATTGGAAACGTCTCGGGAAGCGTCTTGTCTGCGCGGTGTGCACACTGGCCATGGCGGCCGCTGTGCTGCCCGCGGCGGCCTTTGCCGCAGAGGGGCAGGATCCGGCCCTGAATGCCGCGCAGCAGAGCCTGACCGCTTCGGACGTGAAGGAGATGCAGCAGGCAGACGACGCCGTCACCGCGCTGACCGGCAGCGAGGAGTTTGAACAGATGACGCAGGCCCAGCGCAGCGAGGCCGCGCAGCAGCAGTTGGAAACGCTGACCGAACAGGGGCTTGTGAAAAACGGCTCGGTCTGCACCGACGAGGAAAACGGCATGGTCAGCTTCACCTACGCCTGCGGCGCACTGGGCGGCATCCTGCTCACCGACCCCGACGAGGAGAACGGCACGGTTACGCTGCAGGCCGGCCAGCTGGAAGAAGAGCTGCAGGACTTTGCCGAGAACAAGCGGGTGGGCAGCGCAGCCATCTACTACGCCTTTGACAACACGGTCAACAGCACCCGTTACCCCTACTACGCCTACATGCAGAGCTACTGGAACTCGGTGGGCCTGCACACGGATCTGGACACCACCGTCACCCTCTCCGACCTGCGCCGGATGGGCAGCTACGATTTGTGCATCCTGAGCACCCACGGCGCATATTACACCTACGAGTACGGCTGGCTGCGCAAGCAGACTGCCACCGAACCGCTGATCCTGCTCACCGAAAAGTCGGATTTCTGGAGCGACCTGCGCTACGGTTTTGACCTGCTGAGCCACCGTGTGGTGAAGATCAACGGCATGTATGCCGCAACGGATGCCTTCTTCCGCAGCGCTTACCGGGGCCACGGCATCGTGCTCAGCGAGACCTGCGAGTTCTACGGCAAGAACGGCCATGTGGACACCGGCATCGCGGATGCGCTGCTGGCGGCGGGCGCAAAGGCTGTGGCAGGCTATGTGAACAACGTATACTCGGTGTACTCCCGCAGTATGCTGTGGGCCATGGTCAACCGGATGATCGAGGGCGAAACGCTGAAATCCGCCGCAGACTATGCAAAAGAGGTTTACGGCACCGACGATATCCTCTGGTACAACGCGCAGGGCGGCAAGCGGCCTCATGCATCGGCATCCTACATCGTCCTCAGCGGCGACCGTTCCGCCACCCTGCCAAACCCCTACACCGAGACGGACGGCGAGCTGGCAGCCTGACCCGGGCATTGCGCTTTTTGAAAAAGTATATTATACTAAGGGATGGCAGAGCGTTCTGCCATCCCTTTTTTGAATCAATGAGGTAAGCTTCATGGCAGAATATATCACCCATTCCCGCGCCGAGACTGTGGCGCTGGGCAAACGCATGGCGGCTGTGCTGGCCCCGGGGGCGCTCATCACCTTCACGGGCGGTCTGGGCGCAGGCAAGACCGCCTTTACCGAAGGTCTGGCCGAGGGCCTTGGCTGCACCGACCCGGTCACCAGCCCCACCTTCGCCATCGTCAACTACTACCGCGGCCCGAAGCCGCTGGCCCACTTTGACCTGTACCGCATCTCCACCGAGAACGACCTGTGCGCGGCAGGCTTTTACGATTATCTGGACGAGGGAGCCATCGTGGCGGCCGAGTGGAGCGAGAACTTTGCCGACCTGCTGGCGCTGGAACACCCCATCCGGGTGGACATCCAGCGCGTGGACGAGAACACCCGCAGGATCACCATCGAGGGGGTAACGCTATGAACATTCTGGCCGTTGATACCGCCGGCAAGACCGCCGGCGTGGCCCTGCTGCAGGACGACCGCCTGCTGTACGAGGTCTATCTGGACGCGGGCATGACCCACAGCGAGACCCTGATGCCCATGATCGACACCTGCCTGAAACTGTGCGGCATGAGCTGCGCCGACATCGACCTGTACGGCGTCAACGCAGGCCCCGGCAGTTTTACCGGCCTGCGCATCGGTCTGGCCGCCGTCAAGGGGCTGGCCTTCCCCCGGGAGACGCTGTGTGCCCCGGTGTCCACACTGGAAGCGCTGGCCGCCGCCCACACCGGCGAGGGCACCGTGCTGTGCGCGCTGGACGCCCGCCGCGCGCAGGTGTACAGCGCCGCCTTCGACCTTGCTACCCACGCCCGCCTGCTGGACGATGACGCCCGCGCTGTGGCAGACTTAGCAGATTTTGTAGAAAATTGCAAAAAACCTCTGTTTTTTGTTGGTGACGGGGCATCTCTGTGCTATAATAAATACGGCAGTGTGCCGGGCGTGCTGGTAACGCCCCCGGCCCTGCGGTGCGGCAGAGCCGCCGCCGTGGCGCTGACGGCGCAGAAGATGGCAAAGGCCGGGCAGGCAGTTCTGCCCGAGGCGCTGCTGCCGGACTATCACCGCCTGAGTCAGGCCGAGCGGGAGCGCGCCGAGCGCCTTGCAGCCGAAGCTGCGGCAAAAAAAGAAAAAGCTTGAGTTATTGTTCGCGTTACAAGAGAAAGGACGTTTTTCCATGGCAAAACCCATTGCACTGGCCGCTGACCACGGCGGATTTGAACTGAAAGAGGCTGTCAAGGCTCATCTGGACGAGCTGGGCGTGGCCTACATCGACTACGGCACCCACAGCACCGACAGCGTGGACTACCCCGACATGGCCGTGCCCGCCTGCGACGCCGTTGTGAGCGGCGAGTGCGAAAAGGCGCTGCTGTTCTGCGGCACCGGCGTGGGCATCAGCATGGCAGCCAACAAGATCAAGGGCATCCGCGCCTGCTGCTGCTCCGACAGCTTCAGCTGCGAGTATACCCGCCGCCACAACGACGCCAACGCCCTGTGCATGGGCGGCCGCGTGGTGGGCGCAGGCCTTGCCTGCCAGCTGGTGGACATCTTCCTGAACACCGAGTTCGAGGGCGGCCGCCATCAGCGCCGCATCGATAAGCTCACCGCACTGGAGAACCGGTAAGGGAGCTGGCAGAGCGGGAGCAATCCCCCTTGTGAAAGCTGATACCGGAAAGCCTGCGGGCTTTCCGGTATCAAAAAATAAAAAAGGTTTTCCGCTGAAGATAGCCAGAGCGCAAGCGGAGGCTATTTTAAATCGTAGATTTGTACCCGATAGAGTGGATCTATTTAAAATAAGGAGCGTGTTTTTATGACCCCGATGATCGTTGAGCATCCGCTGCTGCAGCACAAGCTGAGCA